>CAZCTP010000004.1:0-83408 GCA_964501575.1 uncultured Thermodesulfobacteriota bacterium
TATTTTAAGGTGAGCCATCCTTTTTTCCATCACGAAATTGGAGATGCTTCCATGATGAAGTTTCTGAAAATCTGCGTTTGTTTTTTAGAATTAAAAAGGGAGAAATGCTTCTTTCTTCCGCTCTTCCGAGCTTCCTAAACTTCCACACTAATCTGGTTTGTTTCGTTTGTCTGGTTTGTTTGGTTTGTTTGGTTTGTCTCGTTTGTTTCGTTTATCTCGTTTGTCTGGTTTGTTTCGTTTATCTCATTTGTTTCGTTTGTCTGGTTTAACTTCCGTTCTTCTGAACTTCCTAACTTTCGCACTAATTTGGTTTCTTTGGTTTCTTTAGTCTATCTGGTCTGTTTTGTCTATTTGGTTCCTCTGGCTCACAGGACCCGGTAAGCGGTTCTCGGGCTACGTTTCTTTCCCCATGAGAGATAGATACTTCCTATAGTGAGCAATAGAACTTTCCCTCCCCTCGCGGAAGGGGATAAAAGTCTTTTGTTTCAGTGCGTTTTGTTTCACCCCCACCCCACCCTTCTCCATCAAGGTGGAGGGTTTCGTAGATGACCATCTTTTTCATCATGGAATTAGGAATGTTTCCTTAATCATTACAAAAATTGACATTTTTTAATATGGCTGTTAAAATAAAAATTCGTTTTTAGTATATACACTTATATGATGAATATTTAAAGTCTTTTTATTAGAGAATAGTAAGGTTTTATATAATATTGGGGTTTAGTTTAAAATTGTAGGCTTGAAATTTATTCTATGATTATATGACTCTAAAATGGTAAGAAAAGCTCGTATAGAGACCCATACAAGAGCACTGGCCAAATCTATTTCATGGAGAGTATTAGCTGTTGTTGTACTGGGAATTATATCCTGGGTAGTAACAAGAAGTTTGATAAAAGTGGGTATGATAACCCTGATTTATAATCTAATACAGATATTTCTCTATTATATCCATGAAAGGGTATGGGATATGATAAAATGGGGAAGGGTTAAACATCCTTTAAGTGAGTTTGACCTAAACAAAGAGCTCAGCGAGAAAGATAGAAAGATAATAGAGAATGAATTGAGAAATTTAGGCTATCTGGATTGATAAAGAAGGGAGTATTTTATGGCAAAAGGAAGTAGGGTTTTACTAATAGGACTTGATTGTGCCCCCCCTGAGCTAATATTTAATAAATGGAAAAAGGATTTGCCAAATATATCAAATTTAATTGATAATGGTATATATGGAAAACTAAAAAGTATTATTCCTCCTATTACTATTCCTGCATGGACCTCGATGTTCTCCAGTAAGGATCCAGGGCAATTAGGATTTTATGGATTTAGAAATAGAAGAAGCTATAATTATGAGGAGCTATATTTTGCCAATGCTAATTATGTTAAAGAAAAGCTTCTCTGGAATTATCTATCAATAAATAGGAAGACATCCATTGTGATTAATGTCCCTCAGACATTCCCACCCAAACCATTAAGAGGAATTATGGTAGGATGTTTTTTAACTCCTAACAAAGAAGTCCAGTTCACCTATCCAAATGAGATAAAATATGAAATAGATAACATTGCCGATGGAAATTATATAATTGATGTAGAGAATTTCAGAACTGAAGAGAAGGAGAGACTGTTGAAACAGATTTATGAGATGACAGAGAGAAGATTTAAGGTGATTAAGAATTTTTTAAAAACTAAATACTGGGATATATTTATATTTGTTGAAATGGGAATCGATAGGATCCATCATGGATTTTGGAGATATATGGATAAACATCATAGATTATATGAAGAAAATAATCCATATAAACATGCTATTAAGAGATATTATGAATATATAGATTCTGAGATCGGAGAAGTAATAGATATTATCCCGGATAAAACCTATATAATAATAGTCTCTGACCATGGGGCAAAGGGAATGAAGGGAGGGATCTGTATAAATGAATGGCTTAAGAAGGAAGGATATCTTAAGCTCAGAGAAAATCCCGAAGGGCAAGTTCCTCTTAAAACATCAATGATTGATTGGGGGAATACCTATGCATGGGGTGAAGGCGGATATTATGGAAGGTTATTTTTAAATGTAAAAGGAAGGGAACCACAAGGAATTATTGATAGGGATAATTATGAAAAATTTAGAGATGAAATAAAATATAAACTTGAAAATCTTGGGGATGATAAAGGAAATAATATTGGAACAATTGTTTTTAAACCAGAGGAAATATATAGAGAATGTAAAAATATTCCTCCGGACCTTATAATATATTTTGGAAATCTTAACTGGAGATCTGCTGGTAGTATAGGTTTAGATGAAATTCATATGTTCGAAAATGATACAGGACCGGATGATGCTAATCATGACCAGTATGGAATATTTGTCATGTCAAGGAAAGGAGAAATATTAGAAAATAAAGGGGAAAGAGAAAATCTGAATATTTATGATGTAGCTCCAACAATTCTGAGTCTTTTTGATTCAGAGATTCCTGAAGATATGATCGGGAAAATTGTTAGATAAAGATTAAGAAAGGAGGAACAAAAAGTGGAAAAAGGTTTTGTACTATGGTTTACGGGACTTCCATCATCAGGTAAGACTACATTAGCAAAGATGGTGGAAAACAGACTTTTAGAAAGGGGATTGAAGGTTGAAGTTTTAGATGGAGATGATATAAGAAAAAATTTAAGTAAGGGATTGGGATATAGTAAAGAGGATAGGGATACTAATATTAGAAGAGTAGGATATGTATGCAAGCTTTTAAGTAGGAATGGTGTAGCTGCTATTGCTTCCTGTATTTCACCATATAAAGAAGTAAGGGATGAAGTAAGACAAGATGTTGGAAACTTTGTGGAAGTTTATGTTAGATGTCCTATTGATGTTTTAAAAGAAAGGGATGTAAAGGGATTATATAAAAAGGCACTAAATGGAGAAATTAGAGGTTTTACCGGAGTTGATGACCCCTATGAAGAACCGGATAAACCTGAGGTAATTGTTGATACTGATAAAGAAGTTCCTGAAGAAAGTTGCAATAAGATAATAAAAACTTTAGAGATATTGGGATATATTCCAAAGATAGAAGATTATGAATATTCAGGAGAGGAAGAAGAGATAGTAAAAAAGAGGTTGGAAGATTTAGGATATATCTAATCAGAAAAATATTATGAAGGGACATATTAAAAACTTTTTTAAAAATATTTATAAGAGGAATCCACGGAGGATAATTATAGGAATTGATGGAGCTCCTTATTCTTTAATAAGAGACCTCTCAGAAAAAGATGTAATGAAAAATACCAAAAGCTTGATGGATAAAGGAATATTTAAACAGATGGAATCATCTATTCCTGAGATATCCTCTGTAGCATGGAGTTCTATTATTACTGGAAAGAATCCAGCAGAACATGGAATATTTGGATTTACAGATATTCCAGTAGGTACATACAGGCTATCATTCCCAAACTTTAATAATCTTAAGGCTAAACCCTTCTGGATGAGAGAAGATATTGGTAGATCCATAATTATAAATGTCCCTTCCACCTTTCCTGTAAAGTCTTTAAACGGAATTCATATATCGGGATTTGTCTCTTTAGGTTTAGAGCGGAGTGTATATCCTAAGTCGTTAATACCAAAATTAAATGAACTTAACTATCAGATAGATGTGGACTCTTCCAAAGCTCATAAATCAATCGAACTATTCTTGAATGACCTGGATAAGACCCTTAAAGCAAGGATTGATACTTATAGATACTTATGGGAGAAAGAAATCTGGCAGAATTTCATGTTAGTATTTACAGGGACAGATCGCCTCTCCCACTTTTTATGGAATGCATACAAAGATGAAGATCATATATATCACCAGGTGTTTTTAGACCACTTTCGTAAGATAGATGAAGTAATAGGAAAGATATATAATAGACTATACGAAGAAGACCTACTTATCTTATTATCCGATCATGGTTTTGGTTTGTTAGAAAGGGAGGTAAATATAAATTTCCTGTTAAGAGAGAATGGATTTCTTAAATTAAAACCTGAAGCAAAAAGAGATTTTGCCGATATCGATTATGGCACAAAGGCATTTGCTCTTGACCCAGCAAGGATATATGTTAATCTAAAAAATAAATATCCTAAGGGCTCTGTAGATGAGAAAGAATATGATAAGGTGATTGAAGAATTAATAGATATTTTTAACAATTTAAAGTTAGAGGGGAAGAAGGTTATAAGAAATATCTTCAGGAAAGAAGAGATATATCATGGACCATATATGAATCAATCCCCTGATCTACTGCTTATTCCCAATAGTGGTTTTGATCTTAAAGCTAATATAGGAGCTGATAAACTTTATAGTAAAGGTATTTTTACAGGGAAACATACTCAACATGATGCTTTTTTACTTGTAAATCATCGATTTGATAAAGATATAATACCGGAGAAACCATCTGTTTATGGTATATGTAAAATTATAGAAAAGTTTAATAATATTATTAAATGATTATGAAAAATAATTTATCAAAAAGATATATAAGGATTTGAATTTTGCATTCTTGTTTGAGTTTTATATAAATATTATCCAGAATTCATAAATTTCATAATTTCCATATATTCTATTTTAATTTGCACATTGTTTTTTAAAATGTTAAAATATTAAAAAATGGGGAGAGTAGTTAGCCCTGTAAATATAAATCGGTTATTTCTGAGATACGAGAATAATCCTATCCTTACCCCCGATATATGGCCCTATCCAACAAATGCAGTATTCAACCCTGGTGCTATAGAGGTAGGTGGTAAGACCCTTCTCTTGGTGCGAGTAGAAGATTTACGCGGTTTTTCGCATCTCACCATTGCTTCAAGCTATGATGGAAAAACAGATTGGGAAATAGCTGATACGCCAGCTATGGAACCAGATATTGATTATAATGAAGAAGGGTGGGGGATAGAAGACCCCAGGATTGTGTGGCTTGAAAATCTTGGAGAATACGCTATTACCTATATTTCCTTTTCTAAAGGTGGACCGGTTGTCTCATTGGCACTAACAAAAGATTTCAAAATATTTAAACGTGTAGGTATTTTGATGCATCCAGAGGACAAAGATGCTTCTATTTTTCCCAAACTTATTAAAGGAAAGTATGCTCTAATTCATCGTCCGATTATTAGAGGAGAAGCCCATATCTGGATATCTTTCTCACCTGATTTGAAATACTGGGGTGAACATCATGTTCTTATCCCGACCCGAGACGGATGGTGGGATAGTGATAGGGTTGGGCTTGGGCCACCTCCTATTGAGACCCCGGAGGGTTGGTTGATAATATACCATGGTGTGCGGGTTACTGCCTCTGGTAGCCTCTATAGAGTAGGACTAGCGCTACTTGATTTAAATGAACCCTGGAAGTTAATAGCTCGAAGTATGGAGTCTGTTTTCAGTCCAAAGGAAAACTATGAGCTTACAGGGAATGTTCCCGGAGTTACATTCCCAACCGGGGCTATATGGTCAAAAGAAACCAATGAACTTCGTCTGTATTATGGAGCAGCTGATACAAGCGTCGGACTTGCATTAGCTAATATGAATGACTTACTGGAGTATCTAAAATACTGCCATGTAGCTTCTGGAAAAGAATAGATGAGGTGTTATTATGGAGAGAAGAGGTCCCTTTGTAAAACCGATAGGCATCGCTTTTATTGCCACATATCTCCCACGCCAGTGTGGTATCGGAACATTTACATATGATTTAGCTCATACCTTAGCCCATCTTTATAATGACTCAACTGCAAATAACATACAGATTGTGGCAATAAATGATACCTTACCCGGTTATCAATACCCTGATGAAGTATCATTTGTTATAAGAGAACAACACAAGAAAGACTATGTTGATGCAGCAAACTTTCTTAATCTTTCGACAATTGATGTTATTTCGCTCCAGCATGAATTTGACATATTTGGAGGTAATGACGGAAATTACATAATTTATCTATTACAAAATCTAAAAAAGCCTGTGGTTACCACCCTGCATACAATTTTAAAGGATCCCCCCCAAGGCAGAAAGAAAGTTCTTAAAACTATCTGTGCATTATCAACTCTTGTTGTAGTTCAATCTAACCATGCAAAAGAAATATTAGCAGATATCTATGATGTACCTGAAGAAAAGATTGTAATGATTTATCATGGAGCACCAGATGTGCCATTTTTGGATCCATCTTATTATAAAGACCAATTTCAGGCTGAAGAACGTCGCGTTATTTTAACATTCGGACTTATCAATCCTCAGAAGGGCATTGAATATGTTATTGAAGCTATGCCTGAAGTAGTTAGACAATTTCCTGATGCCCTTTATTTGATAGTTGGAGCAACTCATCCATCAATTAAACGACGTTTTGGAGAACAGTATCGTTTTTTCTTGGAACAGATGGTAAAAGCTAAAAGATTAGAGCATAATATATCCTTTCATAACAAATTCGTCAGCCTGGAGCAGTTAGTAAGATTCATTATAGCAGCGGATATTTATCTCACACCATATCTTTCTAAAGAGCAGATTGTATCCGGTACATTAACCTATGCTGTAGCATGTGGTAAAGCCATTATTTCTACACCCTATTGGTATGCAGAAGAGATGCTATCCGAGGGGAGAGGTAGACTTGTCCCATTTCGCGATAAAGATACTATTTCAAAGGAACTGATAGAACTTTTAGGCAATGAGATATTAAGAAACAGACTGCGGAAACAGACCTACCAATTTGGAAGAAGGATGGTCTGGCATGAAGTGGGAAGTGTCTACATTGAGATATTTGAACGGGCTCTATTAGAATATGGTAAACAGGTACGGGCAAGACGCATTAGACAACGCCCGGTAGATAGAATCTCTCTACCAGAGGTAAAACTTAATCATTTAAAAACATTAACAGATGATACCGGCATTATTAGAAACGCTATATTTACTACTCCAGATCGTTATCATGGATATTCTACCGATGATAATGCACGAGCCCTTGTTGTAACCATAATGAACTGGATGCTTTTTAAAGATGAAAGTATTATCCCTCTTATGCATATCTATCTTGCTTTCCTTAATTATGCATTTAACCAAGGGGAAAAGAGAATCCGCAGCCTGATGTCCTATGATAGACTCTGGGTTGAAGAAGTAGGAACAGAAGACAGTCATGGAAGGACATTATGGGCACTTGGTTATACAGTGGCTTATGCTCCTACAGATTCTATACTTGGATTAGCTGTTCACCTATTTAAACAAGCACTCTGTCCTTCTCTATCTTTTAATTCTCCCCGTGCTTGGGCATATTCAATATTAGGATGTGCTAACTATCTTAAACGCTTTGGTGGTGACACAGAGGTAAAGGGAATATTAAAAGAATTAGCTCTAAAGCTTTTTAAATTGTTTAAAGATAATGGAACCGAAGATTGGCCATGGTGTGAAGATATTGTTACCTATGATAATGCCCGCCTCCCTCAAGCACTTATATCTACCTACAAATGCATTAAAGAGGAAGAAATACTTAAACAGGGGTTAAATTCGCTTAAATGGCTCCTGGATATTCAGACAGATCCTGTAGGGAAATATATTTCAATTATAGGAAGTAATGGAGGGTTTAGGCAAGGAGAAGAGAAAGCTATTTTTGATCAAAAACCTATAGAGATTGCAGCAATCATAGATGCTTGTAATGAAGCTCTTATAATTACTGAAGATTATTCCTGGCATGAAATGATAGAACGGTGTTTCTCATGGTTCTTTGGGAGCAACGATCTTCAGGAAACTCTGTATGATTTTAATACCGGAGGTTGTTTTGATGGTCTGAATTCAACAGGGGTAGATAAAAATCAGGGGGCAGAAGCCACTCTCAGCTGGTTGCTGGCACTACATTTAATGTATGAAGTAGCTCACCATAAAATATTACATCCAGAGGATGTAGACAGTTAGGTTAGGCCTCTATACTCTCATCCTATTCCAATTTATGTCTATTTCCATTAATAGATAAATAATATCCATCTTCACTCTCTACTATATGCTCTGCCAGTTGGAAATAGCTATTTCTTAAAAATCTTGCTAAAAACTTTCCATTTTTCACTTTACAATATGGGATATTATTCTTGAACTCTAAGGTATTAATATCAAGGTTCTCTTCCTTATTATCATTAAGGGTTAATATAAAATTTTCTCCTTCACATCTTATTTTTTTAACAACAAATGGAGTATCTTCTACTTCTATTTTATAAATATTATCCCCGGACTTAAGGAAATATCCTTCCTCCTCACTTATTGTCAAACATTCATTAAGATATAGATAGAGCCTTTCATGGGTTATCTCAATTCCTTCATGATACCATCTTCCGTCCTTATCAATAAATATTGGTAGGGATTTCATAAATAAATATATCTACTTTGAAGAGCACCTTCCCCTTTAAACCTTCTTAAAATATAAATCTAAATATTCCCTTAATAAAAGCTCAAATTATTCAACATAATTTAAATTAAAATAACCTCTTACTATCCATTAATAGGGTAACGGGGCCATTATTAATCAACTTTATTCTCATCTTTGCCTGAAATATCCCACTCTCTGGTGCTATATCATGTTCTCTTATTTTAGCAATAAAATATTTATAAAGTTTCTCAGCCTTCTCTATCTCTGCTGCTCCCGTAAATGATGGCCTCCTTCCTTTCCTTACATCACCAAATAGTGTAAATTGAGAAACAATCAACATCTCTCCCCCTATATCCTTTAAGGAGAGATTCATCTTACCTTCATTGTCCTCAAATATTCTTATATTTGGAATCTTTGATGAAAGATAATCTACATCACTATCATCGTCATCCTTCCCTATCCCAAGCAATATAAATAAACCTTCCCCAATCCTGCTTATTTCCTTATCTTCTACATATACTGCAGCCGAATCTACTCTCTGAATAACCGCCCTCATAGAGCATGTTCAAGCACAATAATCTCCCTACTTACTGGAAGCTCCTTTATCTCAACTTCGCTACTATTCACTCTCTTAACACGCTCTTTCCCTTTTAGGAACTCTTCTACATTAAGCAAAGGGAAATCACACTTATCAGTCTTATAATGCATGGGTATCACAATCTTTGGATTCATCTTTTCTACAAGTTTGGTGGCTTCCCTTGCATCAATGGTAAATACTCCACCAACAGGGATAAGTAATATATCCACCTCTCCCAAATCATCTAATTGAGAATCATCAAGCACATGACCAAGATCACCAAGATGACATACTCTTATCCCATCTACATTAATCCTTATAACAGTATTTGATCCTCTTTCTCTCCCTTTGCTCTTATCATGATATGCAAGAACTCCATTAAACTCAATATCTTTAGCCTTTTTTGAACCTACACATCTCACAACCTGTGGATCCCCCTTCAACCCTTTAACATAATTATGATCCTCATGTTGATTATGGCTCACTGTCACAATATCAACACCTTCCTCAATAGGTTCATATTTAATCGCTCCATCGTATGAACCCGACTCATATGGATCTGTTAATATTTTTGTACCACTCTCCGAAGTAATAATAAAAGCTGCGTGACCTAACCATTTTATCTTCATTTCATACCTCCTTCTCTAATATCCTTCAACCTTAGTTGAAGGTATTCTAATCCTTGCCATGTATTTATCCGGGGAGAAAATGCAATATCAGCCTTCTCATATAGTAATGGATAAATTCTTCCCAAATCAAATCCGATTCCATCCCATGTAAAATTACCATCTTTCAATGTAACTTTTAGATGATTATCACCAACTATCTTGCAATCAGAAATCTTAATATTTGAAGATGCTATAACAGGTTCTGGATTTGATGGACCAAAAGGCTCTAACAGTTCAAACTCCTTAACAATTTCTGCAGTGAGGTCTCTAAGCATTATCTCACTATCTATATTTATAACTGGATATAAATCTTCATCTCTTAGTTTTGACTTTGCTACTTCCTCAAAAAGTTCTTGAAATTCAGATATTTTATCAATTGATACTTTCAATCCAGCAGCATGTTTATGACCTCCATAACCCTCTAATAAATGCTCACAACTTCTTAATCCTTCATACATATGAAATTTCTCAATACTCCTTCCCGAACCTTTACCAATTCCATCCGCTATGGATATAAGGATTGTTGGTCTGTAATATTCTTCAACTACTCTTGACGCCACAATACCTATTACTCCAGCATGCCAATTTTCGCTGGCAAGCACAATAGATTTATTCATTAACAAAGACCTATTCCCCTCTAATATATTTAATACCTCCTTAAATATCTTATTTTCTATATTCTGCCTTTTTGAATTCTCACTATCTAATGTTTTAGCAATTTCGAAAGCCTTATTCTCATCAGAAGTAGTCAAAAGCTCGACTCCAAGATTGGCATTGGATAATCTGCCAGCTGCATTTATTCTTGGAGCCAATCTAAATCCCACCATACCACAATCTACAGGACCCCCGTTAATACCGCTAACAGACTTTAATGCCTTAATTCCAGGTCTATCCCCATCTGCAATCTCTGTAAGACCAAATTTTACTATTATTCTATTCTCATCTATAATTGGTGCTATATCAGCTATTGTCCCTAATGCCGCAAGATCCATATATCTTTTAAGATTTGGTAGATTATCCTCTCCCTTCTCTCTGAGCCTTGCTCTTAAACCTATAATAAGCTTGAATACAACCCCAACCCCTGTTAAATCTTTAAATGGATATGTAGAATCCTTACGTTTAGGATTAAGTACAGCAATAGCCCCTGGTATTCTTGCAGGGGGTTCATGATGGTCACATATAATAACATCCATTCCGTTATTATTACAATAGTCTATCTCCTCATAATCTGATATACCACAATCCACAGAGATTATAAGCTTAACACCCTCATTTTTAAACCTTTTAATAGCATCTATATTAATACCATAGCCGTCTTTAAGCCTGTCTGGTATATAATAAGAAACATTTGGAGAAAACTTATTAAGAAACAAAAGAAGCATAGAGGTTGCTGTAACCCCATCTACATCATAATCTCCATATATAAGAACCTTCTCTTTATTCTTTATAGCTTTTAATATTCTATTAGTCCCTATATCCATATCACTTAATAAAAAAGGTGAATATAAATCTGACAAAGATGGGTGTAAAAATTTATAGGAATTATCAATATCCTTCATCCCTCTATTTACTAATATATGGGAAGTTAATAGAGATATATTTAAATCCTTTGAAAGAGATTCTATTAATGCATTATCCTTCTTTCTTAAAATCCATATCCTTTTCATAAAATATTTCTTAATTCATGCTCCTTTTCTTTTTTTACTAAGGCTATAACTTTATCCTCTTCCATAAATTCAGTATCACCTCTTGGTACTATAACCTTATCATTTCTTATTATTGATATAAATATAGCTTCCTCAGGAAGCTTTATATCCCTTATCTTTTTATTTATCAAAGGAGAAAGAGAAGATAATTCTACTTCCACAATTTCAAGATCTCCACCATGAATAGTAAGTAAGGGAACAACAGAATCAGCCTTCACTTGCTCTTCTATTAGAGCATTTATAATCCTTGTTGCACTTACAGTAGCATCTATTCCAAAGGAGCTAAATATCTCCTCATTCTTTGGGTTATTAACCCTTGCAATAGTTTTTGGTGTTATAAATACTATCTTCACCATCTGACATATAACAAGATTATCTTCATCTTCACCTGTTGCAGATACTAAAACATCAGCTCTATTTGCCCCCACTTTCTTCAGAACCTCTAATGACGTCCCATCCCCATACATTACAGAATCTCCTAACTCATTCATAAGGATAGAAATTTTACTTTTATCCTTCTCGATAAGCATAACTTCATGCCCTTCTAACAGGAGAAGCTTTGTGAGATTATATCCAACCTTCCCTGCACCTACAATTATAATATACATATTCTCTCCTTATTTTAACATATCTATAATAAAATTTAATGTTAATTCAGTAGGACATACCGTCTCTAATCCCATATCTTTATATACCCTTGCTAAAGAAGGATTATAGATTCTAACTATTATCTTCTTTGGATTAAATCTCTTTTTTACAATTTGAGCTGCCATTATATTTATTGTATCTTTACCAGTTGCAGATACAAATACATCAACCTTTTCAGAAAATATTTCGTTCATAATATTATCATTAAATATATTACTCCCTATTCTAAACGCAACATCTTTTTCAAGGTTTATAAATTTATCCTCATTTTCATCAATTATTATAATCTCATTTCTTTCTTCAGCCAATAGATTCGCCAATGATGATCCCAATCTTCCACAACCTAATATTACTATTCTCATAAAACCTCCTTAATTTAGGAAGGGAGCCTATCTATTATTATCTCAAATGGAGCTTTTTTAAACAGAATATCGGCTGTTTTTCCCAATATATCCTGAATAATCCCCTTCTTTGACATCACTCCCATAACTATCAGATCTACATCATAATCCTTCGCAGACCTGATTATACCTTCCCATGCTTCCCTTGCTCTTTCCATCTTTGTTATTGTATTAAGCTCCCTCAATTCTACTATTTCTTTCCCCCTATCAAGAGCCTCTTTAGCATTTATTTCATCGGTTGGAAGAGGGGCATTTAGCGGGAGAGTTCGCGGAACTTCAACAACATATACCAATATTATCTCTGCCTTCTGTTCTTCACCGAGCCTACAAGCAAGCTCTATACCCCTTTCAGAATATGGCATACCTACTGTTGGGACAAGTATTCTCTTTATTGCCCCTACAGACCTTCTTGCTTTAGCTGCTGCAGGAGGAATTGGGGGAGGAACCCTAAGCATCCATAATATTAAGCCACTCATGGATAATGTAAATATTATTGCTAATATAACCCCTATAAAATTTATATTAACAGACATCTTTTCTCTCTTTAATATACCTGAAAACCAATACAACCCTATAAATTCCAAATATAAGAATACTTCCTCCAATTATAATTGAATTGAGGAACCACTTCTCACCTAATGAACGAAATATTATTATAGCTCCTAATATTACCATAGATATAGTAATAAAAATATGATAACAATCTATCATTCTAAGTCTTCTTTGAGTTCTTTCCAAGTTTTTTATCCCTCTCAGCCAGTCTTATCTTATATTCTTCAAGCATATCATACTCCTCAGCTGATTCAAGAACAGATATCTGCTCTTTTTCCCACTCATGCTTTACAGTTTTAAATACTGGAAGTCCATTTCTCTTTCTATACCATGCATAATATAAGAAGCATAATAGTATCCAGGATGGTCCGGCAATTCTTCCTATATCATGGGTAAGAACTACCATAAATAGAACACTCATAATTCCTATCATTCCCAATAGACCCAATACAGGAAATTCTACTTTCTCTCCTTTATAGCTTATTTTTATATTCAATGGCATCTTATAAGGTCTCGGAGAATATGTATCCGAGAATCTCAACTTAATTAAAGAGATAAATACCATTGTATACCCCAATGTAGCCCCAAATGCGTACATATTTCCTAATGTATCCATTGCGCTCGGCGTCAGGAATGAGAGAAAAACTTCAATTATTCCTATAAATGAAAACGCTATAACAGCTCTCACCGGTGTCCTGTATTTTGGATGAACAACCCCAAACCACTTACTTATAATATTAAATTGACTTAATGAATATGTTAACCTTGATGCTCCCATAACCCCTGTATTGGATGATATTAAAAGTATCAGACACCCTATAAACGCAGTGAATGGACCTGCAATCAGCCCTATATATGGAATAGACTTTGCAATAATAGCAACTGGGTTATCCATATGTTTTGCAATTTCCTGCCATGGTAAAAGCCCTAAACTCAATGTTGGAAACGCTGTAGCAAATATAAATACACTAAATATGAGTGTTAAAGATGTTCTTGGAACTATAGATGCAGGACGCCTTGTTTCTTGAGCAGCTTGGGATATAGACTCTAATCCTACAAATGATATTATAGCAAGCGATGTTCCATACATAAAATTCTCTTTTGAAGGAAATTGGGTATACCATTGATGTATAAGAAATTCTGGTCTCCACGCAAATATAAAACCGATAATTATAATTAACGATTCTAGTATTATTACAATCCCACCTATTACTTCATTTATTAGAGAAGATTCTCTTATCCCTCTTATATTTAGGAATATCAAAAATACAATCAGAGCAATTGTTTCTAAACACCATACTGGATTCACAGCTTTAAATGGCCCTATATTAACAACAAAATTCTCTATACCATGGCCTATTATATAGGGGAGGAAGAAATTAAAATATCCTGCTGATGCTGTGGCAAAAAGAGCAATATCAATAGTATAATCAAGAAGTAGTGCTGCTCCTGAAATAAACCCCCAGAAATCTCCAAGCCCCCTAAGTGTAAAATATGGACCACCCCCTGCTACCGGATATGTAGAAGCAAGCTCAGTATAGGCAAGTCCTATCATTATATATACAATCCCTGCCAACGCAAAGGCTAAGCTTGTTGCTCCCTTAGCATAAGCCATAACAAGCCCTAATGCCACATAGGTATCAGCTCCAACATCTGCAAATCCCCATGTAAAAGATCCCCATACACTAACATCTCTTCTTAATTCAGGCTCTTCCATTAGGCTCTTCTCTTCTTAATTAAATTTCCAGCACCTCTAAAGGATACAATAATAGGTGATGCAATAAATATTGAGGAATATGTTCCGGTAATAACTCCTATTATAAGAGCAAAAGCAAAATTATGTATAACCTCACCACCAAAAAAGAATAGAATAATAACAACAACAAGTACGGTAAAAGAGGTTAATATAGTTCTACTTAAGGTCTGGTTTATACTCATATTTATTATATCTTCAAATCTTCCCTTTCTTCTTAGATTGAGATTTTCTCTTATTCTGTCAAATACCACAATAGTATCATTAATTGAATATCCAACTATTGTCAAAAATGCAGCTACAACTGTTAAGTCTATCTCTTTATTCGTCAATGAGAATATACCAAGTGTAATGGATACATCATGAATAAGAGCTATCACTCCTGCAGCACCCCACAATGGTTTAAATCTAAATCCAACATATATCAAAATTCCAATAGTAGCATATATTACCGCAAGTATACCCTTTCTCCTTAAATCTCTACTTACCTTTGGCCCTATCATCTGAACTCCTTTAATATCAAAAGGATTTTTAGGAAAATTTTTCTTTAATTTATCTTTAATCCTATTCTCCAATCCATTGGGATCTATTCCTTTGCCACTAAATCTTATAATTACCTCATTTTCTCTACCATATTCTTGAATTATAATATCCTTTATACCTATATTTTCAAGAGAATTTCTTATCTTGTCATAAGACGGCTTTTCTTTAAAAGATATATTTAAAGCAATACCACCTGTAAAGTCTATTCCATATTTGGGTCCACCTTTTATAATAAGTGAAATAATTCCAGACAAAATCAATATAAATGAAATAGCCAAGCATATACTCCTTTTACTCATAAAATCTATATTTGCTGTCTTCTTAAATAACTCCATATTAACTCCTTATATACTTAATTTCTTCATTCTTCTTTTACCTACCCATAGGTCAAATATTACTCTACATACAAATATTGCTGTAAACATACTTGCCAACAACCCTATATTTAAAGTAACTCCAAATCCCTTTATAGGTCCGGTTCCAAATTGGAACAGGACTACAGCAGCAATAAGAGTAGTTAAATTAGCATCCAAAATAGTCAGAAATGCCCTTGAAAATCCAGCTTCTATTGCAGCTCTTATACCCTTACCAGTTTTAAGCTCTTCTCTTATTCTCTCAAATATCAATACATTTGCATCTACTGCCATACCTATAGTTAAGACAATACCTGCAATTCCTGGTAATGTTAATGTAGCTCTAAATGCAGCAAGACAAGAAAGTATGAGTAACATATTTAAAATCAAAGCAACATTAGCTATTAGTCCTGATAAATTATAATATATTACCATAAATATCACTACCAACAAACCACCTATCAATATAGAATTAGTCCCTTTATTAATAGAATCCTTACCTAAGGAAGGACCGACTGTTATCTTCTCCAATATATTTACTGGGGCTGGGAGTGCACCAGCCCTTAAAACTATTGCAAGGTCACGGGCATCTTCATCTGTAAAATTACCTGTTATCTGAGCCCTTCCACCCGAGATCCTTTCCTGAATAACAGGAGCCGAATATATATTATCATCAAGTATTATAGCCAGCTTCTTCTTAACATTTGCTGCTGTTATCTGATCAAATAGTCTTGCTCCTCTATCATTAAATTCTATAAGAACATATGGTTCATTTAGCCTTGTATCAATTCTTACCATAGCATTCTTAATAAGATCCCCTGTCATTAGAGTTCTTTTCTTAATTAGATAAGGAGTTTGAGATATAGCACCAGTATCTCTATCAACCCTCCTTTGATATAATATCTCATCCCCCTCCGGGATATCTCCTGCTAATGCCTTCTCAATGCTATTTTCTTCATCAACAAGTTTAAATTCAAGTATAGCTGTCTTCCCTATCAATGCGATAGCCCTATCAGGATCCCGTATGCCAGGCAATTGAACAACAATCCTATCTTCTCCCTCTCTATGAATATCTGGTTCTGCAACACCAAACTGATCTATTCTATTTCTTATAGTTTCTAAAGCCTGATCTATAGTAGATTCCTTTATCTTCCTTTCTTCTTTATTATTAAATTCCAATTCTACCCTTAGTTCATCACCTACCTTTTTATAATTTCCTATAAGGTTTGAAAATCTACTCTTTAAAATATTGTTGAATTTATACTCATCATCTGGATTTAACAAATATATGACTATCTTCCCCTTAATCATTTCTATAGATCCATATGGGATACTATTCCTTCCAAGTATATGTTTAATATCTTCTATATCCCTATCAAGTATATTCTCAAGAGTCTTTGAAGTATCAACCTCAAGTATTAAATGCATCCCTCCCTGCAAATCAAGACCTAAATGGAGTTTTGATAGATAATTCTCAAGAGATTTTGGAGGTGTGAAACCGAGAGAAGGTAGAATAAATATAATTCCTAATATAACTACAAATATTATAAAAATAAGCCTCCATTTAAGATTATACATTTTATTCCCCCTTTGTTGAATATCTCATTATTTGATCCTTTGAAACCTTTATCCTTACCTTATCAGCTATTTCTATGGTCACAACATTATCTGTAATACCAGTTATCTTCCCATATATACCTCCTGATGTAACAATTTCATCACCTCTTTTAAGATTATTAATAAACTCTCTATGTTTTTTTATCTTCTTCTGCTGGGGTAGTATCAATAGCACATAAAAAACAATAAATATAAGTATTATAGGGAGAAAATCTACAAATCCATGAAATCCTGGCCTACCATCGGCTGCATATGCTATGCTTTCTAACATTCAGACCTCCTTCTTAGTGAATAAAATCTATTTAAAAATTGAGGATAACTATCTTCTTCTATGGCCTTTCTTATCTCTTTTATTAAATTTGTATAGTAATACAAATTATGAATTGTATTAAGCCGGGGAGACAATATCTCCTTTGATACAAAGAGATGTCTTAAATATCCCCTTGAGTAGTTTCTACATGTATAACATCCACAATTATCATCAATTGGAGAATCATCTTTAATAAATTCGGAATTTTTAATTATTATCTTACCATAGGTTGTAAATAGAGTCCCATTCCTGGCGTTCCTTGTAGGCATCACACAATCAAACATATCTACTCCAAGCTGTACACATTCTACGATATCTTCGGGTTTACCAACCCCCATAAGATATCTTGGATATTCCTCTGGTAAAAAATCTGTTGTGTAATCTACCAGTTCATACATAAGGGATTTACTCTCCCCCACGCTTAAACCTCCAATAGCATATCCATCAAAACCTATATCTACTATATCATATACACTTTTCTCTCTTAAATCCTTATACATACCACCTTGAACAATACCAAATAATGACTGATTATTCAAGAGCTTTTTCTGCTTACATCTCTTAGCCCAGCTTGTGGTTAACTCCGTTGAAAGCTTTGTATATTCATATGTTGAGGGATAAGAAACACATTCATCCAATGTCATTATTATATCGGAACCAAGTGCCTCCTGAATCTCTATGGCTTTTTCAGGGGTTATAAAATGCTCTGATCCATCTATATGGGATTTAAATATAATTCCTTCTTCTGTTATTTTTCTTAATTTACTTAAGCTATATACCTGAAAACCCCCACTATCAGTCAATATAGGATATTCCCAATGTAAAAATTTGTGTAATCCACCGAATTCTTTAACAACTTCATGCCCTGGACGGAGATATAAATGATAGGTATTACTTAAGATAATTTCAATACCAATATCTCTCAATTCCTCTGGAGTAAGTGACTTTATACTTCCCTGAGTTCCAACAGGAATAAAGACAGGAGTTTTAAAATAACCATGGGAAGTATTAAAAATACCACATCTCCCCTTTGAATATCTATCTTTTTTTAGTATCTTAAACATATTTAGAGAATAAGCATTGAGTCCCCGTAGCTATAGAATCTATACCTCTCTTTTATACCCTTTTCGTATGCATTAAGGATAAGCTTCCTCCCAGCAAATGCTGATACAAGGAGTAAAAGGGTGGATTTTGGAAGATGGAAATTTGTTATCATACCATTAATCCTTTTAAATTTATACGGTGGGTATATAAATAGATCCGTATATCCCTTTAGTTCACGAGTATTCATATAAGTCTCTATCACTCTTACTACTGTTGTACCCACCCCTATAATCCTTCTATTATTATTCTCTATTAAAGAAACTGTAGACTCAGGTATTTCATAAAATTCTCTATGCATTTTATGGTCTTCAATCCTATCAACCTTTATTGGAGCAAATGTTCCGTATCCTATATGTAAGGTTACAGGAGCTATTATTATACCTTTTTCCCTAATTTTATTGAGTAATGCTTCAGTAAAATGAAACCCTGCAGTTGGTGCTGCTATAGAACCTATGTTCTCTGCATATTCAGTCTGATACCTTTTTTTATCCATTTTTCTATATCTTAAATCTCCATTCCTCTTTATATATGGTGGCAAAGGAGGATATCCTATTTTCTCAAGTATTTTATTAAAATTACCATTATATTTAAAAATGACCTTCCATTCAATATCTGAAACCCTTTCTAATATCTCTCCCATTATAATAGAATCTATATTAAACCTGAGACCTATTCTTGGATTCCCAGAGAATGTTTTTATTAAAGAATTCCATATAGATTCTCCTTTCGTCTCTCTTAGCTTATTAAGTAGCAAAAATTCTATCTTACCCCCACTAGGTTTTTCCCCATAAAGTCTCGCATTAAATACCTTTGTGTCATTTATTATTAATATATCCCCTCTTTGTAAATATTCTATTACATTAAAAAATCTTTTATGTTCTATTTTATAATTACTCCTGTAAATTACCATTAATCTTGAATGATCTCTTTTTTCGAGCGGAAATTGAGCTATCAATTCCTTAGGTAGTTTGTAATCAAAGTCATTGATAAACATAAATAAACCTTATTATCTCTTTTTATTTAAATTTAGACCTCTGGAATATCATAATTAGATAAATTCTTTGAAAAACAGATAATATTAATACTAAAAACTTTAATCTCAAAAGAATCAATAATCCTCCTATTAGGAGATTAATTTAACATAGAGTATATAGGATGTCAATAATACCACCACTTCTATACATAGAAATTCCTTACTCATAAATTTAGATAACAATATTTTCCTTATCACACACTGTACTTCTTTTAGAGTGATTTCTTTAATATTTTCAAGAAATTCAAAAGAGGTGTTTAATTCTCTATCCAGCAATAAGATTGAAAATATCCTATTAAACTTATTATTTATGCACTTCCCTCCCCCTTGGAAGTGGAATATATTCAACAGTAGACTGCCGTCTAACTGGTTGTGGATATAAGCTCATTAATTCAAGAAATTCACTTGGCATATCTGAACTCACATGTAGTCCCAATTCCTTAGCTTTTTCAAATGTTATAGGATAATCATGGGTCCATGTCCCCTGTGAAAGAATATGTGAAAGTTCTTCAATTTTATCCGGTGAGTATCTATCCTGTAGAAGCTCTTTAATACCCTCTTTAAGGTGATTCATAGCCTTTTTAGCTATATCTGCAAGCACTAAAGTTTTATCTTCTATCTTATCAATTGGTTTTTCTTCAACCACTTTCACAAGGGAAGCTGCGGGATATTCCCCTAATTGCGGATCTACCGGGCCCAATACTGCATGTGGACTCATTATTATCTCATCTG
Organism: uncultured Thermodesulfobacteriota bacterium; assembly: GCA_964501575.1. GTDB lineage: Bacteria > Desulfobacterota > CAZCTP01 > CAZCTP01 > CAZCTP01 > CAZCTP01. The sequence goes on from CAZCTP010000004.1 coordinate 20,342, forward strand.
CAGCTAAAGCAATAAGGGTCCCTCCAGACATGGCAAAATGAGGAACACATACCGTTACTTTCCCTTTATGTTTTTTTATAGCTCTCGCTATTTGCAATGATGCAATAACAAGCCCTCCAGGAGTATGTAATACGAGATCTATTGGAACTTCAGAATCAGTCATATTAATAACCCTTATAATCTCTTCGGAATCTTGTATATCTATATAACGGAGTACAGGAAATCCTAAAAATCCCATTGTTTCTTGCCTATGTACCATAAGAATAACTCGAGAATTTCTTTTACGTTCAATCTTTGCAATTAATCGTTGTCTGGAAACTTCTAATAACCTTTTGCGAATAACTGGCTGAAGGGAAATAATGATAAAGAATAACCATAAAACATCAAATAAACCTGCCATAATTCCTCCTTTATATCTATTAAATTTTCATTCTTTATTCTGTATCAGAATAAAACTCACTTTATGAATGCCTCTGATATTTCTTCAGGAATTTTATACAATTAGACACTTTCTTGAACTTATATACTTTTAAATAATTAGCTCCAGAAAACCTTCTTCATCAGTATAAAGCAGATTTATAACTTAGTTATTCTTTCTTAAAGGACATCCCTGATCTGGAAGAATTAATATCTCAAATATATTCCTCTCGGATCAATCTTTCTTAAAAGCTTTATCTCATCCATATCAATTTCTGTTTCCTTAACATCTTTACCCACTTTAATATCAAATCCTGTATTCTCTTTTATTCTATCTATAGTAACCCCAGGATGATATGAATATATATACATCTCCTTTGTTACATCATCAAATCTAAATATTCCAAGGTCTGTAATTAAAGCCAATGGGCCATCTCCAGGTAGATTAAGAGATTTCCTTGAATTTCCTCCTTTGTAATGTCCAACAGATGTAATATAATCTAACTTATCCACCAATTTATTTTTCTCATGCCTCATTATTATAAGAACCTTATGGGCAATTGATGCTATATCATTTGCTCCACCACTTCCTGTAAGCCTTATCTTTGGATTATAATAGTCCCCTATAACTGTTGAATTTATATTCCCATATTTATCTACTTGAGCACCTCCAAGAAAACCTATATCAATATAAGGAAGCATTCCACCTAATATATGAGTCATTGATCCAGCAAATGTAGCATTCTGCAATAATATTGGATCAGCTATGGAGGTAGGCATTCTGTCAGACTTGCCAGCTACTACTCCAAGCTCTATAACTACAACTAGATTAGGAGCATGGGTTAACTGGGCAAGATATGCTGCTCCCATAGGCATTCCAGCTCCTACTAAAACCACATAACCATCTTTAAGCTCATGAGCGGCTGCACAAAGCATTATCTCTGCAGGTTTTATATCCATTATTTACCTCCTTATAAAAACTCTGATATTTTTTTAATTATTGGTCTTTGATCCCTTATATGCTTTGGCATCTTCTCTATAAATAGTTTTGCCTCTTCCTTGGTCTTATATATACCCATCAATACTCTATAACATTTCTTACCTTTAAAATCTCTTTCTAAGACATAAATTTTACCATTTTTTGATAGAGTTTCAAAATTCTCATCGATGGATATCTTTTTACATGACAGCTCCACTTGGATTGTATAACTATTTAAAGGAAATCCCCTTATCCACTCACTCCATTTCTTAGACGCATCTGTTAGATTCCCTTCATTATAATATTTTAAACCCTCAAGATAGGGATCTACTTGTTTTTCACCTTCAATATTTTTACTCTCCACAGCCTCTTTTTCTATCTTTACACTTTTATCCTCTGATGCTGAGGTCTCTTCAGGTCCAGGCGATAAAGATTCAGGTTTTAAACTGTTTTCAATCTCTGATAGATTTTTAAAAGGACCTCTTATTCTTACTCCTCTCTTCTGATGTATATTATCTATATTAAAAATATATATAACATAGATAATAGAGAAAATAATTGCTATTAGAAAGACAAATATTAATTTTTTGACCCTGGACATTTTTAGAAAATTTTTCTAAAATTTAAAGAACAATTAAAATATTGGCGGTGCAGGGATTTGAACCCCGGACACTGCGGATATGAGCCGCATGCTCTAACCAACTGAGCTACACCGCCCTTTAACCCTTTTTCTTAACCTTCTTACCCTCCTTCTTTTCTGAAATAAGTTCTAAAATAGAGACAGAACTCCCATCACCTGCTCTTCTACCTAATTTTATGATCCTTGTATACCCTCCCTGTCTATCTCGGAACCTATCGGCTATGGAACTAAATAATTTCTTTAATGCTCTCTTATCTCTTATAAATCTTGCAGCAAGCCTCCGAGAATGAAGGTCTCCTTTCTTACTATAGGTAATAATCTTCTCTGCTATACTTTTGAGTTCCTTTGCTTTAGGATCTGTAGTCCTAATCCTTTCGTGAATAAAAAGAGAAACCAACATATTCTTAAACATAGCCATTCTATGGCTTGTTGTTCTACCTAATTTACGATGAGCCTTTAAGTGACGCATTACTTATCTCCTTTTATTTTATCAAGTTCTTCCCTGGAAGGAAAGTTATCAAGTTTCATACCAAATGAAAGTCCCATTTCAGACAATACTTCCTTAATCTCATCCAACGATTTCTTTCCAAAGTTCTTTGTCTTAAGCATCTCAGTCTCTGTCTTTTGAACAATTTCCCCAATATATTTTATATCTGCGCTCTTTAAACAATTTGCAGCTCTTACAGAAAGTTCAAGTTCATCAACAGTCTTATATAGATATTCATTTATTATCTCTTTTTCCTCTTTTTTAATTTCCTCTTCAAATTTTTCTGCTTCTTCTACCTTATCTTCACTAAATCCACAGAAAATATTAAGCTGTTCCTGTAAAATATTTGCTGATTCAACAATAGCCTCCTGAGGAGTCACACTACCATCTGTCCATATCTCTATGGTTAATTTATCATAATCTGTTATTCTACCAACCCTGGCATTAGTTACTTTATATGAAACCTTCTTAATAGGCGAAAATATAGCATCTATTGGAATTGTTCCTATAGGCATATCCTCTCTCCTATTCCTATCAGATGGGGAATACCCTCTACCATGTTCTACCATCATCTCCATACGCAATTTAGCATCTTTCCCTAAGGTAACAATATGGCGATCCGGATTCAACACTTTAACTTCATTATCAACTATAATATCCCCTGCTTTAATTTCTTTTTCTCCAGATACATCAATTATTATAATCTTTGGGTTATCGGAATAAAGTTTTAGAACAACACCTTTCAGGTTTAATATTATATCTGTAACATCCTCTACTACACCAGGAATTGTTGAAAATTCATGATATATTCCTTCTATTCTAACCGAGGTAATAGCAGTACCCATAATTGAAGAAAGTAAAATTCTCCTTAATGAATTACCTATTGTTATACCGAACCCTCTTTCTAAAGGCTCACAATAAAATTTACCATAGGTACTGGTTAAAGTCTTTTTCTCTACTTCAAGTCTTTTGGGAGAGATTAAGTTCCTCCAATTTCTTACCATATATCCCCTCTTTTTTTATTTTGAATAATATTCAACAATTAATTGTTCTTTAATAGGTGCAAGGATAGATTCTCTTGTAGGAAGAGATTTTATAATTCCTTTAAAACTATCCTTATCCAGCTCAAGCCAATCAGGTATTCCCTTCTTCTCCACAGCTTCTAGAGATTCTACTATTCTTGCAATATCTTTGCTTTTATCTTTAATAGAGATAACATCTCCAACTTTGACTAAATATGATGGAATATCAACTTTTCCCCCATTGACCATAAAATGTCCATGTCGTACAAATTGCCTTGCCTCATTCACAGAACAACAGAATCCCAGTTTATAGACCACATTATCCAATCTTCTCTCAAGCAATATTAATAAGTTATCCCCGGTTATTCCCTTCTTTCTATCTGCTATCTCGAAATACTTCTTAAACTGTTTTTCTAATATACCGTACATCCTCTTAACCTTCTGTTTTTCTCTTAAATGAATTCCATAGTCAGTAAACCTAGACCTCATTAGACCATGCTGCCCTGGTGGATAGTTTCTCCTCTCAATAGCACACTTATCTGTATAACATCTTTCTCCTTTTAAATGAAGTTTAATACCTTCTCTCCTACAAAGTTTACAAACAGGCCCCCTATATCTACCCATTTAAACCCTCCTTCTCTTTGGAGGACGACAGCCATTATGTGGTATTGGCGTTACATCCTTTATTAGCTTTATAGCAAATCCTGAAGATTGTAATGCTCTTAAAGCAGCCTCTCTACCTCCACCTGGTCCCTTAATATATACATCAAGACTTTTAACCCCACAATCCATAGCTTTTTTGGCGACATCTTCAGCTGTCATCTGAGCTGCAAAGGGTGTCCCTTTCCTTGACCCTTTAAATCCCTGAACTCCACAACTTGACCATGCGATAACATTATCATTCATATCTGTAATAGTAATTATCGTATTATTAAAAGTAGCCTGAATATGAGCAATAGCATGAGGGATATTCTTCTTTTCCTTTTTCCTAACTCCTTTTCTTCTCTCTCTGGCCATTCTTATCCTCCTCTCTTCTTACCAATCATACTTCCTCTTGGTCCCTTCCTTGTCCTAGCATTTGTATGAGTCCTCTGCCCTCTTACAGGAAGGGAACGTCTGTGTCTGAGTCCTCTATATGTTCCAATATCCATCAATCTTTTTATATTAGATGATATTTCTTTCTTCAAGTCTCCTTCCACTTTATACCTCTCAACAGCGTTCTTAATCTTCGTAATCTCTTCATCTGTAAGCTTCTCAGTCTTTTTATTAAAATCTACTCCGGTCTCCCTTAAGATAGATTGAGCAGTAGGCCTACCTATACCAAATATATAAGTTAAAGCTACTTCAACTCTTTTATTTTTTGGTAAATCTACACCAGCTATCCTTGCCATATTTTATCTCCTATCCTTGTCTCTGTTTATGTTTTGGATTTTCACATATAACACGAAGTACTCCCTTTCTCTTTATAATCTTACACTTATCACATATCTTCTTTATTGATGCTTTAACCTTCATAAACTCTCCTATTTTCGATATATTATCCTTCCCCTGCTAAGATCATAGGGAGAAAGTTCAACTGTAACTCTATCACCAGGTAATATCTTTATATAATGCATCCTCATTTTCCCTGATATATGTGCAAGAACTCTATGACCATTATCAAGTTCTACCCTGAACATAGCATTGGGAAGTGTTTCCACTACTTTCCCCTCTACCTCTATAGCTTCTTCCTTAGGCATATACCTCCTTAAATTCACTTAATATAATGGGGCCTTCTTCAGTAATAACAATAGTATGCTCAAAATGAGCAGAAAGACTACCATCTCTTGTCACAGCAGTCCATCCGTTTGGCAATATAGTGACTTCACTTTTACCAACATTTATCATAGGCTCTATAGTAAAGACCATACCTACTCTTAATCTTATACCTGTACCTGGCTTCCCAAAATTTGGGATTTGAGGATCTTCATGCAAATTCTTACCGATACCATGACCCACAAAATCCTTTACAACAGAAAAGCCATTATTTTCAGCATATGACTGAATAGCATATGATATATCAAAAACTCTATTGTCTTTCTGGGCCATTTTAACACCTATATATAAAGATTCCTCTGTTATTCTAAGTAACCTTTCAGCTTCAGGTAAAACCTTTCCAACAGGAAATGTTATAGCAGCATCTCCATAATAACCATCATATATAACTCCAAAATCAAGGCTCAATATATCACCCTCTTTAAGAACTCTCTTAGATGGAAGCCCATGAACAATCTCATTATTCAAAGAAGTACACAATGAAAATGGAAAGCCTCTATACCCTTTAAATGCTGGTTTAACTCCTCTTTTTTTAGCCAAATCTTCCGAAATTCTATCAAGCTCCAATGTAGTAATTCCAGGAATAGCCTTTTTTTTTACTTCATTCAATATTTCAGCAACTATCATACTACTATATTTAATCTTTCTTACCTCTTCAGGTGATTTTAAAATGATCAACTTATAGCCTCTACAATCTCTTTATGTATCTGCTCAATCCCTCCTATTCCAGAAATAGTCTTTAATATCCCCCTATCTTTATAATAACTTACCAAAGAGGATGTTTCTTCATTATATACATCTAATCTTACTTTTACCGTATCCTCTCTATCATCCTCCCTCTGATATAGCTCTCCACCACACTTATTACATATCCCATCATTAACAGGAGGATTATATATAATATGGTATCCCTCTCCACAATTTCTACAGACCCTTCTTCCAGAAAGCCTTTTTATTATCTCTTTTTCATCTACTTCTATATACAACACATAATCTATATTCAAATTTACCTCGGCAAGGTAGCTATCAAGAACCTCACCTTGATAAAGATTTCTGGGAAACCCATCAAGTATAAAACCATTTTTGCAATCCTTCTCTGCTATCCTTTCCTTAACTATTTCTACAATTATATCATCTGGAACTAGAGCCCCTTTTTTCATATATTCTTTAGCTTTAATACCAAGGGGAGTTTTATTTTTCACTGCATCTCTCAACATATCTCCGGTAGATATATGAGGTATCTCATACTTATTACATAATAATTTAGCCTGTGTCCCTTTCCCTGACCCTGGAGGACCTAAAAATATTATATTCATTTATTATCTCCTTCTCCCTCTGAATCTTGTACCCTTTGGACCTAAAAATCCATCATAATGCCTCATAACGAGGTGAGATTCAATTTGCGCTATAGTATCTAATGCCACTCCAACAACAATAAGAAGTGATGTACCACCAAAATAGAATGGAACATTGAATCGAGTTATTAGAATTGATGGAAGAACACATATAGCTGATACATATATTGCTCCACCAAAGGTTATTCTTACCAGAATCCTATCTATATATTCAGCTGTCCTCTTACCTGGTCTTATTCCCGGAATAAAACCACCAAATTTTTTCAAATTATCCGCTATATCCATAGGATTAAAGATAATTGCTGTGTAAAAATAACAAAAGAAAAATATTAATGCTATATATAATAACTCATAAATGGTTTTTCCAGGAGTTAAATTTAATGCTATATATTTCATCCATTTATTTTCGACAAAGTTGGCTATAGTAGCTGGAAACATTATAAGAGAAGATGCAAATATTGGAGGAATAACTCCAGATGTATTCATCTTCAATGGCAAATGGGTACTCTGACCCCCGTATACCCTTCTCCCTACAACCCTTTTGGGATATTGTATAGGGACCTTTCTCTGACCTCTCTCTGCAAATATTATAACTCCAACTACACCTACCATAAGTACAACCAATAATAGCACTCTAAATATACTTAATTCCCCACTTCTAAACAACCTTACGGTATTTATAATAGCATTTGGCATTCTTACTAAAATCCCTGCAAATATTATTAAAGATATACCGTTACCTATACCTCTTTCTGTTATCTGCTCCCCAATCCACATTATAAAAGCAGTTCCTGCAGATAATGTAATCATTGTCATTAATCTAAATGACCACCCAGGATTAGCAACAATGATTGCTCCTCCAGGAGCAGTCATATTTTCAAGCCCTATACTTATCATAAAACCCTGAAACATACTTAATAGTATAGTTGCATACCTTGTATACTGAGTAATTTTTCTTCTACCTACCTCTCCTTCCTTGGATAACTTATCTAACTGCGGTATAACCGCTGTTAAAAGTTGGAAGATAATTGAAGCACTGATATAAGGCATAATTCCTAAGGCAAACACTGTAAGCCTTTCTAAAGCACCACCAGAAAACATATCAAATAATCCTAAAAGCGTCCCTCTCGCTTGAGCAAAAAAAGATGCTAATGCATCAGAGTTTATACCTGGAGTAGGAATATGAGCACCTATACGATACACTATAAGCATAAAGAATGTAAATGCCAATCTCTTTTTAAGTTCTGGTATCTTACCTATATTGGGAAAAGAAGAATTCATACTATTTCCACTCTTCCTCCTGCTTTCTCTATCTTTTCCTTTGCTCCTTTACTCACCTTATTGGCCTTTACTATAATAGGAATATTTATATCTCCTCTACCTAAGATCTTAATACCATCGTATGTATTTTTAATAATTCCTATATCAAGTAGAGAACTCGAGTCTATTAGAAGATTAGGCTCAAATCTATTCAAACTACCAACATTCACAATAGCATATCTCTTCTTAAAGGGATTTCTAAACCCTCTTTTGGGAACCCTTCTAAGCAAAGGCATCTGTCCACCTTCAAAGCCAGGAGAAACTTTACTCCCTGACCTTGATTTATAACCTTTGGTTCCACGACAGGCTGTCTTTCCATGACCGGATCCAGGCCCTCTTCCAAGCCTCTTTCTCCCTTTTTTACAATTAGTTATATTTCTCAACTCACTAAGATTCATATTCTACCTCTATTAAATGGGATACTTTATTAATCATTCCTCTAATAGATTGAGTATCTTTAAGATAAACTGTTTTATTCAATTTAGTCAGCCCCAAGCACCTCAAAGTATCACGTTGCCTCTTAGGTCTCCCAATCTTACTCTTTTTAAGTGTAACTTTAATCGTCCTATCCATTTTATTCCTTTCTACCTTCTCCTTCCTCTAAAATCTTATCGCTTAAACTCTTTAGCCCTTTTAACCCCTCCAAGGTAGCTTTAACTAAATTATGTGGATTATTTGAACCTAAAGATTTAGTAAGTATATCACTTACACCCGCCATTTCTACAACAGCTCTTACTGCTCCACCAGCTATAACACCTGTCCCTTTTGAAGCAGGTTTCAGTATTACATATGATGCTCCATATTCTCCAATAACTTCGTGGGGTATTGAATTACCGGTAATAGGAACCTTTATCAGCTTCTTCTTTGCCTCTTCAATTCCTTTCCTTATAGCCTCTGATACTTCATTAGCTTTACCTAATCCAGCACCAACATAACCTTCACCATTGCCCACGACTACTAAAGCACTAAATCTAAATCTCCTGCCTCCTTTAACAACCTTAGCAACTCTATTTATATAAACAACCTTCTCCTTAAGATCTAATTCTGTTGGATCTATCCTACTCAATATAAACCTCCTAAAATTCTAGTCCATTCTCTCTAGCAGAATCAGCTAATTCCCTTATTCTTCCATGATACAAAAAACCATTTCTATCAAACACTACCTTCTTAATTCCTATTTCAACAGACTTCTTGGCAATAAGCTCTCCCACTTTCCTTGCAGCATCTTTCTTACCCAAAGAATCTAAAGAATTTCTTAATTCTTTACTTAATGTTGAAACCTGAATCAATGTAGAACCTGTATTATCATTTATAATTTGGGCATATATATGTTTTGCGCTTCTAAATACACATAATCTCGGCCTTTCATCGGTACCTTTAACTTTCTTTCTAATGCTTTTTTTTCTTCTTAATCTTGTCAATCTTTTATAATCCATATCAACTCCTATTTAACTACTGTCTTCCCAACTTTTAGTTTAATAACTTCATCACTATATCTTATCCCCTTCCCTTTATAAGAATCAGGGAGCTTAATTCCTCTAAGCTTAGCAGCAATATCACCAACAAGTTCCTTATCCATTCCCTTCAATTTTATGATTGTCTGTTTCTCAACTTCACATTTTATTCCCTTAGGAATATCAAATAATACCTGGTGAGAAAATCCTAAATTCAATTTAAGCTTATTATCGCTCAACTCAGCCCTATATCCCACTCCCACAATCTCTAATGTCTTCTCAAACCCCTTACTAACTCCTGCAACCATATTATTAATCAAACTCCTATAAAGTCCATGAAGAGCCCTTAGCTTTCTGCTATCATTCTCTCTCTTAACATACATAACTTTACCCTCTTCATCTATATCTATATATATACCTTTAGTAATTTCTCTCTTTAAACTACCATTAGGACCTTCAACATATAAAACAGGGGCTTCCGATTTAACCTTTACACCATCTGGAATTAAAATAGGTAACTTTCCAATTCTTGACAATTTTATCCTCCTTACCAAATTGAACAGATTAACTCTCCACCAACCTTTAATCTTCTTGCTACTTTATCAGTAATAATGCCTTTAGGGGTAGACAATATAGTTATTCCAAATCCATTTAATATTAAAGGTATCTTATCACTCTTAACATATTTCCTCAAACTCGGCTTGCTCAACCTCCTTATCTCTTTTATAACTGGTTCTCTATTATCATCATATTTTAAGTATATTATCAATATACCCTGCTTACCATCGTTCATAACCTTAAAATTCTTTATATACCCCTCCTCTTTAAGAATCCTTGCAATACTCACCTTAATCTTAGATGAAGGAATATCAACTTTTTCTGCCTTTGTCTTGAGTGCATTTCTAATTCTTGTAAGCATATCTGCAATAGGATCTGTCATCGCCATATCAAACCTCACCAGCTAGATTTAATAACACCTGGAAGATCTCCCCTTAAAGCATGGACCCTAAAACATATTCTACACATACCAAACTTTCTGTAGTAAGCTCTTGCCCTCCCGCATAAAGGACAACGATTATACTTCCTTACTTTAAATTTTGGTTCTCTTTTAGCCTTTATCATTAGTGCCTTTCTTGCCAAATTCTCCTCCTTTATCTTCTAAATGGCATCCCTAATCTTGAAAGCAACGCTTTCCCTTCTTCATTACTCTTAGAAGTTGTTACAATTGTTACATTCATCCCTTTAACTCTATCTACCTTATCATAGTCAACTTCGGGAAATATTATTTGCTCTCTTATACCTATAGTAAAATTTCCATTACCATCAAAACTACTTTCAGAAACTCCTTTAAAATCTCTAATTCTTGGTAGAGCAACATTAACTAATCTATCATAAAATTCATACATTCTATTACCTCTTAAGGTTACCATACATCCTATTGGCATACCCTTACGTACCTTAAAAGAAGCTATAGACCTTTTAGCCCTGGTAACAACTGGCCTTTGTCCAGTTATCATTGATAACTGATAAACAGCGGAATCTATAAGCTTTATATTATTGATAGCCTCTCCTAAACCCATATTTAAAACTATCTTAACTAACTTGGGGACCTCCATAATATTCTTATATCCAAACTCTTTCATCAGTGCAGGAATAACCTCTTTATGATATAACTCCTTTAACCTACTCATCTAAATCTCCTTATCCAATATCTCATTACACTTCTTACAATACCGCACTTTCATACCATTATCCAATACCTTTCTCCCAATTCTAACCCCATTATTACAACTATTACATAACAGGAGAAGATTTGATATATGAATAGGAGCCTCTCTTTCAATTATACCTCCTTGCGGATTATTAGTATTTGGGCGTACATGCTTCTTAATAATATTAACCTTTTCAACAACAGCTCTATTCTCCTTGGGAATAACTCTTAATACCTTACCGGTTTTCCCCTTTTCTTTGCCAGCAATAACCATTACTATATCGTCTCTCTTTATATGCATTTATAATACCTCTGGTGCCAATGATATAATTTTTGTAAATTTCTTAGCTCTAAGCTCTCTTGCAACAGGACCAAATATCCTCGTACCTATAGGCTCTCCCTGGGAATTAATAAGAACAGCAGCATTATTATCAAATCTAATATATGAACCATCAGGCCTACTTATTTCCTTCTTTGTTCGAACAATAACAGCTCTATAAATATCTCCTTTTTTAACCTTTGTATTTGGTATAGCTTCTTTTACAGATACAACTATTATATCACCCACTGTAGCGTACTTCCTCTTCGTACCTCCCAATACCTTAATGCAAAAGAGCCTCTTTGCTCCTGAATTATCTGCAGATTGAAGCATTGTCTGTGTCTGAATCATATATACTGCGTTCCTTTCCTTATTATTCCTTTAACAACCCACCTTTTTTCTTTACTTAATGGTCTTGATTCCATTATTAATACTTCGTCACCAACTCTACATTCATTCCTCTCATCGTGAGCCTTAAATTTAGACCTCTTTCTAATATATTTCTTATACCTTGGATGCTTTACAATCCTTTTAACACTAACAACCACAGTCTTATCCATTTTATCACTTATAACAACTCCATTCATAAACCTTCTTGGACTCATTTTATCCCCTTCTCTTTTTCTTTAATAATTGTTCTAATTCTCGCTATATCTTTTTTAATATTCCTGATCATCATAACATTTCTAACCTGTCCAAGAGAATGCTGAAACTTCAAATTAAATAATTCCTGCCTAAGCTCTTCTTCTCTTATCTTTAATTCATCATCACTAAACTCTCTTAATTCTTTAGCCTTCATGTAATCCCTCTCTTACAATAAATCTTGTAGATATAGGAAGTTTATGAGATGCCAATCTGAAAGCTTCCTTTGCAGTCGAAAGATTAATTCCCTCTACTTCACATAGTATTCTACCTGGCTTAACAACAGCTACCCACCCTTCAAGAGCTCCTTTACCTTTGCCCATTCTTGTTTCAGCAGGCTTAGAAGTTATAGGCTTATCAGGAAATATTCTTATCCATACCTTACCACCTCTTTTTATAAACCTAGTTATAGCAACTCTAGCTGCCTCTATCTGACGTGCTGTAATCCATCCACATTCAGTAGCCTGTAAACCAAAATCTCCAAAATTTAGATTACAACCCCTTAAAGCTATCCCTTTCATTCTACCTCTCTGCTGTTTTCTATATTTTACCTTTTTGGGAGAAAGCATTAATCCCTCCTCATATCAAGAATTTCCTTCTTAAAAACCCATACCTTAACGCCTATTATTCCATAGGTTGTCTTTGACTCAGCAAATCCATAATCTATATCCGCTCTCAATGTCTGTAAAGGTATCCTACCCTCTTTATACCATTCTGTTCTTGCAATTTCAGCCCCAGCGAGCCTACCAGCACATGCAATCTTAATACCTTTAGCACCAAATTTAAGAGCTGATAGAATACTCTTTTTCATAGCTCTCCTATGTGATATTCTTCTCTCTAACTGGAGTGCAATATTTTCAGCAATAAGCTGGGCATCACATTCTGGCTTCCTAACCTCTTGAATATGAATATCAATTAAAGAGTCTTCATCTATAATTTTATTAAGGTCCTTTTTAAGATTTTCTATCTCTACCCCTTTTTTACCTATAATAATACCTGGCCTGGATGTATATATTATAACCTTAACCTTATTCCCGCTTCTCTCAATATCTACTTTTGAAATACCAGCATGATAAAACCCTTTTTTTATGAAATCCCTTATCTTCAAATCCTCATGAATAAACTTCACATAATCTTTCTCAGAATACCATCTTGAATTCCATGTTTTTAATCCCCCTAATCTGAAACCTACTGGATGAACCTTTTGCCCCACTTTAACTCTCCTCCAGAATCATTGTTATATGACTCATTCTTTTTTTATAAGGTTTAACTCTCCCCATAGGACCTGCATGATATCTTTTCAATGAAGGTCCTTGATTTACAAATACACTTTTTACATATAAAGTATCTACATCTATCTTCTCACTCTCCTGAGCATTCGCGACAGCGGACTCTAAAACCGCTTTAAATATTTTTGAAGACTTCTTCGGCAGAATATTTAAAATATTCATTGCCTCTCCAACACTTTTACCCCGGATCAGATTTGCCACCAAACCAAACTTTCTATGGGATCCTCTAACATATCTTGCAATAGCTCTTGCCTCCATTTCTAACCTCTTTTAACATCCTTAGATTTCCTATCTCCTGAATGGGCATAAAATGTCCGGGTTGGAGAAAACTCCCCTAATTTATGACCCACCATATTCTCAGTTATAAACACAGGAATAAATTTCTTTCCATTATGAACAGCTATTGTAAGACCAATCATCTCTGGAATAATTGTAGATCTTCTAGACCATGTTTTTATCACCTTTTGACCACCCTCCTCCTTTGCTGCTCTTACCTTTTTAAGCAGGCTCTCATCCACAAATGGACCTTTCTTAAGAGATCTTACCATCACTTCCTCCTCTTAATTATATATTTACCCGTAGATTTATTCTTCCTTGTTTTATAGCCCTTTGAAGGCACCCCCCACGGAGAACATGGGTGACGACCTCCTGAAGTTTTCCCTTCTCCTCCTCCAAGTGGGTGGTCAACTGGATTCATTGCCACACCCCTAACTTTTGATCTTCTTCCAAGCCATCTGGTTCTTCCAGCCTTACCTATTGAAATATTTTCATGGTCTATATTACTAACCTGTCCAATTGTAGCGTAACATTCTTTATAAATAATCCTGATCTCCTGAGAGGGAAGTTTTACATGTACATAATTCCCCTCCTTTGCAACAATCTGTGCATAACTTCCAGCACTCCTAACCAATTGTCCTCCCTTACCAGGCCTAAGTTCTATATTATGGATAAAGGTTCCTAAGGGAATATTCCTTATAGGTAATGAATTACCAGGTCTTATATCAGCTTCTGGGCCAGATAATACATAGTCTCCAACTTTAATATCTAATGGAGCAATTATATATCTTTTCTCTCCATCAATATAATGTAATAAAGCTATATAGGATGATCTATTAGGATCATATTCTATAGAAACTACCTTAGCCCTCACTCCTATCTTATTCCGCTTAAAATCTATAATCCTGAATCTTCTTTTATGTCCCCCGCCTCTATGACGAACAGTAATTCTACCATATGAATTTCTTCCACCACTCTTTTTTGAAGGGACAAGTAAGGATTTTTCGGGAGTATCCTTCGTTATCTCCTCAAATGTCAAAACAGATTGAAATCTTCTACCAGGTGATGTTGGTTTATATTTTTTTATACCCATATTTATTTCCCTTCAAGAAAATCTATTTTATATCCCTCTTTCAATTTTACTATTGCCTTTTTCCAACTCGATCTTTTCCCCATATTCCTTCCTATTCTTCTCACTTTTCCAGGAACTATTATTGTATTAACATCTAACACTTTAACCTTAAAAATCTCTTCTATAGCATTCTTTATCTCGATTTTATTCGCATTCCTTTTTACCTCAAATACATATTTATTATTATTCTCCCTTGCTATATCACTCTTCTCTGTAATCAATGGTCTCTTTATTATATAATATGCAAAACTCATGATAATCTTTCTTCAATCCTTTCTAAAGCAGATTTTGTAATAACAAGATCCTCATACCTTAGTATATCATATACATTTAACCCCTCAACCCTAAGTACCTTAATATCAGGAATATTTCTTGCAGATTTTTCAATTACCTCATTCCTACCATCTATTACTATAAGAGCTTTACTAATACCTATATTTTTAATAATTCCAACAAATTCCTTTGTTTTTATATGGGGTAACTCTATATTATCTAATATTTTCAGTTTATTTTCTTTAACCTTTAAACTTAACACAGACCTTAAAGCAACCTTTCTTGCTTTTTTAGGAATAATATATGAATAATCCTTTGGATGTGGTCCAAAAACCACCCCTCCACCTTTCCATAAAGGCGATCTAATACTTCCAGCCCTAGCCCTACCTGTCCCCTTCTGACGCCAAGGCTTCCTCCCTCCTCCACTTACTTCTCCTCTTGTTTTTGTGGATGCTGTACCTTTTCTCCTATTAGCAAGTTGCATGTGTACAACTTCTTTAATGAGTTGCTCTTTTATATCTGCAGAAAATATATCTTCTCTCAAGTTTACCTGAGAAACCCTATTATTCTTAATATCAAAAACATCAAGAAGAGGCATTTTTAACCCCCTCTTTTATAATAAGAACTCCGCTCTTAGGACCAGGAACTGCTCCTTTTACCAATATAATGTTATCCTCCTTTTTTACATCGATTATTCTAAGATTTTGAACAGTTACCCTTCTATTACCAAGATGTCCTGGCAATTTCTTCCCCTTAAATACCCTTGAAGGGAAAGAGCTTGCACCTATTGAACCCGGTGCCCTATGAAACATTGAACCATGGGAAGCAGGACCACCCTTAAAGCCCCATCTCTTTATTACTCCAGCAAAACCCTTACCTTTTGAAATTCCCGAAATATCAACTTTATCCCCGGGTTTAAATATATCCACTGTTATCGTCTCTCCAAGTTGATATTTATCAATATTATCAACTCTGAATTCTTTGATATAATAATAAGCTTTATCCCCTGCTTTTTTTAAATGCCCAAGCAGTGGTTTATTTACTCTTTTGATCTTTTTTTCCATAAATCCTAATTGTATAGCATTATACCCTTCTTTTTCAATACTTTTTTTCTGTATTATCTGACAGGGACCCGCTTCTATAACTGTCACAGGAACTTTTATACCATCCTCTATAAATATCTGTATCATTCCTAACTTTCTTCCTATGATTCCACTATTCATTCATACACTCCTAAATCTTTATCTCTACATCAATACCTGATGCTAAATCAAGCCTCATTAAAGCATCAACAGTCTGTTGAGTAGGTTCAAGTATATCCAGCAACCTCTTATGGACTCTTATTTCAAACTGTTCCCTTGATTTTTTATCTACATGAGGAGACCTCAATACACAATATCTATTAATAGAAGTTGGAAGTGGAATGGGACCTGCTACCTTTGCTCCGGTTCTTTTAGCAGTATCTACAATCTCTTTTACAGACTGATCCAACAATCTATGATCGTATCCTTCTAATCTTATTCTTATTTTCTGAGTCTCCATATCCTATTCCAGTATCTCGCTTATTACTCCAGCCCCCACTGTCTTACCCCCCTCTCTTATAGCAAATCTCAACTCCTTCTCCATAGCTATAGGAGTTATCAAATTAACTATTAATGATACATTATCCCCAGGCATCACCATCTCAACACCCTCAGGTAAATCAACTATACCAGTCACATCCGTAGTCCTAAAATAAAACTGCGGCCTATAACCCCTAAAAAATGGCGTGTGCCTACCACCCTCCTCCTTACTCAATATATATACCTCACTCCTAAACCTCTTATGCGGAGTCACACTCCCGGGCTTAGATAATACCTGACCCCTCTCAACCTCATCCTTCTTTATACCCCTCAATAAACAACCTATATTGTCCCCTGCCCTACCCTCATCCAATATCTTCCTGAACATCTCTACACTCGTAACAACCGTCTTAGTAGTCTCCTTAAACCCAACTATCTCTACCTCCTCCCCAGACTTTATAATACCCCTCTCAACCCTACCAGTAACTACCGTACCCCTACCACTTATACTAAATACATCCTCTATAGGCATCAAAAACGGCTTGTCCACATCCCTCTTGGGATCAGGAATGTAATTATCTATAGCATCCATTAACTCAAACACTACCTTACACTTATCACAATCCTCCTTACCACAACCACACTCCAATGCCCTCAATGCACTACCCTTAATAACCGGTATCTCATCACCAGGAAAATTATACTCACTCAATAACTCCCTAACCTCTAACTCAACTAAATCTAATAACTCAGGATCATCAACCATATCTACCTTGTTCAAAAATACTACTATATACGGTACCCCAACCTGCCTCGCTAATAATATATGCTCCCTCGTCTGGGGCATAGGACCATCTGCAGCACTAACAACTAATATAGCCCCATCCATCTGCGCAGCACCAGTTATCATATTCTTTATATAATCAGCATGCCCAGGACAATCCACATGCGCATAATGCCTCCTATCCGTCTGATACTCCACATGCGCTATCGCTATCGTAATACCCCTCTCCTTCTCCTCAGGAGCCTTGTCTATATCATCAAAAGGCACATAACTCGCTAACTTCCTATTAGCCAGTATCTTGGTTATCGCTGAAGTCAATGTAGTCTTACCATGATCCACATGACCCACAGTCCCTATATTAATATGTGGCTTAGTCCTCTCAAATCTTGCCTTGCCCATAAAACCTCCTATATTTAAAACTCTAAAATTTAAACCTACTTATAATCCCTTCTGAAACTGCTACAGGAACTTGATCATAATGGGAAAATTGCATACTATAATTTGCTCTCCCCTGAGTAATAGATCTTAGATCTGTAGTATATCCAAACATTTCAGCAAGTGGAATCTTAGCATCTATTACCTGCAAATCATTTCTTGGTTCAATACCTATAACTCTGCCTCTTCTTGAATTTAGATCTCCTATTACATCTCCCAGAAATTCATTGGGAACAATTATCTCTACATACATTATAGGCTCAAGAATTACAGGAGATGCTTTCATGCATGCCTCTTTTAAAGCCATAGATGCTGCAATCTTGAACGCTAATTCTGAAGAATCTACCTCATGATAAGAACCATCATATAATGTAACTTTTATATCTACTATAGGATAGCCTATTAATACGCCTTTCTCCATAGCTTCTAAGATACCCTTTTCTATTGCAGGGATATATTCCCTTGGTATAGCTCCACCAACAATTTTATTAACGAATTCAAACCCTTTACCTCTCTCCAGAGGCTCCAATTCAATAAATATATGCCCATACTGTCCTCTTCCACCCGACTGTTTTATATATTTACCTTCTGCCTTAGCACTTTTTATAACTGTCTCTTTATATGCTACTTCTGGCTTCCCAACATTCGCTCCTACATTGAATTCCCTTAATAATCTATCCACAATTATCTCAAGATGAAGTTCACCCATACCAGATATTATAGTCTCTCCTGTATCTTCATCAATGCGAACTTTAAATGATGGATCCTCCATAGCAATTTTATGTAAAGAACCTGATAATTTATCCTGATCATCCTTCGTCTTAGGCTCTATAGCAATAGAAACAACCGGCTGAGGGAAGGCAATAGATTCCAATATTATAGGATTAGACCCATCACAAAGAGTATCACCTGTAATTGTATCTCTTAATCCAACAGCTGCAGCAATATCCCCTGCATAAACCCTTTTTATCTCCTCTCTCTTATTAGCGTGCATCTTAAGTAAACGTCCTATTCTTTCCTTTTTACCTTTAGTAGAATTATATACATAAGATCCAGAATCCAAAAATCCAGAATATACACGGAAAAATGTCAATTGTCCTACAAAAGGATCATTCATTATCTTAAATGCCAATGCTGAAAAAGGAGCATCATCTGAAGTATTCCTAGTATCCCTCTCTCCGTTATCGGGGTTTATACCAACAATATCTGGGATATCGATAGGTGAAGGAAGA
The DNA here is from genome assembly GCA_964501575.1 of uncultured Thermodesulfobacteriota bacterium. Classification (GTDB taxonomy): domain Bacteria; phylum Desulfobacterota; class CAZCTP01; order CAZCTP01; family CAZCTP01; genus CAZCTP01. Next base: position 39,486 of record CAZCTP010000004.1, read on the forward strand.
TAATCTACTATTGCATCAAGAAGGGGTTGTATCCCTTTGTTTTTAAAAGCAGCTCCACATAAAATGGGAACTCCCTCGTTATTAATTGTAATCTCTCTTAAACTCCTTTTTATCTCATCCATGGATATCTCTTCACCATTAATATATTTTTCCATAAACCTATCATCAAAATCAGCTATGGATTCAAAAAGCTTCTCTCGGTATTCTTCAGCAATCGATATCATATCATCTGGGATATCTGTCATTCTAAATTTTGCTCCTAATTTACTTCCATCATAAATAATAGCTTTCATATTTATAAGATCCACTACCCCAACAAATTTTTCCTCTTTACCCACAGGAAGTTGAATAATAATAGGATTTGTTTTCAGTCTGGTTCTAATCATTTCTATTGTATTAAAATAGTCAGCTCCAACTCTATCAAGCTTATTAATAAAAGCTATTCTTGGTATTTTATATCCATCAGCTTGTCTCCAAACCGTTTCAGATTGAGGCTCAACTCCCTCGACCCCAGAAAATATCGCTACTACCCCATCAAGTACCCTTAAACACCTTTCAACCTCAACAGTGAAATCTACATGCCCAGGAGTATCTATTATATTTATTCTGAAATTTTTCCAGAAACATGTAGTAGCAGCAGAAGTTATAGTAATACCTCTTTCCTGCTCCTGTTCCATCCAGTCCATTACAGCTGTTCCAGCGTCAACCTCCCCCATCTTATATGAAACTCCTGTATAATAGAGTATCCTTTCTGTGGTAGTTGTTTTACCAGCATCAATATGAGCTATTATACCTATATTTCTAATTCTATGTAAGGGAATAACTCTCTTCATAATAATTACCAACGATAATGTGCAAAGGATCTATTAGCCTCTGCCATTCTGTGAACCTCTTCTTTTTTCTTAATTGTACTTCCACGATTATTTACAGCCTCTACAATTTCTGCTGCAAGTCTCTCAGACATACTTTTCTCACTCCTCCTCTTAGCAAACTGAACTAACCACCTAATTGCTAGAGACAACCTCCTTTCAGCTCTCACCTCAACTGGAACCTGATAAGTAGCTCCACCAACTCTTCTAGACTTCACCTCAATCACTGGCTTCGCATTCTCTATAGCCTTTTTTAATACATTAACCGGATCCTCTTTAAGCTTATTCCCAGCTATATTAATAGCTTCATAACATATAGACTCAGCAACACTCTTCTTCCCCTTTTTCATAATCACATTTATAACCTTAGCTACAGTAATATCATTATATTTAAGATCAGGTAATGTTCCTCTTCTCCCTGCTTTTTTTCTTCTAGGCATATATACCTCTATCTAGGCTTTTTTGAACCATATTTAGATCTTCCCTTCTTTCTATCCTGGACACCAAGTGAATCCAGCGCACCTCTTATAACATGATACCTAACCCCTGGTAAATCCTTCACTCTACCACCTCTTATAAGAACCACTGAGTGCTCCTGAAGATTATGACCGATTCCAGGAATATAGGTTGTAATCTCAAATCCATTTGTTAACCTAACTCTTGCAACCTTCCTTAAGGCAGAATTTGGCTTTTTAGGAGTTGTTGTATAAACCCTTATACAAACCCCTCTTCTTTGAGGAGAACCCTGAAGCGCTGGAACAACGCTCTTCTTCTTAACCTTCTCTCTACCTTTTGTAATTAATTGATTAATAGTTGGCATATAATACTCCTTATAAAGCTGCTAAAAACTTATCTTCCATTATAACCTCATCCTCTTTACCTTTTATCATTATATCTGTATCCCTATAGGAGGGGAATCCTGTTCCAGCAGGAATTATTCTTCCCATAATAACATTTTCTTTAAGACCTAATAAATTATCTATTTTACCTGATATTGCTGCCTCAGTCAAGACTTTTATAGTCTCCTGGAATGAAGCAGCTGATATAAAGCTTTCCGTAGATAATGAAGCCTTTGTAATTCCTAAGAGAAGCGGCTCACCTATTGCTGGTCTTCCACCATTTTCTACTACTTTCTTATTCTCTTCACCAAATATATGCCTTTCTACCTGCTCTCCTACCAAGAAATTTGTATCTCCAACATCCTTAATTTTTACTCTCCTAAGCATTTGACGAACTATAACCTCTATATGTTTATCATTTATCTTAACTCCCTGGAGTCTATATACTTCTTGAATTTCATCAACAAGATATTTTGCCAGTTCCTTAACCCCCAACACATTAAGTATATCATGAGGATTGGATGACCCTTCCATTAATGATTCCCCCGCTTTAACCTTTTCTCCTTCATGGACACTAACATGTTTGCCTTTCTGGATCAGATATTCCTTTGGTTCACCAACTTCTGGGGTTATTATAACTCTCCTCTTACCCTTTAAATCCTTCCCAAAGGAAACAATACCATCTATCTCACTAATTATAGCATGTTCCTTGGGTATCCTGGCTTCAAATAGTTCAGCTACTCTTGGTAATCCTCCGGTTATATCCTTAGCCTTTGTGGTCTCTCTCGGAATCTTTGCAATAATATCACCTGCATATACAACATCTCCTTCTGAAACCATAATATGGGCACTAACAGGAAGTAGATAATTAGCCTTTGATCCAAAACCAGAAGATTTCCCCGGTTTCTCTTTCTCATTTTTAATAGAAATTCTCGGACGAAGATTCACATCTTTTGATTCCACGATTACCTTTCTTGCTAAACCAGTAACCTCATCCACCATCTCCATCATTGTCACTCCCTCAATAATATCTGCAAATTTAACTTTTCCGGATATCTCTGTAATTATAGGAACAGTAAAAGGATCCCATTCAGCAATCAAATCTCCTCCTTTAACTTTATCACCATCTCTTACCTTTAATTTAGCACCATATATAACCGAATATCTCTCCTTCTCTCTACCACCCTCTCCTATTATAGCTAATTCACCATTTCTATTCATAACCACAATATTCCCATCTCTGTCCTTTACATAATTTATATTTATAAATTTTATTGTGCCACCATTTCTGGCCTCAAGGGTTGTTTGCTCAGCCCCCCTACTTACAGCTCCACCTATATGGAACGTCCTCATGGTTAGCTGGGTTCCTGGCTCTCCAATAGATTGAGCAGCAATAATTCCTACCGGTTCACCAAGATTTACCATTTTACCAGTAGCAAGATCCCTACCATAACACTTTATGCATATTCCCCTCTTTGACTGACAGGTAAGAGCAGACCTTATCTTCACCTTCTCTATTCCTGCTTCCTCGATTTTTTTGACCTTATCTTCATCAATCTCTTCATCCCCTTTAATCAATACTTCCCCGGTAATAGGATCATCAATATCTTCTAAAGCAACCCTACCCAATACTCTATCGCCCAAAGTCTCAATTATCTCTCCACCTTCTACCAATGAAGTAATCCATATTCCATCTAATGTCTTACAATCCTCTTCAACTATTATATTATCTTGAGCCACATCTACAAGTCTTCTTGTTAAATAGCCCGAATTCGCTGTTTTTAAAGCAGTATCTGCTAATCCCTTTCTTGCTCCATGGGTTGATATAAAGTATTGAAGAACTGTTAACCCTTCTCTAAAATTTGCTGTGATAGGAGTTTCAATAATCTCACCTGAAGGCTTTGCCATAAGTCCTCTCATACCAGCAAGCTGTCTTATCTGTTGTGCACTCCCTCTGGCCCCGGAATCAGCCATCATAAATATGGAATTAAAACTCGGAATATTTACCTCATTACCATCCTTATCCTTTATTTTCTCTGTTCCTAATTCCTTTAACATCTCATTTGCAACACTTTCAGTAATCTGAGCCCATATATCTACTACTTTATTATATCTCTCGCCATCCGTAATATATCCCTCTTTATATTGATTCTCAATCTCTAAGACCTCTTTCTTTGCCTTCTCAATAAGTTCGCCTTTCTTGCCTGGTATTTTTATATCATCTATACATATAGATGTTCCTGATTTGGTTACATAATAGAAACCAAGATTCTTCAACTTATCAGAAAGTATAACTGTAGCTTTAATTCCTGCGTTACGGTAACATTGATCAATTAATGAAGCTACCTCTTTTTTATTCATCACTTTATTTACTGCATCAAATGGAACCTTCTTAGGAACTATTTCCCATAAGAGCACTCTCCCGACTGTAGTATCAATAAGTTTTCCATCTATCCTTACCTTTATACTTGCCTGCAAATGAACCTCATCAGCATCATAAGCTACTCTTACCTCTTCAACATCTGAAAATATTTTACCCTCTCCCTTTACAAAAGGCCTCTCTCTTGTTAAATAATATAATCCAAGCACAACATCCTGGGTAGGAACTATCATAGGCCGCCCATGTGCTGGTGAAAGTATATTATTAGTCGACATCATTAATGTCCTTGACTCTACCTGAGACTCTATTGAAAGAGGGACATGTACAGCCATCTGATCACCATCAAAGTCTGCATTAAATGCCGTACACACAAGAGGATGTAACCGAATTGCCTTTCCTTCTGTAAGGACAGGTTCAAATGCCTGAATTCCAAGTCTATGTAGAGTAGGAGCCCTGTTTAAAAGAACAGGATGCTCTTTTATAACGTCTTCAAGAACATCCCATACAGCCTCTTCTTCATTCTCCACCATCTTCTTTGCAGCTTTAACAGTACTTACAAACCCTTTCTCCATCAATTTATTAAATATAAATGGCTTAAAGAGCTCTAAAGCCATCTTTTTCGGAAGTCCACATTGATGAAGCCTAAGGTCCGGACCAACAACAATAACAGATCTTCCAGAATAATCGACCCTCTTTCCAAGTAAATTCTGTCTGAATCTTCCCTGTTTACCTTTCAACATATCACTTAACGATTTCAAAGGCCTCTTGTTTTGACCAAGGATAGCCCTCCCTCTTCTCCCATTATCAAAAAGAGCATCAACTGCTTCCTGTAACATTCTTCTCTCATTCTTTATTATTATTTCAGGAGCATTAAGTTCTATCACCCTTTTTAACCGATTATTTCTATTAATAACCCTTCTATATAGGTCATTTAAATCTGATGTAGCGAATCTTCCACCTTCTAAAGGAACAAGCGGCCTCAGATCAGGAGGAAGTACCGGAACAACATCCAAAATCATCCATTCAGGCTTATTATCTGAGTTCTTGAAAGACTCAATTACCTTTAATCTTTTTGATATCTTCCTTCTCTTGGCTTCTGAGAGAGATTCTTTCATATCCCTCCTTAGCTCTTCTGAAATAAGATCAAGATCCACTCTCTTTAATAATTCTTTTATACCAGCAGCACCGATCTCAACAACAAAGTTATCTCCAAATTCCTCTCTATATCTTTTATACTTCTCCTCTGAGAGTATATCGCCAGTGCTTAGTGATGTATCTTTGGGATCTATAACTACATATGATTCAAAGTATAATATGCTCTCTAACTCCTTAAGAGTGAGCCCCAAGATACTTCCAATTCTACTTGGAAGACTCTTCAAAAACCATATATGAGCCACAGGACTAGCTAACTCAATATGTCCCATACGTTCCCTTCTCACCTTTGATTGAATAACCTCAACGCCACATTTTTCACATACAACTCCCCTATGCTTCATCCTCTTATATTTACCACATTTGCACTCATAATCTTTTGTTGGACCAAATATTTTTGCACAGAACAATCCATCTCTTTCAGGTTTAAATGTCCTATAATTAATAGTTTCAGGCTTCTTAATCTCTCCAAAGGACCAGGATCTTATCTTCTCTGGAGATGCTAAAGATATCCTTACAGCATTAAAACTGAGTGGATTCTTTGTTTTTTCAAAAAGTGTATAAAGTTCCTTTTCCATATATTTCCCCTATGATTCCTCCTGTAAAAGTTCTACATTAAGGGCGAGACTCTGTAATTCTTTAACAAGAACATTAAATGATTCTGGTACGCCTGACTCATAATTTGTCTCTCCCTTAACAATAGCTTCATAAATAGATGTTCTACCAACTACATCATCAGATTTTACAGTAAGAAATTCATGTAATATATGAGCTGCTCCATAAGCCTCTAATGCCCATACTTCCATCTCACCCAATCTCTGACCTCCAAACTGCGCTTTGCCCCCAAGAGGCTGCTGAGTAACTAAAGAATATGGGCCTACCGATCTTGCGTGTATCTTATCTTCTACCAAATGATGAAGTTTCATCATATACATAATTCCTACTGTGACCTTTTTATCAAATGGTTCTCCCGTTCTACCATCATATAAAATAGTTTGACCATCTAACGGTAATTCTGATAATTTTAGAAATTCTTTAATTTCTTCTTCATTAGCTCCATCAAATACAGGTGTTGATATTGGAACACCATTCTTAAGAGACCTTGCTAACTTTATTATCTCCTCATCTGTGGCAGAATCAAGGAATTCATCCATAACTTTTGATGAATATATCTCTTTTATCTTTTCCTTTATCACCTGAGGACTAAAATTATTATTTATATAGTCTTCTATCTGTTTCCCTAATTCCTTTGCTGCCCAACCTAAATGAGCCTCTAATATCTGACCTATATTCATCCTTGAAGGAACCCCTAAGGGATTCAGAACCATATCCACTGGTGTTCCATCCTCTAAATAAGGCATATCCTCCTCTGGAACTATTCTGGACAATACCCCTTTATTACCATGTCTACCAGCCATCTTATCTCCAACACATAATTTCCTCTTAATTGCAATATATACTTTAACCATCTTAATAACACCTGGCGGTAACTCATCTACTCTTCTTATTCTATCTATCTTGCTTTCAAATACGAGTTTTATGAGGTCTATCTGTTCCCGCATCTCCTTCATTATCCTATTTATTCCCCTTTTTACATCTCCATTCTCTTCTGCCACAGAGAGTTCAGCCCATCTTTCTTTAGGAATCTTTAACAACACCTCCTCTGTTACCATCTCATTCTTTGGTATAATAACACCCTCATCTAACACGATTCCTTGAGATAGAACTTTCCCAAGAAGTATATTCTTTATCTTTTCATAAGCCTCTCCTTCTATAACCGATATCTCATCCCTCATATCATTCTTTATCTTTAAAATTTCTTCATCTTCAATAGACTTAGTTCTTTCATCCTTCTCAACACCCTTCCTTGAAAAGACTTTAGCACCTATAACAATTCCTTCAATACCAGGAGGAACTCGAAGTGAGGTATCTTTAACCTCTCCAGCTTTCTCACCGAATATAGCTCTGAGTAACTTCTCTTCAGGTGAAAGTTGGGTCTCACCTTTAGGAGTGACCTTACCTACCAATATATCCCCAGATTTTACTTCCGCACCAATTCTAACAATGCCGCTTTCGTCAAGATTTTTCAATGATTCTTCAGGAATATTAGGAATGTCTCTTGTAATTTCTTCTTTACCCAATTTTGTATCCCTTGTCACAGTATCAAACTCTTCTATATGGATTGAAGTAAAATAGTCCTCTTTAACAATCCTTTCACTTATTAATATAGAATCTTCAAAGTTATATCCTCCCCATGACATAAAAGCAACAAGAACATTCCTACCAAGTGCTAATTCACCCTTAGATATAGAAGGACCATCAGCTATAACCTGTCCTTTTCTAATTCTATCTCCATTTAATACAATAGGTTTCTGATTTATCAATGTATTCTGATTGGAACGTTGATATTTTGTCAAATTATATATATCTATCCCACCTTCATCCCTTTTTACAACTATTCTATTAGCATCAACACTTTCTACTATACCATCATTTTTAGCTATTACTGTTACTCCTGAATCTTCAGCAACAACCTTCTCTATTCCAGTACCAATTAATGGAGCCTCAGTCTTTATAAGAGGTACTGCCTGACGCTGCATATTGGATCCCATAAGCGCCCTATTAGCATCATCATGTTCTAAAAAAGGTATTAAAGCAGTTGCTACACTCACTAACTGTTTTGGAGAAACATCCATAAAATCTACTTCTTCAGGCTTTACCATTACAAATTCTCCACCAATACGAGCTGATATAAAATCAGATACAAATCTATTATTCTCATCAACTGGAGCATTTGCCTGAGCAATTACATGATCTTCCTCATCTAAAGCAGATAGAAATCTAATATTATCAGTAACAACTCCATTAACAACCTCTCTATATGGAGTTTCAATGAATCCGAATTCATTAATACGTGCATATGTACTCAAAGAAGCGATAAGCCCTATATTAGGACCCTCTGGGGTTTCAATAGGACACACCCTTCCATAGTGGGTTGGATTAACATCCCTAACTTCAAAACCTGCTCTTTCTCTTGTTAAGCCACCAGGGCCCAATGCGGAAAGTCTTCTTTTATGTGTAATTTCGGATAAAGGATTGGTCTGATCCATAAACTGGGATAATTGACTGCTCCCAAAGAATTCTCTTATAACAGCTGTTAGTGGTTTTGAATTTATCAAATCATGAGGCATAAGAGTTTCTACATCTTGGAGGGTCATCCGCTCCTTAATAGCCCTCTCCATCCTTACCAATCCTATTCTATATTGGTTTTCTAAAAGCTCTCCTACTGTCCTTACTCTTCTATTCCCAAGATGATCTATATCATCAACCTCTCCCCACCCATTCTTCAATTGTATAAGATATTTAACAACCTCAAGTATATCCTCCTTCGTAAGAGTTGTATGATCTAATGAGAAATTTAAACCTAACCTATAATTTAGCTTTAGTCTTCCAACTTTTGAAAGATCATAACGATCAGGATTAAAGAAGAGATTGTTAAATATGGTGGTTGCTGTTTCAATAGTTTGAGGCTCTCCTGGACGTAGCTTCTTAGCAATTTCAACTATTGCTTCCTCTTTACTTGATACTCTATCTATCATAAGTGTATTTCTTAAGTATGGACCAGCATTTATACTATCAATAAATAAGAGATCTATTTTATCTATATCTAACTCCTTTAATCTATTAATTTTATCAATTGTTAATTCTTCATTACTCTGTAAAATAACTTCCCCAGTATTTTTGTCTACCACATCATAAGCAATAACTTTATCTAATATATCTTCAATTCCAACTGGTATATACTTAATGCCAGCATTTAACATCTTATTCAATATTTGCTTAGTATACTTTCTATTCTTTTTTATCAGGACCTCTCCGGTTTTTTTATCTATTATCTCTTCCTTTGCCCTTTTTTCAAGAAGTATATCAGGATCCACGCTTCTCAATATTTTATCATCTTTAAAAACTATTTTTTCTTTCTTATAAAAGTAATCCAAAAGCTCTTGTTCAGAATACCCTAAAGCCTTAAGCAAAACAGTCACAGGAAACTTCTTCCTTCTATCAATTCTTACATATAATATATCCTTTGTATCAAACTCAAAATCTAACCATGATCCTCTATAAGGGATTATTCTTGCAGAATATAAAAGTTTACCTACAGAATGACTCTTCCCTTTATCATGCTCAAAGAATACTCCAGGAGAACGATGAAGCTGGCTAACTATAACTCTTTCGGTCCCATTTATTATAAATGTTCCTTTATTTGTCATTAAAGGAATGTCTCCAAAATAAACTTCTTGCTCTTTTACATCTCTTATACTCTTACCAACTTCGTTATCATCCCAGACAATAATTCTTATAGTAACTTTGAAAGGAGCAGCATAAGTCATACCTCTTTGTCGACACTCATCTATATCATATTTAGGATTACCTATATCGTAACTAACAAATTCCAGAGAGGCTCTATTATTAGGATCTTTTATCGGAAATATACTCTTAAATACTCCCTGTAGTCCTATATCTTTTCTCTCCTCTGGCCTAACATTCATTTGTAAAAATTTCTCAAAAGACTTTCTTTGAACATCAATTAAATTGGGTATACCAATAATTTCAGAAATTTTCCCATAATACTTTCTCATAGATATCCCTCTCTATTTTATTTCTACTGTTGCTCCTACCTCTTCAAGTTCTTTTTTAATCTTATCTGCCTCTTCTTTTGGAATCCCTTCTTTAACAGGTTTTGGTGCACTATCCACAAGCTCCTTTGCCTCTTTTAAACCTAATCCTGTTATACTTCTCACTACCTTAATAACCTGAATCTTTTTATCCCCTATATTGGATAAAATAACATTAAATTCCGTTTTCTCTTCTGCCTCCTTAGCTTCAGCTGTAACTTGTGCCTGAGCTGGAGCGGCTACTGTTGGAATAGCACTCACACCAAATCTTTCTTCAAGCTCCTTAACAAGGGAGGAGAGCTCCAAAACTGTCATATTTTCTATAAAATTTATTACATCCTCCTTTGTAATCTCTCCCATTTTAGCTTAATCCTCCTTTTTGTTTTAATATATATATAAATTCTCTTATAGGACCATTTAAAGCATTAACCAATCTATATTGAGCGTTTGAAAGTATAAATAGCAGTTTCCCGATGATAACCTCCTTAGGTGGAAGTTCAGATAATAGTTTTACATCTTCAGAAGATATAAATTTACCCATTAACATACCAGCCTTTATCTCTAACTTAGAATTATCCTTTTTGAAATCCATAAGCACTTTTACAGGCTCAACGGGATCATCATAAAATAGAGCTACTGCTGTGGGCCCCACTAAGTAATTAGTTAGCCCTTCAAAATCTGTATCCTTTGATGCTAAATTTAAAAGTCTGTTATTAATAACCCTATATTCTACTCTTTTTTCCTTTAGTTCATTCCTCAATTTATTAATCTCCGGGACACTTAATCCCCTATAGTCTGTTAATACGATAGCCCTTGCCTTTAAGAGCTTATCATGAAACTTCTCAACAAATTCTACTTTTTTTTCTCTTTTCAATTTACTCCTCTTCCTTATAAATAAAAAATTCCCCCCTGAAATTCAATAAAATATAATCTTACCCATTTATTTAATATATTCCCTAATATTATTAGAATCTATCTTTATGGATGGACCCATAGTAGAAGAGATGGCTACATTTCTCAAATATACCCCTTTGCTTGTTGCAGGTTTTGATTTCATAACTATATCTAAAAATGATAACATATTATTTAATAATTTTTCAACCCCAAATGATACTTTACCAATAGGAACATGAAGATTACCAAATTTGTCTACTTTAAATTCGATCTTCCCACTCTTTATCTCTTTTACAGCTCTTTTAATATCGAATGTAACAGTACCAACCTTTGGGTTAGGCATTAATCCTCGGGGTCCCAATATTTTACCTATCTTACTAACCGCCCCCATAAGATCAGGAGTTGAAATAGCTTTATCAAATTCCAACCATCCTTGAGAAATCTTATTTATTAAGTCCTCTGCACCAACATAATTTGCACCCGCTTCTATTGCTTCCTTCTCCTTTTCACCCTTTGCAAATACAAGTACTTTTACCTCCTTACCAATTCCATGGGGCAAAAGTACAGTACCCCTCACCATTTGATCTGCCTTCCTTGGGTCAACTCCCAAATTAACTGCCACCTCAACAGTTTCGTCAAATTTAGCAGGATGGGTATCTATAACGAGTTTAATACCCTCATCTAAATTATACTTTTTAGTTGAATCTATTTTACTTTTAGCCTCTAAATATTTTTTACCCTTCTTTGCCATCACTTTACTACCTCTATTCCCATACTTCTTGCTGTTCCTTTAATAATCTTAACAGCAACATTAATATCCGAAGTATTCAGGTCTGGAAGTTTAGTTTTTGCTATTTCTATAACATCTTCTTCTTTCACAGTCCCAACCTTTTCCTTACCCGTATTAGATGCCCCCTTAGCTAATCCAGCTGCTCTCTTTAGAAGTATAGAAGCAGGAGGAGTCTTTTTAATAAAAGAGAATGTCCTATCAGAATATATACTAATAAGAACAGGAATAATCATTCCTTCTTGATCCTTAGTCTGATCATTAAATGCTTTACAAAATTCCATTATATTTACACCATACTGCCCTAATGCTGGCCCAACTGGAGGAGCAGGTGTTGCTTTTCCAGCTGGAATTTGAAGTTTTACTGTTGCTATTATCTTTTTTGCCATATTTAGCCCCTTTCTACCTGTTCTATATCAAGTTCTACAGGTGTAGCCCTGCCAAATACACTCACCAAGACTCTAATCTTTCCCTTTTCAGGTTTTACCTCATCTACAATCCCAGAAAAATTTGTAAATGGACCATCTATAACCTTAACACTCTCACCTTTTTCTAAGTATGCCTTATGTTTTTTCTTAAGTATACCGGTCTCTATCTGAGTCATAATTTCTTTAACCTCGTCATCAGAAAGAGGAACAGGATTTCTATTACCACCCACAAAACCAGTAACTTTTGGAGTATTCCTAACAATATACCATGTATCATCTGTTAATTCCATATTTACAAGAATGTAACCAGGATAAAAACTTTTAGTAACATTTCTTTTCTTACCTCTAACAACTTCTACAACACTTTCTGATGGAACCAAAATTTCACCAAAAAAATCCTCTTTAGAGTAAAGTTTAATTCTCTCCTCGAGAGACATTTTAACCCTATTTTCATATCCTGAATATGTATGCACTACATACCACTTCTTCGCCATAATAACTTAACCTAATATAAATGTAATTATCTTCTGTAAACCTAAATCTACAATACCCAAAAATAAAGAAAATATAATAACTGTTATCAAAACTACACCTGTAGCTTTTACCGTTTCTTCTCTTGAAGGCCAACTTATTCTTTTAAGTTCAACCTTTACCTCTTTAAGAAATTGAACACCTTTTGAGACCTTTTCTCTTACATCGTTCATTTAATTTGTCTTATTATACCCTTTATATCCTAAATTAATTTGAAAAAATCCTTTACATCCAGGCCAGGAGGGATTCGAACCCCCACCCCCCGGATTTGGAGTCCGGTGCTCTCCCTATTAGAGCTACTGGCCTAACTATTATTTTATCTCCCTATGAATAGTATGTTTATTACAGAAGGAACAATATTTTTTAAATTCCAACTTATCAGGAACGTTCCTTTTATTCTTAGTTGTTGAATAATTTCTTCTTTTACACTCATTACAGGATAAAGTTATTATCTCCTTCATTATCAATCCCCTCTATTCCAGTATCTCGCTTATTACTCCAGCCCCCACTGTCTTACCCCCCTCTCTTATAGCAAATCTCAACTCCTTCTCCATAGCTATAGGAGTTATCAAATTAACTATTAATGATACATTATCCCCAGGCATCACCATCTCAACACCCTCAGGTAAATCAACTATACCAGTCACATCCGTAGTCCTAAAATAAAACTGCGGCCTATAACCCCTAAAAAATGGCGTGTGCCTACCACCCTCCTCCTTACTCAATATATATACCTCACTCCTAAACCTCTTATGCGGAGTCACACTCCCGGGCTTAGATAATACCTGACCCCTCTCAACCTCATCCTTCTTTATACCCCTCAATAAACAACCTATATTGTCCCCTGCCCTACCCTCATCCAATATCTTCCTGAACATCTCTACACTCGTAACAACCGTCTTAGTAGTCTCCTTAAACCCAACTATCTCTACCTCCTCCCCAGACTTTATAATACCCCTCTCAACCCTACCAGTAACTACCGTACCCCTACCACTTATACTAAATACATCCTCTATAGGCATCAAAAACGGCTTGTCCACATCCCTCTTGGGATCAGGAATGTAATTATCTATAGCATCCATTAACTCAAACACTACCTTACACTTATCACAATCCTCCTTACCACAACCACACTCCAATGCCCTCAATGCACTACCCTTAATAACCGGTATCTCATCACCAGGAAAATTATACTCACTCAATAACTCCCTAACCTCTAACTCAACTAAATCTAATAACTCAGGATCATCAACCATATCTACCTTGTTCAAAAATACTACTATATACGGTACCCCAACCTGCCTCGCTAATAATATATGCTCCCTCGTCTGGGGCATAGGACCATCTGCAGCACTAACAACTAATATAGCCCCATCCATCTGCGCAGCACCAGTTATCATATTCTTTATATAATCAGCATGCCCAGGACAATCCACATGCGCATAATGCCTCCTATCCGTCTGATACTCCACATGCGCTATCGCTATCGTAATACCCCTCTCCTTCTCCTCAGGAGCCTTGTCTATATCATCAAAAGGCACATAACTCGCTAACTTCCTATTAGCCAGTATCTTGGTTATCGCTGAAGTCAATGTAGTCTTACCATGATCCACATGACCCACAGTCCCTATATTAATATGTGGCTTAGTCCTCTCAAATCTTGCCTTGCCCATAAAACCTCCTCATTTTTATTAAGCCCACGACCGGGGTTGAACCGGTGACCTCTTCCTTACCAAGGAAGTGCTCCACCACTGAGCTACGTGGGCAAATAATCACCCTTTGGAGCGGGAAACGGGATTCGAACCCGCGACCCCCAGCTTGGAAGGCTGGCGCTCTTGCCAACTGAGCTATTCCCGCATTACTATCACTCTATTTGGAGAGGGGAGGATTCGAACCTCCGAAGGCCTATGCCAACAGATTTACAGTCTGCCCCCTTTGGCCACTCGGGAACCTCTCCTTTATAGCTGGCGATGGGACTCGAACCCGCAACCTGCTGATTACAAATCAGCTGCTCTACCTGTTGAGCTACGCCAGCATAATTCTTTTATTCTATTTCTTATTAAAGATAAGAGCAATCTCTATATAACACAAATTTTCACTATTTTCTAATAAAAAATGTTTATTATTATCTATTTCTTAATATTTTCTCATAATTTCTTTTATTATAACCCTTTTTAATATATTTTCAAACTAACATTAACAAGGAAAACTTCCAATACTAAATATATATCTCCTTCTATTTACCCAACAAATAAGTTATTGGAATAATTATATCTCAAAAAAATAAAAAAAGCAAAGACTTCTTAATTATTTTTTTAAAGTCCAGGAATAAATCTTCTTGGAAAAAGCTTCATTGTATTATATATTATTAAAAATTATATAATAATTTTTTATAGATAGATATAGAAATAAAGGAGGGGATAATGAAAATTATAAGAGAAAGATTTATCATATTATTAATATTAATATTAACACAAGGTTGTATTGGATCTTTAAAAGCTCAGCTTAGCACTCAAATGGGTAAAAAACCAAATTTTTCAGCTGAAGAAGTAAATAAAATAAAAGTTGGTCTTACAACATTAGAAGAAATTAAGGATATGTTTGGAAAACCAAACTATATATCAAAATCAATAAATGGTGAGAATACATTTGGATATATATGGGTCAAAGCTACCGGGACTATAAGAGGATCAGGGAAGAGAACCTCTACAGAAGGCGCAGGAACTATAACATCCAATAATATATTTCTAATTATTAAATTTAATAGAGAGAAAATTGTTAAATCTTTTGAATTTTCTGATGTTCCTCCGTTTTTATTTAGATAGAAAAATTACAACTATTTACCTAAATAAATTACTGAAATAAAGTATCATAAATACTACTTTAAAATCTTAACTACCAAAGGTATTTGAGGTTAAAAATTATGAATATCATTTTTAAATCTTAAGACTATTTTTAGTAATTTCCTACAGTAATTATAGGTGAAAATTTACACAAACTTTTTGCTTAAAAGTTCATAGATGGAATAGTGTGGAAGTGAGATTGCTTCGCCTTCGGCTGGCAATGACGTAGCCCGGGAATCGGGGACCGGAAACCGTTGATCGGGAACCGGTAGATATAGGTGATCACAATGACTGCTGAGGACGGAAGACAGATACAGAAGATATACGAGATAAACGAAATCAACCAGATAAGCACGGAAGTTAGGAAATGAAAAAGTGTAGAAGAAAAGAGTTCATTACTTAATTTAGAATCACTGAATTTCCTAAAAAACCTTTGACATCTCAAAGGAAAAATGGTAAAAAATGATTAATAATTTTCCCAAAGAAGGGGGGTGACAGAGGAGTGTCTTATAAAATAACCGATGAGTGCATTGCCTGTGGAGCATGCCAACCAGAATGTTCTGCAGAAGCTATAAAGGATGGGGATAAATATTCTATAGATCCTGAAAAATGTACAGAATGTGGGTCATGTGCAGATGTTTGCCCCGTAAGTGCCTGTATACCTGCTTAATGTTTATTGATAGAAGCAGGAATTTAAAAAGGGGGATTTATATGGAAAAGATTTTGATGATTGTTATAAAAATCTTTAGAACCAGAGGATAAAGGTATGAAATTAATTATTATCATCAGAGAGATCCCCCCACTCTCTGATTCATTGAAAGATGGGAATAGATTCGTAGTAAATTTAATTCACTCTGAGAAAGAGAGATAAAGAAATTTTACTTATAATTATAAAAACTATGTTTAATATATAATTTTATGGAAGAGAAAGAAAAGTTAGGAACGCTTCTTGTGAAGAAAGGGTTGCTTACACCCTTCCAACTATCTGAAGCATTAAGAATTCAGGAAAAGGGAGATCCTAAATCAGGGATTAAGCCTGGTGAAAAACTTGGAAAGATTATAATAAAGAAAGGATATGTTCCTCCCATGGAATTAGTAAGGATTCTATGTGAACAGAATAGGAATACCGATTACTTTCTCGTAGGCAAATATTTTTTAATAGAACCCCGATTAACCCGCTTAATACCAAGAGAATTAGCTCTCAGATTTGAAATACTCCCATTAGTTAGTATAGGAAATGATTTGATTTTGGTAGCTACAAATAGACAATTAAGTAAATATATTATAGAGAATATAGAATACCAGATAAAAAAGAGTATAGAACCGATTGTTATAGAAGAAAAGGATTTTATATCAAATATAAAATTATGCTATGACAGATTTGAAAAATTGGAGATGGGGGATGAAAAATTTGGAGAGCTTTTAGTTAAAGAAGGTCTTTTAATAAAAGGGGATGTAGAATGGGCTATTAAAAAGAGTAGAGAAGAACAGAAGAAACTTATCAGGGTATTGGTAGAATATCTAAATATAAATGAAAAAATTCTCTATGAATTTTTAAGTAAAGAGCTGAAGTTAAAGCTTATTAGTGGAGAAGAGGTAATAAAAAATTTGGACAAAAATATAGCTAAAACATTTTCCAAACCTTTTCTAACATATAATCTACTCGTCCCCTATAAAAGGGGAAATAATACAATATTTATTGCTGTGGCTGACTATAATGTAGAGATAGAAGGGATTAAAAAAAATTTTGATATACCGAGTATAGATGTCAGATTGATCTCTTTAACAGATATAAATAGAGTATTTAAATACCTCTTCCCAGAAGAATCACCTGAAGTTCCTGCAGTTGTGGAGAGTATGGAGTTTGAAGATATTGGTATTGAAGAAGAAGGTTACCCGCTACATGTTACCGATATAGAGAGCTTAAAACATAGGTATCAAAAGGCTGTGAATAATATATTATTTGAGGCTATAAAGAAAAAAGCAAGTGATATACACTTAGAAAACTATGAAGATGAGGTCGTTATGAGATTAAGAATTGACGGAACATTGTATGATGAGAAAGGAATAAATATAGGCAAAAAAGATATACCAGGAATAATAAATGTATTCAAGGTAATATCAAATCTTGATATTGCAGAAAGAAGATTACCTCAGGGAGGAAGATTCAGGAAGAAAACAAAAGGTGGCAACATATACGACTTTAGAATACAGACTCAACCAACCTTTTTTGGAGAAAACATTGTAATAAGGATATTAAGTCAATCGGGGTCTTTACTGTCACTTGAAGAGCTTGGTTTCTCTGAAGAATTAGAGAAAAGGTATTTAAGGATTATTCGTAATCCCAATGGATTGATACTATTTGTTGGGCCAACAGGAAGTGGGAAAACAACTACTCTATACTCTACTCTTGAAATCCTGAAGAAGGATAAGAAGAAAAAGATAATCACAATAGAAGACCCTATAGAATATTCTTTAAACAGGATTCAACAATCCCAGGTAAAGGAAGAAATAGGCTATACATTTGCAAGTGCTACAAGAGGATTTCTAAGAGAGGATCCCGATATAATATTAATAGGTGAAATAAGAGACAGTGAAACCGCTATGGAGGCAATAAGAGCAAGTCAAACAGGCCATCTTGTATTTTCTACTATTCATTCCAATGATACAATAGCTACGGTGCAAAGACTTATGGATATGGGAATCCATCCTAATAGTATAGCCTCTGAACTCCTTTTATTAATATCACAAAGACTTGCAAAAAAGATATGTCCCCACTGTAAAATAGAATATACTCCTGATAAAGAGATATTGAAAGAATTCTATGGAAATAATTTACCAAAGGGGATAAAATTTCTAAAAGGAAAAGGTTGTGATAATTGCGATAATCTCGGTCACAAAGGAAGGATAGCTATATTTGAGTTCTGGGAGATAGATAATGATATAAAGCTCCTTATAAGTAAGGCATCTGATCCTGTAACACTTTATAATAAAGCTAAAGAGAAAGGATTCACAACCCTTCTTGATGATGGATTAAAAAAGGTGGAAGCAGGGATAATAGATATCGAAGAACTCTTAAATATAATCCCTTTATCTATGATATCACACTAAATTGTTCAGATTAAAAAGAGAGAATCTTATAGACAAAATAAAAAGACTTTTAGAATTAAGGGAGAAAGAGCCTCTGTCACCCAGATATAGCCAGTTGATAGGAGACCTTTATGTGATGAATGGTAATATAGATGAAGCGGTTAAATACTATCTTGAATCTGCCTCATTATATGAAAATATGGACGAGCTTAATAAAGCTATAGCCCTTTATAGAAAGATATTAAAATTAGTTCCTGACAATTATGATACTTATAATAAAACAGGGAATCTTCTTATTAAGATGGGGTTAATTGGAGATGCAAAGCTGTGTTATCTATTATTGGCTAAATTATATCACAGTAGGAAGAAATATTTAGATGCCATGAATATATTGGACAAAATATTAACCATTGATCCGGATAATATAGAGATTCTCAACATGTATGCAGATATCGCAGCAAAGGAAAATATGAATTATATCAGTGCTCAGAAGTTATTTAAGATAGGAGATATATATTTTAATCGTTCTGAATTTAATAAAGCTATTTGTTATTATAAAAAGGGACTAAAACTTGAGCCTGATGAGAAAGAAATAATCGATAAAATAAATGAGATAAGATTAAAGTTTAATATAGAAGAAGAGGAAATAGATGAAATAGAAGACAGAGATAATAAAATCTTTGAAGGAATTGAGATTGATACATTAAATAAAAGATTGGAAGAAAGGGGGGATTTGAAATCAACAAATATTAGGTATACTCCTCTCAGAAAAAATATTATTACATATTTATCTATAATATTTTTAATATTTGTTATATCAATTATAATGATAAAATTACTTAAAAATGAAAAGATTGAAAAGGTCTTCATTAAATCCATCCCAAAATCTGAGAATAAAATATCTATTAAAAAGAAAGAAATCCCCATTCAAAGGAAGAAGACTATTACTGAGGACAAGGAACCTCTTTCTCAAAGGGAAAGAAGTATTAAAGAAAAACTTGAAACTATATGGGAGAATAATACAAGATTTAGTGATGTAATAAAGATAACTCTTATTACTCCAAAAGAGATAGAGATATTAAATAGGATAGAAGCAGAAGAAAAGAAATGGAACAAGGAAAGAGAGGAAAAGGAGTTAGAGAATAAGCTTAATATATTTAATAAATTTGATAAATCCTACTATTTTCTTGTTGAAATCCTAAATAGAGAGAAAGTAAATATAGATATTATAAAAAAATCTCTATTATTAATATATAATGGTAAAGAGATAAAAGGGAATTTTATGAAGAATTTACCCTATGATAAGGAAAGGAGAATCTTTTACCTTAAGTTTAATACAAAAGAAAACATAAAAGAGTTAAACCTTTTATTTAGATACAAAGATAGGGAAAAGGTCTTAAAATGGAATATCTCAAAAGAATATTAAAAGCTTTTTACTTACTACCAATTATACTGTTAATATCCCATAGAGTAAATGGAGATTCTTCGTTGGATAAGTTTATTAGAGATATTAAAAGTGCTAAACCTGCCAAACATATAGGAGTAAGGTACCAAGTAAATCCTAAAGATACTATATGGGATATATTGATAAGGATATATCGAATACCTCCAGATAGATATAAAAATTATATAGAAAGTATAAAATCCCTAAACCCAGAAATAAAAGATATTAACAGAATATACCCAGGAGAAGTAATAATCATTCCCGAATTGCCTTTAAAGAACAATTTAATCTTAAATAAAAATATATCTATCTCTCATAAAAGGGACTATTATATTAAGCCTTCAAAAGATAGAGTATTTGAACTATTTTCAAAGCTCAATGAGGATATAGATTCAGGAGATATATCAATTCCTATATTCAAAAATGGGAAGATAAAAATAAATGGTAAAACTTATCCTACTATTAAGCTAAGAAATGGGAAAATAATAATATTAGATTTTGATAATAAAATATCTTCATCTCTAAGAAAAATCATTGAAAAATATCTAAAGGGTTCAGAGATAGTAAGAGTGGAAGGTCCTATGAAAAATTTTATTAATAATATATTAAATATCTCAGGTTATTATTCTGTGAGGAAAAATGACAAGATTATTCTTGGGGAGAAGGCTAAAATTATAATAAATTGTGACTTCATAGTAGAAAAGAGTAGAAATTCTATAATAGGGGGAAAGATTTACATAATAAATCTTGCAATGAATAGTTCATCATATTTGCCCCAGAATTTAATAGACTATCTTGAAAGTAGAGAATTCAGAGTTATAGAGATAAAAGGTAATAGGTATAATGATAGAAGAGGTGGTATATACCATAAAGGTGTTATAATATTGATGAACAACTTTAGTCCAAAAGATTTAGTCATAAAATTCCTTGATATAATGGGAGAGAAATATGAAAGAGATATCCCCATAGATGTCACAAGAAGCTTGTTAGACGGAATAAAATTTACAATAAAAGGAGATATTTCTTTTAAGAAGAATGGCAAGATATATATTATTACATTCTCTGATGTCCCGGAGGATATATCCAAGTTTGTAGAAAGATATGGTTTTAAGCTAATAAACATAAAAAATAGTGATAAATTCAGAGATATAATTGACAAGGTATATGGAGAAATAGAATATAACTATAAATATGGATCATATATACTTCCTAAGGAACATCCGGTATATAATAGAATAGACATAGAGATTCCTGGTGTTTATATATCAAAATCTAATAAGCATCCATTTTATTACAAAGGTTGTTTATCTTTTGCTCCATCTAAGGATTCCCTCATTATTACAGATGTAAAATTATTCAACCCTTTAAAAGATATAATTAAAGATGAGGGTTTTAAAATAATAGAATATTAAAAAGACTTAATAAAGCTATATTCTTTTTAGGCATGCTGCGAAGAATCCATCCATAATATCTATAAATGGAAGGGTATTAAAAAATCCATTATTATTAAATAAATTTAACCATTTAGGAACTTCTATTAATATAAAATCTTTGTTATCTTCTAAAAATTTCTTTATAATATCCTCATTTTCTTCCTTTTCAAGAGTACATACACTATAGACCATAATACCATCCTTCTCTAAAAATCTTGAAACATTATTAATAATATTAAGCTGGAGCTCAGATAATAAATATATATCCTCTTCCTTTCTTCTCCATTTTATATCAGGATTACGCGATAAGACACCAAGTCCAGAACAGGGGGGATCAATGAGTATTTTAGAAAACTTAATATTCTTTATACTATCTAAATAAGAAAGGACATCTTCTATAATTATTTTTACGATATCTATCCCAAGCCTTAAACAGCTCCTCTTAAGAAATAATTGCCTATTTCTATTTATATCAATAGAATATATTTCCCCTTCATTACCCATCAATTCTGCAATATGAGTTGTCTTTCCTCCGGGAGCAGAACATATATCAAGTACTCTATCACCCAAATTTGGACTTAATATATAAGATATTAACTGAGAAGCTTCGTCCTGAACCTGAAACAAGCCATCTCTAAATGACTTAAACCTCTCAATACTACCAGAACCCCTAATATATATTCCATCTTTTGAAAATTTTGCAGGTGATACCTCTCTCATACCTTCTTTTCGTAATATCTCTATGAGATCATCCCTATTTATCTTTAACTTATTCGCCCTTATTGTAATCTGAGGCACTCTATTATTCAATTCACATATTCTCCTTGTTTCCTCAGGGCCATACCTACTATACCACCTCTTAACCATCCATTCAGGATGAGAGTATAATATAGAAATATTAGATATAGAGTTATCCGGATACCTTATATATTCTCTATTTCTATCAATATTTCTTAAAACAGCATTAACAAATGCTTTAGCATGTTGTTTAACAAGTTTTACAGCTTCATTTATGGCTGCTGAAGGAGGAACTCTATCAAGAAATAACAATTGGTATATCCCTAATCTTAGGGCATTCATAATATCGGTATCTATCTTCTTTATATTAGAAAATTCTCCTATTATCCAATCTATCCTTAATCTGTGTCGGGTGACTCCATATACAAGATCTGTTATAAACGCTCTATCAAGAGAGGATAGGGCCTTTTCTTTATTTAATATATTATTTAATACTATATTAAGATAAGAATCTCTCTTTTCTATTCTATTAAGAATTTTTAAGGCTAGTTCTCTCGGGCTCATCAATCTTTTAACCTATTAAATTTTTAAATATTAATCTGTTGATCCAAATCCTCTTTCTCCTCTTATGGTATCAGTAAGCTCCTCTACTTTCTTAATATCAACATATAATACAGGTTTAATAATCATCTGGGCAATTTTCATTCCTTTTTCAACCACAAACGGCTTCCTTCCATGATTTATTAAAATAATTCTAATCTCACCCCTATAATTAGAATCTATCGTCCCTGGAGAGTTCAAAACGGTAACCTGATTCTTTAATGCCAATCCGCTTTTAGGCCTAATTTGAGCCTCAGTGCCTCGAGGAAGCTCTATAGCAATACCTGTATGAATCAATTTACTCTCTCCGGGATTTATAATAACGCTCTCTATTGAAAAGAGGTCCAATCCAGCATCACCTTCATGTGCATATTCCGGGAACCTTGCTTTTTCATTTATAAGCTTAACCTTTATACTATTAGCCACATTTATGCTCCTCTTTCTGGATTGGGTAGAACTGTTTCTACTAATTCTTCATCAAAAGAACGACCCTCAGCAATCAATTGACGATATCTTATATAATCTATATTAGCCTTACCAGTCAATCTTTGAGTATTAAATGCGTTAAATCCTAAATAGGCTTCAAAATTCATATTAGCACCCAACCAATACATTCCACTTATTTTATTATACTCCCAAAAATACCTCTTCTTATACCTCAGGGTTTCAATAGATTTCATTAAACAGGTGGGCATAAGATTAGCGAATTTCCATACCGCTTCATTTACTGCTTCATCTAAAAGCTCAAAATCGGTAACTGCTTTTTTTAGAATCTCCTTCCCTTTTCTTGTTTCTTCACCGTCTTTAAACTCTCCATATACAATTTCTCCATCTTCAACATACTTATCAATAATTACCAATGGGTTTCTTATCCATTCTCCATCTATCTTTTTTACAGGCACTACTCTACTTATAAGCCCTAATCTCTTCATCTTATAAGCGCTCCAGAGCTCATTTGAAACGCAGTTCCATATTGCATCTTCAATTGTCAAAAACCATGGAAGGAAATCAGTAGAACCACCATCAGGGGTAGAACCATGCTTTGTACCCGCCTGACCAAATAGTGCCATATCAGAAGCTATAGTATGGTCACAGGCTAGTCCAATCTCCTGACCTCCAGCAACTCTCATACCATTAGCACGGCAGATTACTGGTTTACGACATTTTAGAATAGCATCTACCATCCCTGAAAATAAGTCCATATAATCCATATATTCCTTAGGTCTTTTTGTATAATATTCAGCATATTCCTTAACATTTCCACCGCTACAAAAAGCTTTATCCCCTGCCCCTGTAAAAACAACTGCTACAACGCTCCTATCTATAGAGGCTTTATGAAAGCCTGCGATAACACCTTTAATCATTTGGGTAGTATAGGAATTATATTGGGCAGGATTATTAAGAGTTATCCACGCTGTATATAATCCTTTAATCTCATTTCCATCAGGATCAACCAAAGGTTTCAGTTCATAAGTGGTACATGGTGGAGTTGTCCCGAAATGCTCATCCCCAAAAAGATTATGGTCCTTTAATATATTATCCCTCTCTAACCATTCTAAAGACATATTTAACCTCCTATTTAATTTAAGTTTATTTGAAGATAAAAATAATATTTATATAAAAATGGATCAAAGTCAAGTATATAACTTCTTATCTGGAGATAGAAATACCTGAGCAAAGGTATCCCTTTGGAAAAGATATAATGTAATTGGAGAATCCTCCGGATTTTGGATAATTTATACGAAGAGATAACAGATTATGTTATTAAAGAATAAAACAAAAATAATAGACCCAGCTTACCCTTTCTTGATACATAAGACTTTAAGTGGAATCCAGAAAGGGTAAGTTGGGATATAATTAAAAGTTATTTTTATATTTTATATACGTGGCAATAGCCTTTGCTAATAATTCCCTACTGCTATTTAGAACATCTATATCTGTTACTATAATCCTGTCACCGGGGCTGATTACTTTTGCCTCTGCTATAATAGGACCTTCTTTTATACCCACCAGATAACTTACCTTAAGCTCTACAGTATATACCAGCTCATCCTCTTTAATAACAGTAAATGAAGCAAAAGCTCCGGCTGAATCTACAAGAGATGCTATAGCTCCTCCATGAATGAATCCCAGCGGCTGAGTTAAATCCATCTTATATGGCATCTCAAGTTTTGCATAACCTTTATCAATATCTAATACTCTTATACCGATATTTTTACAAAATGGAGTATCATTTATCCTATCTTTAATATCCTTAGCCAATATTTGCAAGTTCTAACCTCCCTTTCCATCTTCTTTCTAAAATTGCTTTTAATGCTCTATGTTCTGGCATTGAAAGATTTGGATCCCTATTAACAACTTCAAAAGCCTCCTTCCTTGCTTCTATTAATATTTTATAGTCATGTATTATATCAGCAACTCTAAAATCTGGTATACCAGATTGTCTTGTCCCTATAAAATCTCCAGGTCCTCTTATAGCAAGGTCTTCTTCTGAAATCTTAAATCCATTGATTGTATCTTCCATTATTTTAAGCCTTCTTTTAGCATCATCGGATTTCTTGTATTGAGCTAAAAGTATACATTTTGAAGGATATTCTCCTCTCCCAACTCTACCCCTTAGCTGATGGAGTTGAGAAAGTCCAAATCTTTCAGCATGTTCAATAACTATAATAGAAGCATTTGGTATATCTATACCGACCTCAATAACTGTTGTTGCTACAAGAATACTTATTTTCTTATCTTTAAAATCAAGCATTATTCTTTCCTTCTCTTCACTCTTCATCTTCCCATGTAAAAGTCCAAGATTAAAATGTGGAAATATTTCTGTTTTAAGATGCTCATACATTCTTTTTGCATCCTTTAAATCAAGTTTTTCTGACTCTTCAATAATCGGATATATAATATATGCCTGTCTTCCTTTTTTAACCTCTTCAAATATAATCTTGTATACCTTATCCCTATCCCTCTCATGGTAGACCTTTGTATATACTGGGGCTCTTCCAGGGGGCATTTCATCAATAATAGATATATCAAGATCACCATATATAGTTAAAGATAGAGTCCTCGGTATCGGGGTTGCTGTCATAACAAGTGTATCGGGATTTGTACCCTTCTTTTTGAGTAAACCCCTTTGAATAACACCAAATCTATGTTGTTCATCAATTATTCCAAGCCCTAACTTCTTAAATACAACTTCCTTCTCAATCAACGCATGAGTCCCTATTATTATATCAATCCTTCCTTCACTTATATCCTTATAAATCCTTTCCTTTTCGCTCTTTTTTATACTGCTGGTTAATAAAACAATTTTTATACCAAGGTTTTTTACTAGTCTATTTATATTCAGAAAGTGTTGCTCTGCCAGGATTTCGGTAGGAGCCATAATCGCAGTCTGATATCCATTTTCAAAACTTATCAATGAAGCCATCACAGCTACTATTGTCTTTCCGCTTCCAACATCTCCCTGAATCAACCTATTCATAGGATAAGGTTTCCCCATATCCTTTTTTATTTCCTCTATAACTCTCTCTTGAGCCCTGGTCAATTTAAATGGTAAGGCCTCTTTTAATCTATTTATATATAACCCATCTGTTTTAAAAGATATCCCTTCTTCAAATAAAACCCCCTTCTTTCTTAATGCAAGTCCCAGCTCAAGAAAGAAAAATTCGTCAAATATAATACTCCTGTGGGATTCTGACTTAAGCAAATTAAGCTTCTCTATATCATCATTTATATCCGGGAAATGAACCCTCCTTATAGCATCTGGCAAATCAACAAGACTCTGCCTCTTTAGGATATAGTATGGTACATTGTTTCTAATTTTATTGGAATATTCGTCAACAACTCTCTTCATTATTTTTCGTATAATCTTCTGATTAAGCCCTTCGGTCTCTGAATATATAGGTATTATCCTTTTAAAATCTGTGTCATCCATATCTTCAAATATCTCTATATCTGGATGATGTATCTCTAATCCTCCCCTGAATATATTTATCTCACCACTTAATATAACCTTCTTACCAGACTTAAAATTTTTCCTCATATACCCTTCATTAAACTGAAACCACTTTGCCTTCATAAAACCTGTCTCATCGCCTATTATCATCTCAAATATTCTTCTACCAGTTGACACCCTGATCACATCCATTGATATTATATCTCCAATAAATGTATTTATTTTGCCAGGTTTTAAACTTGAAATTTTTCTTATCTCTCTTCTGTCTTCATATCTTCTTGGAAGAAAATACAGAGCATCTTCGATACTGATTATAC
Source organism: uncultured Thermodesulfobacteriota bacterium (assembly GCA_964501575.1). Lineage (GTDB taxonomy): Bacteria > Desulfobacterota > CAZCTP01 > CAZCTP01 > CAZCTP01 > CAZCTP01. The sequence goes on from CAZCTP010000004.1 coordinate 66,462, forward strand.
CCTTCTTTTTGAACTTTTCTGCTATCTTGGGTCCCACTCCTTTCAAGAACTGTATGGATATAGAAGAAAGATCTTCTATATCATTTTCTTTAAAATTTATTAATATCCTTAATGACTTTCTAATCCTTTCTTTTTTCTCTTCAACTCTCAGAGATTCATACCCTTTAAAGTTATACTTTAGGCTGTTAAGAATTTCTCTTTTTTTATTATTTAATCTGAGTAAGAGCCCATCTTCTGAAAGGCCGGTTATTAGCTTTTCCAATCCTTTGAGATTCTCAAGGTTAGAGTAGGAATTCCTTGAAGCATATAACAGAGGTTTTTCTATAGCTGATATAATATCATCAAATTCCTTCATCAGCCCCTTTTTTATTTATAAATTCATTTAAGGTATCAATAAATTCATTTATATCTATCCCATGATATTTTGCGCCCTTTTCCAGCGTCTCGGCCTCTGCTCCCCCGCATCCTATACATTCCATATTATATTTTTCAAATATTCTTAAAGTTTCAGGATAGAGTTTCAATATCTCCTTAATTTTCATCTCCTTTGTTACCCTTTTCAATTTCCCCTCCTGTGATAATATTGAAGTGGATTAACATCTATACCCATATTTTTAATAGATTCTATAGACCTCACTGCAGCCATAGCTCCTGAAATAGTAGTAAAGTATGGTATATTACAATGTATAGTTGTTCTCCTTATAGAGTACGAATCAGCAAGCGATTTCGTCCCAGATGGTGTATTTATAACCAAAGACACTTCTCCACTCTTTATAATATCCACAATATTAGGACTACCTTCTTGAACTTTATTTACAGTTCTAACACTAATTTTATTATCCCTTAAGAATGAAGCTGTTCCTCTTGTAGCAAATATATTGAATCCATTTTTTAATAACCTTTCTGCAACCGGGAGAACTGCTTCTTTATCCTCATCCCTTACACTTATAAAAACATTCCCTTCAAGGGGCAATCCCAAACCAGTAGCTATCTGTGATTTTGCAAAAGCCATCTCAAAGGACTTATCTATACCCATAACTTCTCCTGTAGATTTCATTTCTGGTCCTAATATTGTGTCAACCCCAGGGAATTTTATAAATGGAAATACAGACTCTTTAACAGATATATATTCCGGAATAACCTCCTTTGTAAATCCTAAATCTTTCAATCTCTTTCCAACCATAATCTTTGTGGCTATCTTAGCCAAAGGAATACCTATAGCCTTACTTACAAAGGGTATTGTCCTTGATGCTCTTGGATTTACTTCAAGTATATATATCTCTTTATCCTTAATAGCATATTGAATATTCATTAATCCCACAACCTCAAGTTCATAAGATAACGCTTTTGTCTGTTCCACTATTTCATTTAAAAGCCCTCTATCCAATGAATACGGTGGGAGTGAACATGCACTATCTCCAGAATGTATTCCTGCTCTTTCAATATGCTCCATTATACCCCCAATTACCACATCATATCCATCGCTTATTGCATCAACATCTATCTCGATAGCATCCTCTAAAAATTTCTCTATTAATATTGGATGGTCTGGAGATGCTTTAACAGCATTCTCTATATATTCCCTTAATCCTTCCCTATCATATATAACTTCCATTGCTCTACCACCAAGAACATAGGAAGGTCTGACCAATACCGGATAACCTATAATCTCTCCTACTTTTAGAGCCTCTTCATAAGACCTTGCTATTCCATTTTTAGGCTGTTTTAGATTTAGTTTGTTTAACAGATCCTTAAATCTCTCTCTATCTTCAGCTCTATCAATACTATCAGATGTTGTTCCCAATATATTAACCCCCTCTTTTTCAAGTGATATCGCCAATTTTAAGGGAGTTTGTCCCCCAAACTGAAGAATAACCCCATATGGCTTCTCTTTATCAATAATATTTAAAACATCCTCCAGGGTTAATGGTTCAAAGTATAATCTATCAGATGTATCATAGTCAGTGCTCACAGTTTCTGGATTACAATTAACCATTATTGTCTCAAAACCCTCCTCCCTCAATGCAAAAGAGGAATGAACACAACAATAATCAAACTCTATTCCCTGGCCTATTCTATTTGGCCCACTACCCAATATAACCACTTTTTTCCTATCTGTAACCCTCGCTTCATCCTCAACTTCATAGGTAGAATATAGATAGGGAGTATATGCCTCAAACTCTGCAGCACAGGTATCAACCCTCTTATATGTGGGAATTATACCCATACTTTCCCTTAATCTTCTTATTTTCATTTCATCATTCCCTGTTAACTGAGCTATTCTAACATCTGAAAAACCAAATTCTTTCGCCTCTTTTAATAATTCATAGGAAGGGAATATATATCTATTAGATATGATCCCCCTCTCCATATCAACTATCTCTTTTATATTGTACAGAAACCATTTATCAATCTTTGTTAAACTATATATTTCCTCTATAGAGGTTCCAATCCTTATAGCATCAGCTATATACCACAATCTATCAGGATTTGGGATCCTGAGTTTTTCCTTTATTAAATTAATATCTGACGATTTGATTTCAAATCCAAAACTTCCTATCTCTAAGGACCTCAAACCTTTCTGAAGAGCCTCTTTAAATGTTCTTCCGATTGCCATAGCCTCCCCAACAGATTTCATCTGAGTTGTAAGGGTTGGATCTGATTGAGGAAATTTTTCGAATGTAAATCTTGGTATCTTCACGACCACATAATCAAGAGTAGGTTCAAAGGATGCCTTTGTTTCTCGAGTTATATCATTTGGTATTTCATCCAGAGTATATCCTATTGCCAACTTTGCTGCTATTTTTGCAATAGGAAATCCTGTAGCCTTTGATGCCAATGCTGAACTTCTTGATACCCTTGGATTCATCTCAATTACAACAAGCTCACCATTATCTGGGTTTACTGCAAATTGTATGTTTGAACCTCCGGTATCTACACCTATTTCTCTTATTATAGCTATCGCTGCATCTCTCATTATCTGATATTCCTTATCACTTAAGGTCTGAGCTGGAGCAACAGTTATACTATCTCCGGTATGTATACCCATTGGATCAAAGTTCTCAATTGAACATATTATAACTACATTATCCTTACCATCTCTCATAACTTCGAGTTCATATTCTTTCCATCCAAGGACAGATTCTTCAATCAACACCTCTCCTACTGGACTTATATTAATGCCCCATTCAACATACTCTTCAAACTCCTCCCTATTATAAGCAACACTACCTCCAGTACCACCAAGTGTAAAGGACGGCCTTATGATAACAGGATAACCTATATCTTTAATTATCTTCAATCCCTCTTTAAGAGATTTAATATATCCACTCCTTGGAACCTTAAGTCCTATCCTCTCCATAGCATCTCTGAACTCTTCCCTGTTCTCAGCCTTTTTTATTGCACTTAAATTCGCCCCGATTAGCTTGATTCTATATTTATCAAGGACTCCTCTTTCTGCCAGTACAACAGAGGTATTTAGGGCTGTTTGTCCACCTAATGTTGGCAAAATAGCATCTGGCTTCTCTTTATCAATAATTTTCTCTATAATTTCAGGCGTTATAGGTTCAATATATGTTTTATCAGAGAAATCAGGATCCGTCATTATTGTTGCAGGATTACTATTGATAAGGACAACTTCATATCCTTCTTCCCTTAATGCTTTGCATGCCTGGGTTCCAGAATAGTCAAATTCACATGCCTGTCCAATTATTATTGGACCGGACCCTATTATCAATATTCTTTTTATATCATTTCTCTTTGGCATATATTATATCTCCTGAATCCATCCGTTATTAATATTACACTCATTGAGGATGTTCATAACCTCTATGAATTCTTTATTAGAAATCTTTCTATTAATATATTTATCATCAACACCCTTATAAGCTGGAAAATATTGAGTCATAATACTAAGGAATATATTTCTTGAAATATTATTAACTATAAATTTAATAACATTTCTTGTTCCAGATATATTATTAGGAAGTATTAAATGTCTTATAATAACTCCTCTTACAGCTATCCCATCATCACTTGTTACTAGATTCCCTACCTGCCTGAACATTTCCTTTATTGCTTCTCTATTTACTTCACAATATCCATATACATATGAATATTTATAAGCCATATTATCATCTGAGTATTTCATATCAGGAAGATATATATCTATAATTCCATCAAGCAAATTTAATGAATCTACAGATTCATATCCGTTACAATTATATACTATAGGAATATTTAAACCATTATATCTTGCAAAATATATTGCCGCTAAAATATGAGGATGAAAATGAGATGGAGTAACAAGATTTATATTATGAGCCCCTTTCCCTTGGAGTCCTAACATCTTTTCCGCAAGCTCTTTTATTCCAATTTCTTTACCATAACCAAATTGACTTATAGGGTAATTCTGACAGAATTTACATCTAAGATTGCAATTTGTAAAAAATATATTCCCAGCTCCCTTATATCCGGATATGGGAGGTTCTTCTCCAGAATGGATATTAATACTGGATACCATGAGTCTCAAACCAGATCTACAGAATCCTTTCTCATTCTTAAGCCTATTAACCCCGCATTCTCGTGGACATAACCTACATTTCTTCAAAAGAGAAAAAGCTTCCTTTATCCTTTCTAAGAACTCTTTATCATTTAAGTTCAGATAATTAGGCTGCATCTTTAATCATTTTTATAAACTTCTCAAATAGATAGTGAGAATCATGGGGACCTGGAGAAGCTTCAGGGTGATATTGAACAGAAAATATTTTAAGATCTTCACGAGATAACCCTTCAACACTATTATCATTAAGGTTTATATGGGTCAACTCTGCTATTCCTCTAAGAGATTCGATATCAATAGCGAATCCATGATTTTGAGATGTTATCTCAACTTTTCCTGTCTTAATCTCCTTAACGGGTTGATTTCCTCCTCTATGCCCAAACTTTAACTTGTATGTCTTTCCTCCAAGCGCTAGGCCTAATATCTGATGCCCGAGGCATATACCAAATATTGGCTTTCCCCCGATTAATTTTTTTATATTCTCTATAGCATAGGTAACACCCTGGGGGTCACCAGGACCATTGGATAAAAATATACCATCAGGATTCATTCTTATAACATCTTCAGCCTTTGTAGATGCAGGAACAACTGTAACATTACATCCATTATCTACAAGCATCCTTAATATATTCCTCTTAATACCGAAATCATAAACTAAAATATTAAATATAGAGCTTTGCTTTCTCCTATATCCCTTTTTTAAGTTCCATGTTCCCTCATCCCATGTATAGGGTTCTTTGCATGTAACATTCTTCACAAGGTCTCTACCCACTAAACCAGGTAATGACCTTACTTTAGATAAAAGGGATTCTATATCAAAATCTTCAGTAGAAATTATACCCTGTTGAGCTCCTTTTATTCTTATATGTCTTGTTAATGCTCTTGTATCTATTCCATATATACCAACTATTCCGTGTGTTTCTAAAAATTCATTCAGTGTTAGCCTATATCTCCAGTTATTTGGATAAAAGCTGGGTTCTTTAACCACAAAACCTTCAACCTGAGGAGTTAAAGACTCAATATCCTCTTCGTTAATTCCATAATTCCCTATCAAAGGATATGTCATCGTCACTATCTGCCCATTATATGATGGATCTGTCATTATCTCCTGATATCCCGTCATACTAGTATTAAATACAACCTCACCTATTTTCTCTCCCCTCGCTCCAAATGACTTTCCTTCAAATGTTGTCTTGTCATCCAACACTAATATTGCCTTCATTATATATTATCCTTATATATTATCCTTCCATTTATTATAGTATATATAACTTTCCCCTTTACTTTCCACCCATGGAAAGGTGTATTTTTGCTCTTTGACTTAAATTTTTCTCTATCTATTGTATATTCCCTATCAGGGTCAATAATTGTTATATCAGCATCCATCCCTATCCCTAAACTTCCTTTTTTTATATCTATTATCTTTGCAGGATTTATTGTTAACTTTGAAACTGCTTCATTTAAACTTAAAATACCTTCTTCCACAAGCTTTAATGTCAATGGGAGAGCTGTCTCCAGACCAATAATTCCATTTGCTGCTTTATTAAATTCTAAATTCTTTGAATCTATATCATGAGGAGCATGGTCTGTGGCTATAACATCAATTACTCCTTCCCTCAGCCCTACCTTAATAGCCTCAATATCCTCTTTTGTTCTTAGCGGCGGATTTACCTTCACATTAGTATTATAATAATATACAGCCTCTTCAGTGAGTGTAAAATGATGGGGAGTTACCTCTGCTGTTATATTTATTCCTCTTTTTTTAGCCTCCCTTATTATTCTAACAGATCCAGCAGAACTAATATGGGCAAGATGCAGCTTACACCCCGTGAGTTCTGATAAAGCTATATCCCTTGCAACCATTATCTCCTCAGCACAATTGGGAATCCCTTTGAGTCCTAATTCTGTGGATATAAATCCCTCATTTACCTGCCCATCCTTTGAAAGATTTAAATCTTCACAATGAGATATAATAGGCATATTGAATCCTTTTGCATATTCCATTCCTCTTCTCAAAACTTCGCTATTCATAACTGAACTTCCATCATCAGAAAGTGCCACACAACCAGCCTCCTTAAGCTCTCCTATCTCCGAGAGATTCTCTCCTTTAAGTCCCTTTGTTATAGCTCCTATAGGATATATATTAACTAATCCCTCTGTAGAAGCCTTTGTAAGAATATACCTTGTTACAGAGGCATTATCATTTGTAGGGTATGTATTTGGCATACATGCAATTGATGTAAACCCTCCTGCTGCTGCTGCTAAGGAACCTGTTTTTATACTCTCCTTATATTCATAACCTGGTTCTCTTAAATGTGTATGAATATCTATTAACCCTGGCACAACAATATATCCCCTTGCATCAATCATTTCCCCATCTTTTCCTCTTTCTCTATCTGTTAAATCAGATACCTTCCCATCCTTAATTACTATATTCAACTTCCTATCTATACCATTTGCAGGATCAATAACTCTTCCCCCTCTAATTATAAGAGTCAATCTTACCTCCCATTAGAAGATATAAAATAGCCATTCTTACAGCTATTCCATTTGTAACCTGATCAAGAATAATGGAATACGGCCCATCTGCTATTTCAGATGAAATCTCAACCCCTCTATTTATTGGCCCAGGATGCATAATTATAACATCTTTCTTTGCTAATTTTACATTTTCCTCATTTAATCCAAAGAATTTAGAATATTCTCTCAAGGATGGGAAAAGAAGATTATTCTGTCTTTCAATTTGGATTCTGAGCATCATTATAACATCTGCTTGAAATATAGCATCCCTGATATCAGTACATACCTTTACTCCCATCTCTTCAATCTTCGGAGGAATCATAGTATTTGGCCCTGCAACTCTAACATTCGCACCCATTTTCACAAGTCCATATATATTGGACCTCGCAACTCTACTATGTGATATATCACCTATTATAGCTATATTCAACCCTCTTAATCTTCCTTTATTATATCTTATTGTTAGCATATCAAGGAGGGCTTGAGTTGGATGTTCATGTGTACCATCCCCAGCATTTATAACTGAAACATTTATATATTTTGATATTAGATATGGAGCACCCTCAGCCGAATGTCTTATTACAACAATATCTGGACTCATCGCTTCTATATTCCTTACCGTATCTACAAGAGTTTCTCCTTTTACAACACTACTCGTTGAGGCTGAAAAATTTATAGTATCTGCACTTAATCTCTTTGCAGCAATCTCAAAAGATATTCTTGTCCTTGTACTCGGCTCAAAAAATAGATTTACCACTGTTTTACCTCTAAGTGCCGGAACTTTTTTTATATCTCTCTTGGATATCTCTACCATAGACTCGGCAGTATTTAAAATTAGATCTATCTCTTCCGGAGTTAAGTCCTTTATACCAAGCAGACTCTTTTTATTAAATTTCATATCTCTCCTGGATTATAACTTCAGATATATTATCCCCATCAAATACTAATTTTACTGATTCTCTCTTCGATGTAGGAAGATTTTTACCAACATAGTCTGCCCTTATGGGAAGTTCCCTATGCCCTCTATCAATAAGTACTGCAAGTTGAATAAGTCGAGGCCTTCCAAAATCCATTATTGCATCCATTGCAGCTCTTATGGTTCTGCCTGTATATAGAACATCATCTACAAGTATAATTTTCTTATCATCTACCGAGAATGGAATCTCTGTGGCTCTAACCACTGGTTGACTGATCATTCTGTTGAGGTCATCCCTATACAGGGTTATATCCATGATACCCATTTGAATCTTAACCCCCTCTATCTCATATATTTTTTTACATAATCTTTTACCAAGAGCGACTCCCCCGCTCCTGATACCTATTATTACCAGATCCTTAATTCCTTTATTTCTCTCTAAGATTTCATGAGCAATTCTGGTAAGAATTCTTTCAATAGCCTCTTTATCGAATATTCTTCTTTTATCCTTTATTTCCATATGCTAAAAAAAACCCTCTTACTTTGAAAAGTAAGAGGGTTCTGTATTTATCTTTAATCATAATAAATTTACCTTTCCAACCTCTCTGTGTTGGATTAAAAGCATTGTTGTTATTTTAACAACTATTCTTATAAGTTGTCAATAAAAATCTCTGAGAGCTCTGAAAATCTCTTAAATATACCAAGATACTATGCTGAATCCTATTTCAACATCTAAGTATTTCAATGGGTTATGAGACCCTGAAATAATGCTGATATTCATCAGCACAGGATTCAGGGTGACAAAATCAGACTTTTTCAGAGCTTTCTCTAGTTACCAACAATTTTCAGCGAAAATTTACATAAATACTTTTTGCTTAAAAACTTGCAAAAAAAGAGTGGAAGGCAAATTAACATAGAATCTTTTAAAACTTTATATCTAATATGGTTCATACGGAATATTCCAGGCCTGAATTGGAAAAAATTCATGTACCCACGGAAATTGTTATTACTTAATTATTTGATATTTCTCTTGATTAAAATTAAAAAATTGTTTAAAGTTAAAAAGCATAAAATTTTTTTCTAAATATATAAAAATTTATGGAAAAAGGGGGAAAATGACTAAAAAAATTTTTTATGGCTTATTAATCCTTTTATTTTTCTCAATACCATTGACAATAAATTTCTATGTAAATTATCTATGGTTCCAGAATCTTCACTTTGAAGAGATATTTACAAAGATGGTAATGGCACAAATATTTTCAGGTATTATCGGAGGTATAGGAGTTGCAGGTATAATCTATATCAATCTCATATTTGCAATTCATGCTACCAGACAACGGAATATAACCATATGGGATGAAATTAGTATGAGTCCCCAGCCTGATTTTTTAAAGAATATTGATAAATTTATTTTATTAATTCCTTTAATTATAGGCTTCTTTAGTATATTATTTTTTGCAAATAATTGGCTTGCTTTTTTAAAATATTTCAATGCTGTGCAATTTGGATCAACAGATCCTATATTAGGCAAAGATATTTCCTTTTATTTTTTCATCATTCCTGTATGGCAAATCATTGCAAATACACTACTATTCATATTTGGATTCTCTTTTATTCTTTCTATCTTAAATTATATCGCAAAGGGATCAATATTGTTCAACCGTGAAAGAATAAGTGTTGAGAAAATCCCCAAAATACATCTTTCTGTACTGGGCAGCATTATATTCTTGGTATTGGCATTTAAAGCGTATATAAATATACCTATGCTTTTCTATTCATCACAAGGTATAGTTGCTGGTGCAAACTATGTTGAAGTTAATGCAATAATACCAGCGCTAAAGATACAGATGATCATTGCTATTTTTATAGCAATATTTATTCTTATTAACATTTTCCTTAAACAAAGGCTTATTCTCTTGGGAAGTATAGGGATATATCTCGCTGTATGGCTAATTGGAGGAGTAATGTATCCAGCTATACTTCAGAAATTTGTGGTTGGTCCAAATGAACTTGTTAAAGAGACCCCGTATATCAAATATAATATAGCAGCTACAAGGAAAGCATTTGATCTCTATAGAGTAGAAGAACGACGTATCTCTGGTGTAATGAATATAACAAAAGATAGTATAGAAAGGAATGGAGCAACAATAAAGAATATACGTCTATGGGATCATAAGCCCCTTCTTGATACCTTCAGTCAAATTCAGGAAATACGGACCTATTATTACTTTTCTTCTGTTGATAATGATAGATATATAATTGATGGAGAATACAGACAGATAATGCTTTCTCCGAGAGAGCTTTCTTCAGAAAGCTTGCCAACTCGAAACTGGATAAATGAACGTCTTACATTTACTCATGGATATGGTTTAACCTTGGGACCAGTGAATCAGGTAACTCCTGAAGGATTACCGGTATTGATGATAAAGGATATTCCACCAGTATCAACTGTTAGTTCTTTAAAAATAGTGCGTCCTGAGATATATTTTGGTGAGTTAAGTAGTGACTATGTTATTGTAAATACAAAAGCAAAAGAATTTGATTATCCATCAGGAGAGAAAAATGTTTTTACAGTATATTCTGGTAAAAGAGGGATACTTATGAATTCTTTCTTCAGAAGGTTATGCCTCTCTATATATTTTAAGTCTTTTAAATTACTTCTATCAAATGATATAACCCAAAAGAGTAAGATACTCTTTAAAAGAAATATCACAGAAAGGGTTAGAAGGATAATGCCTTTTTTAATACTTGATAGTGACCCTTATATGGTAATTTCAGATAATGGACATCTCTTTTGGATATACGATGCTTATACTGTAAGTAAAAGATTCCCATATTCTCAACCATTAAAAAATGGTATAAACTATATTAGAAATTCTGTAAAGATTACTATAAATGCATATGATGGTAGTGTTAATTTCTATATTGCTGATAAAAGCGATCCAATTGTTAATACTATAAGTAAGATATTCCCAAATTCATTTAAGCCGATTTCAAAAATGCCTGCTGATCTTAAAAGACATATAAGATATCCACAAGATATATTCTCTATTCAGACGGTAATGTATTCTACATATCATATGCAAGATCCCCAGATCTTTTATAATAAAGAAGACCAATGGGATATTCCTTTTGTTATTATGGGCTCTGCTAATACACAGATAACCATCAAACCTTACCATATAATAATGAAACTTCCTGGTGAAGATAAGGAAGAATTTATCCTTATGTTGCCTTTCACTCCAAGGAATAAGAATAATCTTTCTGCATGGATGGTAGCTCGAAGCGATGGAAAACATTATGGTAAGATGATTGTCTATAAATTTCCTAAGGATAGATTAGTTTATGGCCCAAAACAGATAATGGCTAGAATAAATCAAAATCCTGAAATCTCAAGACAAATCTCCCTTTGGGATCAGCGTGGGTCCGAGGTAATTCAAGGAACATTACTGATTATTCCTATAGAAGGAGCTCTTATATATGTTCAGCCTCTTTATCTCCGTGCAGAGACTGGTAAAATTCCTGAGCTTAAAAGAGTGATTGTTGCTTATGAGAATCGTATTGCAATGGGAAAAACTCTTGATATAGCCCTTTCTAAGATATTTGGTAAAATAGAAGCTCCTAAGCCATCAAAGGAGGGAATAACATTAAAAGATCTTACTCAAAAGGCTATAGAGCATTATGAACTTGCCATTAAAGCACAAAGAAATGGTAATTGGGCATTATATGGTGAAGAGATAAAAAAATTAGGTGAGATTTTAAAGAGAATGATACAATAAGGTAATTGCTTTATTATATTAGATATTGGTAAAAGAGTTATTTAGAATCTATTACACCTGTTGTATATTGGTGGAAGCTCTTTAAGAAGATAAAAAATTTCACTTATTGGCTTAAGTTAACGAAAAATTGATTAAGTAGCATACCTCTCTGGATGGTGTATTGATTATCTATTCATAATTTATTATAATTAAAAGTATGAGATTAAAAATAAGATTTTTTGCATCCATTAAAGATAAGATAGGAAAGGAAGAATTAATAATAGATAGAGAAGATGAAGGAATTCCTCTTTGTAAATTAGTTAATGATTTAAGAAATAAATACCCTGTAATACCTGAAAATATACTTATTGCTGTTAATCACGAATATAGAGATCCAAACTATATAGTTAAAGATAAGGATGAAATTGCTTTAATTACTCCTGTCAGTGGAGGATAGATGTATAAAATAATAGATAAAGAGATAGATATAAGTGATATTATAGGTGCGATCAAAAGTCCAAAAGCAGGTGCAATTGTTACATTTATAGGTACAACAAGAGATTTCTCAATGGGAAAGAAGGTAGTATCTCTTGAGTATGATGCATATATAGAGATGGCTGAAAGAAAACTCAAAGAGATTGGTGACGATGTTAAGAAAAAATGGGATATTGAAGGTATTGCCATAGTTCATAGGAGGGGGAAACTTGATATTGGAGAAGCAAGTGTCTGTATTGGAGTATCATCAGCTCATAGAAGAGAAGCTTTTGAAGCATGCCATTACGCTATAGATAGATTAAAGGAGATAGCTCCTATTTGGAAGAAAGAAACTTATGAAGGAGGAAAGAAAGTTTGGATTGAAGGGGGAGTTTAATCTCTATCTCCATCTCTAATTAATGATTTTTTTAATGATTTATCAGCATTAATAATATCTTCTGCATTTTCTCCGTTGATTTCCCAGCTATAATTTCCCTTACTATCTCTTTTAAGCTTTATCTTTACAGGTTTTTCTCTCTCAGACCTTGATAGATGGAATTCTGTAGAATCATTTCTTTCTATTATTTTTACATTTTTAGGAGAGAAATCTGCGCTTTTGGGTTCCACTTTTATCTCTTTATCTTCACAGGATATAAAAAAAAGAAGAAGAATTATAATTATTGCTCTTAACTTCACCATTCTCTGATAAAATTATATAATGTATCCCTTTCAACTGGAATCTTAGATACTTTCTTTATCATATTTATTATCTCTTCCTTAGGTAAATATTCAGATGTTGTAGCACCAGCAGAATGGGTTATTCTTTCTTCAACCACTGTTCCATCAATATCATCTACTCCAAAAGAAAGTGATACCTGGGCAACATTCTCCCCTAGCATTATCCAGAATGCCTTTATATGTTCAAAATTATCAAGAAATATCCTTGATATTGCTAATGTCTTAAGATCATCAAATCCTGTTGTCATTCTCCTCTTCTCTATTTTCGTATTCTGGGGATGGAAAGCAAGTGGAATAAAGGATTGAAACCCACCTGTTTTATCCTGAAGTTTTCTTATTCTTGAAAGATGATCTATCCGCGCTTTGTAATCTTCCTTATGACCATAAAGCATTGTAGCATTAGACCTAAATCCCAATCTGTGAGCCTTCTCCATTATCTCAAGCCATCTATTCCCGCTTATCTTTTTAGAACATATATCCTCCCTTATACCTTCGTCAAATATCTCTGCACCTCCTCCAGGAATTGAGCCCAATCCAGCCTCTTTAAGCATAATTAAGACCTTATCAATTGGAAGTCCAGATATCTTACTAAAGTGATCTATTTCTACAGCTGTATATCCCTGTATATGGATATTAGGAAATCTCTCCTTAAGCCTTCTTAACATGTTTAGATAATAGGAAAAAGGAAGCTCAGGATGTAAACCTCCTACAATATGAAACTCCTTTATATCAATTCCTACACTCTTTTCAGCCTTTTTCAATATTTCATCTATTGATAATGTATATCCCCGTGGATCTTCTTTATCAACACTAAATGCACAAAATTTACATCTATTTATACATATATTTGTATAATTTATATGCCTATTTATTACAAAATATACCTTCTTTCCATTCTTCCTCTCATTTATATAATTTGCCATTTCTCCTATCTGTAATAGATCATTAGATTTATAAAGATATAATGCCTCTTCTTCATTTATCCTTTCTCCTTTAAACACCTTATCTCTTATATTTGTTATTTCCCTATCCATATATCTGCTAATGTAAATAGAAATATCGTTATACTTATATACCCATTTATATTAAAGAATGCAAAATTTAATCTTGAAAGATCATCTTCCCTTATAGATGAATGTTCATATATTAATAAAATTGCTGTCAAAGATATCCCAACGATATAATATATACCAAGATGGAAAAAGAATATAAGAGAGATTAAAAGGATAACCATTACAGAATGAAGAATCCTTGAAATCATTAAAGATTTTCCAATCCCTAATCTCTGAGGGATAGAATGTAAGGAGTTCTCTCTGTCAAAATCTATATCCTGAATAGCATACAATATATCGAATCCAGATACCCATAATATAATAGCGATGGCTAATAAGATAATACTAATATCTATTTCTTCTCTTATAGCAATCCATGCCCCGGTTGATGCTAATGATAAGCATAATCCAAGAATAAAATGAGATAACCATGTAAATCTTTTCGTATATGAGTATATAAGTAGTATAAATATCACAAAGGGAACCAGTTTAAAACATAGCTCATTGAGATTATATGCAGCAACAATTAAAACTAAGAAAGATATAATCACTAATATAAGTGTGGCGTTTTTTGATATCAAACCAGAAGGTATTGGCCAATCCTTTGTTCTTGGGTTCTTTGCATCTATATCAGCATCTATTATCCTATTTAATCCCATTGCCCCTGTTCTTGCACCAACCATGGCAACAATTATCCAGAAAAGTTTATTCATTGGTGGAATTCCTCTTGATGCAAGAACCGCACCCATCAAAGCGAATGGCATTGCAAATAGTGTATGCTGAAATCTTACAAGATTATAGAATATTTTAAGTTTTTTAAATGCCATATTCCTTCCATCTCCTGTCTACAAGGCTCTTAACATCTTCATCCATTTCCACTTCATCTGGCCATTCCCTATAAAATCCTTCTGATTTCCATTTTCTTGTAACATCTATACCTATTTTAGAACCAAAATCTGGGATATCTGATGCATGATCCAATGAATCAATAGGTCCTTTTACTATTGTTATATCCCTTTTAGGATCTACATTATTTCCTATTCTCCATAGAACCTCACCTATATTCTGAACATCAGCGTCAGCGTCAAATATAAATATCATCTTTGTAGAACTCATTTGCCCAAGGCCCCATAATGCATGCATAACCTTATATGCATGACCAGGATACCTTTTATTAATGGATACAAAGGCAATATTATGGAATCCTCCTTCTATCGGCAGATTTATATCAACAATCTCTGGAAGAATTTTCTTTATAATAGAAAGGAATATTCTCTCAGATGATTTACCAATATAAGCATCCTCCATTGGAGGTTTCCCCATTACGGTTGTCACATATATAGGGTCCTTTCTATGAGTAATACAATTTATATGAAATACAGAATAGGGAGAAATCAATGAATAATGACCTGTATGATCACCAAAGGGACCTTCGATCTCTCTTTTATAAGGTTCAACATAGCCTTCAAGAACAATTTCAGAATCTGCTGGAACATAAATATCCACGGTTTCACATTTTACTAATTCCACAGGTCTACCCCTTAAGAATGAAGCAAATAGAATTTCATCAATATCATCTGGTAAAGGAGATGAAGCAGCATATATAATCCTTGGATCCGTTCCTATTACAACAGCAACCTCTAATTTCTCCCCTTTTTCTTCCGCAATTTTATAATGTTTTGCCCCATGCTTATTAATCTGCCAGTGTATTGCTGTTTTTCTTTCATCATAAACTTGCATTCTATATATGCCAACATTATTTATATAAGAATTCGGATCTTTGGTAAATACCAACGGCAATGTTATAAATCTTCCAGCATCTTTAGGCCATGTTTTTAATATTGGAAATACATCAAGGGATGGGTTATCTTTTATAATGACATCCTTACACCTTGCTTTTTTGACAATTTTAGGAATATAATCATTCAGTTTTTTTATCTTTGGAATGCTTTTTATTTTATCAAGTATATTTTTAGGTATATCAGGAGTTAAAAGCTCTGTTATTCTTGATGTAATTTCATCAAAACTCTCAACCCCAAGAGCAAGTTTCATCCTTTCCATTGATCCAAATAGATTCACTAATATTGGAAAATCAGAGCCTTTTACCTTTTCAAATAAAAGAGCAGGACCTTTCTTCTTACAAACTCTATTAACTATTTCAGAAATTTCTAATGAAGGATCAACTTCAACATTTATCCTCTTAAGAAGGGATCTTTCCTCTAATATCCTGATAAACTCCCGCAAACCATTATATTCCATTTAGACTCTGATTCCTACCACTTTTAATGTATAAATGAAACACCAATCCCTTTATAGAAAAATCATATAACTTTAGCTAAAAATGGCGGGGCCGACGGGACTCGAACCCGCGCCCTCCGGCGTGACAGGCCGGCGTTATAAACCGACTTAACTACGGCCCCATAATAATGGGCGGAACAGGGATCGAACCTGTGACCTCAGCCTTGTAAGGGCTGCGCTCTCCCATCTGAGCTATCCGCCCTTTAAAGAGAACCTCAACTTACAGCATCCTTTAATGCTTTACCAGGTCTAAATTTCGGAACCTTAGTAGCTTTAATCTCTATCTCTTTACCTGTTTGAGGATTTCTCCCCTTCCTCGCTGCTCTTTTCACAACACTAAATGTGCCAAATCCCACTAAAGTAACTTTCTCTCCCTTTTTTAAAGATCTCGTAACACTGTCTATAAATGCTTTGAGAGACTTCTCCGCATCTACTTTAGTAATCCCTGCCTTTGAGGCTATTGCATTTACTAAATCAGCTCTTGTCATAACACTCCCCCCCTTCTATAGAAATTTATTGCTAAAATTATTAATTTTATAGCAACTTAATTCTACATTGTCAAGTAAAAACTAATCCTTGTAAGCATCTCTTTTTTCGTGATAACATTATGCAGCATATCTTACCACCTTT
>CAZCTP010000005.1:0-81099 GCA_964501575.1 uncultured Thermodesulfobacteriota bacterium
AATGTTTCTATTACAGAGAATTAGTGAGCCCGGGGGAAATTCTTCCCTCCAGAATATAAATTATTCCATTTTTTTAAATTTTATGATAATATTGTTATTTTATGGAGGTTTTGATTATTGGGGGAAGTGGAGCATATGATCTATCCCTTGAAAGTTTTGGAGAGGTAATAGACAGTATAAATATGGAGACTCCTTTTGGTTCTGCAAATACTATTCATATTCTTAAATGGGATGGATATGAGTTCGCATTTCTATCAAGACATGGAGATAATAGATATTCTATAACAGCTCCATTTGTAAATTATAGAGCAAATATATATGCTGCAAAGGAGTTAGGAGTAGAAAGAATAATTTCATGGACTGGCCCAGGAGGAATGAATGAAAATTATGAAATAGGAGATTATGTAATTCCAGATGATATTATAGATTTTACAAAAAATAGAAAAAAAACTTTTTTTGAGAATAAAGGATTGGGATTTATAAGACAGAATCCACTTTTTTGTCCATATTTAAGAGGCATAATTAAAGAATCCATATCTTCCCTTAATTTTCCCTATCATGATGGAGGAGTATATATATGTACCGAGGGACCACGGTTGGAGACAAAGGCTGAAATAAGATTCTTCAAGAATATTGGAGGAGATATGGTAGGAATGACATTAGTTCCTGAAGTATTTCTATCAAAGGAATTAGAGATCTGTTATGCTACTATATGTTATATAACAAACTATGCAGAAGGAATAAAGGAGTTGGAATATAAGAAAGGAGTATTGTTTGAAGGGAATCTTCCTGATATTTATAGAGAAAAAACAGAAAATGCTGTGGGCAGTTTTCCTGCTATAATTAAAAAGATTTTAAAGAGAGTTATCAATAAGACCAGAGATTGTTTATGTAAAGATTCAATGCTAAGATATAAATTACGCGGTTATATAGAAGATGACTGGAGGAAGTGGTTTAAATGAAACTTTCGAATGAACAGATTGAAAAATTATCTTTTAGAATATATAGAAATTTAATAAGGAGGGGTTTGATAGATCTAAAGGTTGAAGAAAGGAAGTTCATTGATAAGATTATAGAAATAATATTTAATGAACTTAAGGTTGAAGATGATCTCAATAAAGAAGTAAGAGAGATATTAAAGGGTTATGAAAGAGAGATTGATGCTGGAAACATAGATTATTATAAAATGTTTAACCTTATTAAATCAAAGCTTGTAAAAGATAGAAATCTTATTTTATAATGCAGTTAAGTTATGAAAAGATATCCCATATATCCAATTTAATTGTTGATGGTATTATTAAATTGGACCTTGGGAAGGTGGAAAATAGAGAAAGAGTTTATCAGGAGGTAAAGAGGACAATTATTGACTTTCTTAGGATAGATGAGGTAATAGATGAGATAGTTAGAAATAAGATAAATTCTTATTCTCGTAAAATAGTAGAAGGAAGTAGGGAATGGGATGTTATGTATAGAAAATTTTATGAGGAAGAATTATCAAAAAGAAAATAAACCTTTTGAAGGAGGGAGTAATTTATGGCAAAAGAGATTAAATATGGACAAGATGCAAGAGCTTCTATACTCGAAGGAGTAAATAAAATCACAGATACTGTGAGAGTTACATTAGGCCCTAAGGGGAAAAATGTGATGCTACAGAGGCCCTTTGGATCTCCTCAGGTTACCAAGGATGGTAACACAGTTGCAAAAGAGATTGAGCTAAAGGAAAAATATGAGAATATCGGAGTTCAATTAATAAAGGAGGTATTGTCCAAAACAAATGATTTGGTGGGGGACGGAACTACGACGTCCTCAATATTAGCAAGAAGTATATACAAAGAAGGTATTAAGGCAATTGCCATGGGAGCAAATCCTATGGAGGTAAAGAAAGGGATTGAAAAGGCTGTTGATAAGGTGATCAGGGAGTTAAAGAATATGAGTAAAAAGATAGACACTAATAAGGAAATTGCACAGATAGGTACTATATCTTCAAACTATGATGAAGTCATAGGAAATATTTTAGCAGATGCTATAGAAAAGGTTGGGAAAGAGGGAATAATTACTGCAGAGGATGGTAAGGGGATAGAAACAACAATTGAAGTTGTGCAAGGGATGAGGTTCGATAGAGGCTATCTATCACCCTATTTTATTACGAATCCGGAGAAAATGGAGGTTGTATTAGAGGATCCATATATACTTCTTTATGAAAAGAAGCTTAGTAATCTTAGGGAATTTGTTAATGTCTTAGAAGAGGTTTTTAAAATGGGCAGGTCCATTCTTGTAATAGCAGAGGATGTTGAAGGAGAAGCTTTAACTACCCTTGTGATAAATAAATTAAGAGGGGTTCTGAAATGTGCTGCAGTGAAAGCTCCTGGTTATGGAGAAAGAAGGAAGGCTATGCTTCAGGATATTGCGATATTGACCGGTGGCAAAACTATCTCTGAGGAACTCGGAATAAAATTGGAGAATGTAACTATTAAGGATCTTGGTGAAGCAAGCAGAGTAGTGATTGATAAGGATAATACCACAATTGTCGGAGGAACTGGCTCAAAGGAAGCTATCCAGGAAAGAGCAAATCAAATAAGAAGGCTTATGGATCTTCCTATGACATCCGAATACGATAGAGAAAAATTACAGGAGAGATTGGCAAAATTGATAGGTGGTGTTGCTGTAATTAAGGCTGGGGGGGCTACAGAAGTAGATATGAAAGAGAAAAAAACAAGGATTGAGGATGCTATTAATGCAACAAAATCTGCTATAGAAGAAGGAGTTATTCCTGGTGGTGGAGTTGCCTTTATAAGAGCTTCTAAATCTCTGGATTCATTAAATTTAAATGGTGATCAAAAGATAGGAATAAATATTATAAAAAAAGCTTTAGAAGAGCCTATTAAACAGATTGCTGAGAATTCCGGGCTTGAAGGGTCGATTGTAGTAGAAAAAATTAAGGAAAAAGATGGAGCATTTGGGTATAATGCTCTTACAGAAAGATTTGAGGACCTAGTGGAGGCTGGGGTTATCGATCCTACTAAAATCGCAAGAATAGCCCTGCAGAATGCTGCAAGTATAGCATCTTTAATGCTCACAACAGAGGCGGTAGTGGTAGAAATTCCAAAGAAGGAGGAAGGTGGTGGTATTCCACCAATGTATTAAACAAGATGGATTATAAAGAGACATTAAATTTACCAAGAACAGAATTTCCAATGAAGGCTAATCTACCTGAAGTAGAGCCTGAGATACTAAAGGAATGGGAAGGTAGGAGGTTATATGAGAAGATAATAGAAAAGCTTAAGGATAAAGAGAAGTTTATTCTTCATGATGGTCCTCCATATGCTAATGGCCATATTCATATGGGGCATGCTTTAAACAAAATTTTAAAAGATATAATAATAAGATATAAAAGCATGTCGGGGTATAGATGTGACTACTTACCAGGATGGGACTGCCATGGGTTACCTATAGAGCTTCAGGTGGATAAATATCTTGGTCAAAAGAAGAGATCTATGTCTATATTGGAATTTAGAGAGTTATGTAGAAGATATGCCAGTGAATATATAGATATTCAGAGAGAAGAATTTAAAAGGCTTGGTGTGTTCGGGGAATGGAATAATCCATATCTTACAATGGATTATAAATATGAAGCAACAATTATTAGAGAGCTTTCCAAATTTGCTGATAGAGGAGGATTAGTAAGAAGGAGAAAGCCTGTTTATTGGTGTATATCATGTGAAACAGCCCTTGCAGAGGCAGAAGTTGAATATGGTGAACATGAGTCACCTTCAATATATGTGAAGTTTCCATTAATTGGATCCTCAAACAGGTATCTTGTGATCTGGACAACCACTCCATGGACTATTCCAGCAAATTTAGCTATTGCCCTGCATCCAGATTTTGAATATGCAGCTATAGAGATTGATAAAGAGATATTTATTTTAGCAGAGGGATTGATTGAGAATTTTATAAAGGAAATAGGGGATAAATCTTATAAAATTATAGAAAGATTTAATTCATCTAAAATAGTTGGTAAAAAATGTCGTCATCCATATATTAATAGAGATTCATTAATAATAAATAGTCTTCATGTTAATCTTGATATAGGTTCTGGCTGTGTCCATATTGCTCCAGGTCATGGTGAGGAAGATTATCAATTAGGTTTAGAATATGGGCTTGACATATATTCTCCTGTGGATAAAAAGGGTGTATTTAATAAAGATGTGGAATATTTCGCTGGTATAAATGTATTTAAGGCAAATGAGCTTATAATAAAAAAATTAGAGGAGGTTGGATGCCTTATAAAAGCTGACACCATGAAGCACTCATACCCCCATTGTTGGAGATGTAAAAAACCATTAATATTTAGAGCTACTGATCAATGGTTTATATCAATGGATATAAATGATCTTAGAAAGAGAGCCCTTAAATCCATAGATTCTGTTAAATGGATACCCCCGTCAGGCAGGGATAGGATATATGGAATGATTTTAAACAGACCTGATTGGTGTATATCAAGACAAAGATTATGGGGAGTTCCTATTCCAGTATTTTATTGTAAGTCATGTAATAATATTCTTGTAAGAAGTAGTATTATGGAGCATGTTGCTGATATGGTTGAAAAGGATGGAGCAGATATATGGTTCATGCTTGAAGCAAGAGAGCTGTTACCTGAGGGGACAAGATGTGAAAGATGTAATGGAACAGAGTTTGAAAAAGAGAATGATATTCTTGATGTATGGTTTGACTCGGGTGTAAGCTATGCAGCTGTGCTTAAAAAGAGAGGGAATTTAAGGGTTCCCGCTGATATGTATCTTGAAGGGAGTGATCAGCATAGAGGATGGTTCCATAGCTCTCTTTTAGCATCTGTTGGGGTTGGGGAAGGTGCTCCATATAGATCTGTATTGACACATGGGTTTGTTGTCGATGGAGATGGTAGAAAGATGTCAAAGACTCTGGGAAATGTGATATCACCGAAGGAGATAATAGATAAATTTGGTGCAGAGATAGTTCGTCTATGGGTAGCATCTGAAGATTATAAAGAGGATCTAAGACTTTCTCAGGAAATATTGAAAAGATTATCCGAAGCATATAGGAAGATAAGAAATACATGTAGATATATGCTTGGCAATATATATGATTTTGATCCTGTTAAAGATGGTATAAAATATAATAAACTTATTGAGATTGATAGATTAGCATTATATAGATTAAATATGCTTATAAATAGGGTGCGAAACGCCTATGAGAAATATGAATTTCATATTGTATTTCATTCAATTCATAATTTTTCTATTGTAGAGATGAGTAATTTCTATCTGGATGTATTAAAGGATCGTCTATACACATTTAAAAAAGATTCATTTGAAAGGAGATCAGCTCAAACAGTTATATATAACATAGTTGTCTCTATTGCTAAACTTATAGCTCCAATATTACCTTTTACAGCAGAGGAGGTATGGAGATATATTCCATCAAAGAAGAATAATGATAGTATTCATCTAACAGAATTCCCCGAGTTTAATGAGGCTTACAATGATACCGAATTAGCCAAGAGATGGAATATATTGCTTGATGTTAGGGAGGATGTTAAAAAGGCTCTGGAAATTTCCAGAAATAATAGAGTTATAGGAAGTTCTCTAGACGCCTTAATAGATATAAAAGTAGAGGGGGAAATTTTTGAACTCTTAAACAGATATAAGGATGAGCTTAAAACAATATTTATTGTTTCTGAGGTAAGATTAAATAATGACGTAAAAGGTGATATATATGAAAGTCTTACTATAAGTGGATTGAAGATAAAGGTAACAAGAGCTCCTGGTAAAAAGTGTGAGAGATGTTGGAATTATAGTACCACAGTAGGAGAAAATAGAATATTTCCATCTATATGTGATAGATGCATTAAAGTACTTAAAGAAAATTGAAGAGATATATAATACCCTTTTCAATATCTATAATATTTCTGGATCAGATTACAAAATATATGGTATCAAAATATCTTACTCTTTATGAATCTATAGAAATAATAGCGGGGAAATTTAATATTACTTATATAAAAAATAGGGGTGGAGCATTTGGTATATTGGGGTGGATAGATTCACCACTCCTGAATATTGGATTTTTATTATTATCTATATTAGCATTGATAATAATAATCCTGCTTATAAAGAAAGCCGATGATAAAGCTGTTATTCCTAACATTTCATTCTCTTTAGTCCTTGGTGGAGCATTGGGTAATATGATAGATAGGATAAGGATAGGTGAAGTTATTGATTTTCTTGATATACACTGGAATTCTTATCATTGGCCAGCATTTAATATCGCGGATAGTGCAATAACTATAGGAATGATCCTTTTAATATTTGACATTATAAGGAGGAAGGGATGAATAGTAAAATATTTACCAAGATTGTATGTGGTGTTTATGTGGTTACAGTAAAAAAGGATGATATTATAAATGGGATTACCATTGCCTGGGCAAATAGGGTATCACATTCTCCTTCACTTATAATGATATCCGTGGGTAAGAAACATTTTAGTCATGAGTTAATTAAGGAAGGTAAGGTATTTGCATTAAATATTCTAAGTGATGAACAGAAGGATATAGCAAAAATTTTTGGGTTAAAATCGGGCAGAGGTATTAATAAATTTAAGGATATAGAATATACTACAAAATCTACAGGATGTCCTATATTAAAGAATTGCATAGGATATTTAGATTGTAAGGTTGTTTCATCATTAGAAGCTGGGGACCATACCCTATTTATAGGTGAAGTTATAGAAGGGGAGCTTTATAATGATAAGGCTACATTGATATATAATCCAGATGATTATTTTTGAATTTATTGCCGAAGGGGGGACTCGAACCCCCACAAGGTTGCCCTTACTAGATCCTGAATCTAGTGCGTCTCCCAATTCCGCCACTTCGGCTTTATAATAAAAATTATATTATTAATTTTGGAGATTTGTCAATATGAAGCTATTTAGAAAGATAGAGGATATTAAAGAGAAATTTAGAAACCCGGTACTTACAATAGGTAATTTTGATGGTGTGCATATAGGTCATAGAAGGATCTTTGATATAGTTAAGGAGAAAGCTTCGAAAATAAATGGAGATTCAGTGGTATTTACTTTCGAACCTCATCCTGTAAAGCTTCTTATTCCGAATAAAGGTCCGTTTCTTATAACTACCTTTGAGGAGAAGATAAGATTGATTGAAGAATCTGATATAGATATTATAGTATGTCCTAATTTTGATATGAATTTCGCAAATCAGACTCCAAGAGAATTTATTGAAAATGTTTTTGTTAATATAATAGGGATTAAAGAAGTTGTAATAGGTTATGATTATCTATTTGGTAAAAATAGAAAAGGGAATATTAATACTATCAAGGATTTTGGTAAAGAATATGGATTTAATGTTGATGTAATCAAACCGATAAAAGTAGACAATACTATTGTTAGCTGCACAAAGATAAGGGAATATATAAAAAAAGGGATGGTAAAAGAGGCATCCCTATTATTAGGAAGAGATTATTATATTGATGGTTATGTAATCAGTGGAAGAGAAAGAGGAAGGAAGTTGGGATTTCCCACAGCCAATTTAAATCCTTATAATGAACTAATACCGAAGTCTGGAGTATATGTTGCTAAAATAGTATATTCAAACAGGATGTTTGAAGGGGTGGTAAATATAGGTAATAATCCAACATTTAGCGATACTTCCTTTTCTATAGAGGCACATATGTTTAACTTCAATAAGGATATATATGGAGAGAAGATAAGAATAATATTTATTGATAGATTAAGAGAAGAGGTAGCATTCAAGAATCCTGATGATTTAAAAAGACAGATAGAGATTGATATAATAACCGCAAAGAAGATATTAAACCTGAGTTACTCAAAATAATGTAAGCTTATTCTATTCTATGTCATTTTGGTATCAATGAATATTACCGTGCATCATTCCCTTTCCCATTTCTGGTATATTTATTTTCTGGTAACCAGTAGGTATTTCAAAGAGGTTATTAGGCTGTTTCTCAATCTTAATATTCTTAAGCTCCTGACTCCAGCTTCCATCAATAGCAGCTGATTTAATGGTGAAATCAATATCTGTCGCTATCCATTGATATACTTTAAATAAACTATCTCTGTATTTTAAAGTAACCTCATATTTTTTTGTAGGATGTCCATTTATAGTCTCTGTTCCGATAAGCTTTCTACTAACTTCCCCCTTAACCTTCTTCTCAAACTGTATTCCACTTTTAACATTAAAAGGAACCTCCATCCACATCCTTTGTTCAGGCATTATCATCCACATAATCTCTTTATCTTTCCTAATAATATTATAGCCTTTATGAACTGTATCCAAAACTTCCATTCGAATCTTATCCTGCTTATAGTAAATTTTACTTTTAAAAGTTCTACCTGAAGTCTTATGGATTGAATCAGCTGAAAATTCAATAGCTATCACCGGATATATTAATAAAATAACACATCCCACAGCCAGAAACATCAATATTGATGACTTTCTTAACCTTTCCATTTTTACCCCCTCCTATTTTTGACATTTAATATAACACATTTTACCCATTAATAATACAAATTTTTTATTTTCTTTAATCAGTTTGTCTATAGAGCTTACAAAAAGATAGACTACTTTTTAACCCGATTCCTTCTAAAGAAGTATCGGCTTCCATATCTTTCTGTCAGATTAAGAAGGGGAATTTGGTATATTTTGAAATGATATATTATAGATTCTATTAGGAGTGAGTAGTATGATGATTGACTTTTAAGAACAATATTATATAATTAATATTATTGATAATTTATAAAATTATTATAAAATTATATATGATATCAAAAAGATTTTTATAATAAAGGGAGAAAATTAATAACTTTTAAGATAAAAGATGGGTATATTATCAAAAAAAATAGCAATTATTACAGGAGGGGGAACTGGCATAGGGAAGGCTATCTCCCTTGCCTATGCTAAAGAAGGATGTGATCTCGTAATAGCTCAAAGAACCTATGAAGCAGCTAAGAGGATGTCTGATCAGATAAAGAGTATGGGAAGGAGGGCCCTGGCATTAAAAACCGATATATCCAAGAGTGAGGATATCCGTAACCTTGTAAAAACCACTTTAGAAGAATTTGGAAGGATAGATATATTGGTTAATAATGCAGCAGTATTCTTTCCGGTTCCCTTCTTAGAAATTTCAGAAGAGGAATTGGATATGGTGCTGTCTATAAACCTTAAAGGAACCTTCTTACTCAGTCAGGCAGTGGCTAAAGAGATGGTCAAGAGGAGGAAAGGTAAAATTATAAATGTAGGTGCAGGACAGTCTTTACTTGGCATCCCCTTCTTCTCCCACTATGCCTCCTCAAAGGGAGGAATAAATGCTTTAACCAGGAGTATGGCAGCAGAGCTATCTCCCTATGGTATATATGTAAATGTAGTATCACCTGGATATATCCTCACTGATAAGGTAATAGAGCTTCTTCCCCCTGAATTTGCTCAGGCGTTGACAGAGGTTATAACATCTTCAACCCCTTTAGGGAGGCTTGCCACCCCAGAAGAATGTGCTGGTGCAGCACTATATTTAGCATCTGATGAAAGTAATGGAGTGACAGGACATATTATTCCGGTAGATGGGGGCTGGAGTTCTGCTGTAAATTTGAATGAGATGATAAACAAATATAAGGAAAGGAGAGATAAATGATGAAAGAATACGATCTTATAGTGGTTGGTTCAGGTCATAATGGATTAATAGGAGGATGTTACTTAGCAAAGTCAGGATTAAAGGTTTTGGTCCTGGAAAAGAGAGAAATTCTTGGAGGTGGAGCCACAACAGAAGAGCTTACCCTTCCTGGATTTAAACACGATGCCTGTTCCAGTGAACATGTTCTTATATTCTTTGGGCCGGTTATTAAAGAGCTTGAATTGGAGACCAGATATGGACTTGAATACTATTTCCATCCGGTTCTCTATGGGGTAGGTTTTATGGATGGAACAAGTATAGCTATGTATAAAGAGGTTAAAAAAACATGTGAGAGTATAGCTAAAGTTTCAGAGAAAGACGCAGATACTTATTTGTCCCTTTATAACAAATTTTTAAGTATTAAAGAGCCATTTTTGTCTCAGTCTTTTTCTCCACCTGTAGACCCATCTGTCTTCTTTGGTAACTTAGAAAGGGTAGAAGGGGGAAAGGAGTTAGCCAGGCTCGCTATGTTAAATCCAAAGGAGGTTTTAGACGAATTATTTGAGGATGAAAGAACAAAGGGTTTTATATATGGGATGAGTGGAGCTGCATTATTGAATAGTCCTGATGAATTTGGAAGTGGTCTATCCATCTTT
Organism: uncultured Thermodesulfobacteriota bacterium; assembly: GCA_964501575.1. Classification (GTDB taxonomy): domain Bacteria; phylum Desulfobacterota; class CAZCTP01; order CAZCTP01; family CAZCTP01; genus CAZCTP01. The sequence continues at coordinate 10,340 of CAZCTP010000005.1, forward strand.
ATTACCCTGGGTCTTCAATATTATGGAAAGATAGGAAAGGCTGTTGGTGGTGCAGGGATGTTAACATATTCTTTAAGGAAATGTCTTGAGGATAATGGGGGCGAGACAAGAGTTAATTCTGAAGTAGATAGGATTATTGTAGAGGATGGTAAGGCTTCAGGAGTAAAGTTAAAAGATGGAGAAATAATAAAAGCAAAGAAGGCTATTCTTGTTAATAGCCCACCTCATCTTATTGTAAAAATGGTAGGCAAAGACTATGTAGGAGAGGATTTCAGCAGAAAGGCAGAGAATTTTAGATTCGGAACGGGGCTCTTTGCTATCCATTTGGCCTTAGATGGTGAGGTAAATTTCAATGCTTCTGAATTAAATGGATGTGGAGCAACTATAATCTATGAAACCCTTTCTCACAGTCTCAAGTGTTTCAATGAATGTAAAGAGGGAAGGATACCATGGGATAATATCTGTCTTTATTTTACAAATTATAATCTTGGACTTTCGTCCAGGGCAAAGAGAGCTCCTGAAGGGAAAGCAGCTGCACTTCTTATGGGAATACCTGTTCCTGCATTCTTTTCTGATGGGTCATCATGGCACTTTCATAAGATGAAATTTGCTGAAGCTCTTATTTCAAAGCTGGAAGAATATGCACCTAATATAAGATCCCTAATTATTAAAAGCAGGATTGAATCCCCATCAGATATTGAAAGGAGAATACCAGGAATGGTAGGAGGGGATATTATGATAGGAAGAAATTCTTTAGAACAGTACTTTTTTAGGCCATTTCCTGGATATACACATTATAGAACATCTATACCAAATCTTTATATGACAGGGGGAGCTACCTGGCCTTCTGGTGGAATTTCTGGAGCTTCGGGTTATAACGTTGCAAATATAATAAAAGAGGATTTGAATATCAGATGATTATGGATGAGTATTCGGTTATAGGGAAAAGATTACCCAGGGTAGATGGAGTGATGAAGGTTACTGGAAAAGCCAAATATACTACTGATCTTGTATTACCTGGGATGCTACATGGAAAGATTATTAGGTCTCCCTACCCCCATGCCAGGATCCTTAATATAGATACTTCAAAGGCTGAAAAACTTTTGGGAGTGAGGACTATTATAAAGGGCTCAGATTTTAATGAAATTAAAATAGGGCTTTTTGGGGACCCTGCTCAACTCGATGAACCCTTTTTAGCAGTAGATAGAGTTAGATTCATAGGAGAAGGAGTGGCAGCAGTAGCAGCTATAGACGAGGAGATAGCGGAAGAGGCTTTAGAACTTATCAAGGTAGAATATGAAGAACTTCCTTCTCTATTTAGTATGGAGGAAGCTATAAAGGAGGGTTCTTATCAGATACATGAAGGAACTGAAAGAAATATAGCTATGTCATTTTCTTCAGGGTTTGGTGATATAGATAAAGGATTCAGAGAATCTTATTATATTAGAGAGGATAGATTCTCTCTATCTCCACTTAATTCATGCTCCATGGAGACTCTGGTATCTATAGCTGATTTTACCCCTGATGGGAAATTATCCCTATGGAGTCCAACTCAGACTCCATTTTTCCTCCGTAAACAGTTATCCAGGGCTTTAAATATGAGAGAAGGAGATATAAGGGTTATAAATCCATTTATGGGAGGAGCACACTGTTCGACAAAACATGAGGCGTTAACCCATCATATTTCCTCAGCTTTACTTTCAAAAAAGGCAGGACATCCGGTAAAGATAGAATTAAGTAGAGAGGAGGTATTTAATATAAACAGAGGGGCTCCCCCTGTTACAATTTACATTAAAACAGGAGTTAAGAAAAATGGTGAGATTGTAGCCAAGAAATATGAAATAGAGGCAGACTGTGGGGCATATAAGGGTATGAGTCCCCTTTTCCTTTATCTTTCGTACCTTTATGCAAATTTCCCTTATCGGCTTCAAAATCTCAAATACGAAGGAAGATTAATCTATACAAATAATCCTCCCAATGCTACCCAGAGAAGTTGTGGATTGGTTTCTATAAATATAGCCGATGAGTCCCACTTAGGCATAATTTCAGAAGAGCTCGGTATGGATCCCTTTGAAATAAGGCTTAAAAATGCTTTAAGGGAGGGTGATATAACTAAACAGAGGGTCAGGATCACAAGCTGTGGACTCTCTGAATCTATCAGAATGGTCAGAGAGAAATTAGGCTGGAATGGAGATAGAGCAATAGGGGTAGCTTGCGAAGGTTGTCCATCAGGTGCTAAGGCCTTTCTTCCCCATGATACGTCTTCTGCCTTTATAAATATCCATGAAGATGGGACTGTTACTCTATTTACAGGACTTCCAGAACTTGGTCAGGGGTCTGATACGGTCATGGCTCAGATTGCTGCAGAAATTTTAGGTGTTTCATTAGAGGATATTAAAGTAATCTCCGGAGATACCGAGGGTGCGCCTATGGATTTAGGGAGCTATGGAAGTAGAGGGACATTCCAGGGAGGGAATGCTGTTAAGAATGCTGCTTTAGATGCAAGAAGTCAGCTTCTAATGGCTGCTGCAGAAAAGCTTTCTGTTAAGATAGACGATCTTATAATAAGAGAGAGAAATATATGGGTTAAGAATGACCCTGGAAAAAGAATCTCTGTTGCTGAGGCTGTTGAGTTTAGCCAAAATATTGGAGGGAAACCTGTCATGGGTAAGGGCTATTATAACCCCTCTTCAGATTTTTTAGATCCTCTTACTTTCAAAGGAAACATTTCCTTAGCATATAGCTTTGGAGCTCATGGGGTTGAATTAAAAGTAGATGAAGAGACGGGAGAGGTTGGGGTAATCAATTCTATAATGGCTCATGACTGCGGTTTTCCTCTTAATCCCATGTCTGTTGAGGGCCAGATAGAAGGACAGATTTCTCAAGGATTGGGGCAGGCATTCTTTGAAAGGCGTTTTCTTGAAAATGGTCAGCAATTGAATCCAAATTTGCTTGATTATAAAATTCCCACTTCTTTAGAGATGCCCCCTGTAACACCAATCTTAGTTGAGACCATAGATCCAAATGGGCCATTCGGAGCAAAGGAGTGTGGAGAAGGACCTCAAGTGGGATTTATTGGAGCTATAATAAATGCTGTTTATAAGGCTGTGGGGGTAAGGATAAAGAAGATTCCTTTGACTCCGGAGATTATCCTAAAAGCTATAGATGAGAAGAGAAGGAGGAGAAGATGAGGAACTATATTGATGTAAATCCTAAACTCTGTAACGGATGCAGAATATGTATGATGGTATGTTCTTTAGAAAAATCTGGTAAGTTCAATCAATTTAATACCGGTATATGGATAGAATCCGATGATTTTAAAGGGATAAATAATCCTTTTATCTGTAGACAATGCAAAAGACCGGTATGTGTGGAGGTATGTCCTGCAGAAAAGGCATGGAAAAAACCCTATGATTTTGATCCTCCCATATGTAGGGATGAGAAGAGTGGAATAGTGTTTCTTGATACAAGGAAGGAGAGTTGTATAGGTTGCAATGAGTGTATGCTTTCATGTCCCTTTGGATCAATAAGAGTAAACTTTGAAGATGAGAATTTAGTAAAGTGTGATCTCTGTGGAGGAGATCCTGAATGTGTTAAATTTTGTCCAACCAGAGCAATTGAATTTGTAGAAATGAGAAAACTAAATCAGAAGAAAATTATGGTTAAGGAGGGATAAGAATGTATGGATGGGCAGGAATAATTCTTGATGTTGACCTTTCTTCAGGAAGGATAGAGAAAAAGCCCTTTGAAGAGGAGTTAGGAGTTAAGTATATAGGGGGTAGAGGAATAAATTCGAGAATTCTATATAATGAATTAAAGCCAGGGATTAATCCATTTAGTCCGGAGAATATTATTATATTTGGTACTGGGCCTTTAGCAGGGACTATTGCTCCATCTCCAAGCAAACTAAATGTTACCGCAAAGGCTCATTATAATTACTTGGGGACATCCAATGCTGGGGGTAGATTTGCATCTGAGCTGAAATGGGCAGGATATGATCATATTATTATGCGAGGCAAAGCCCCTGAACCTGTATATTTGTGGATTGATGATGATGTGATTGAGCTTAAGTCTGCCAAACATTTATGGGGTAAAGATACATGGGAAACTGAGAGAATAATAAAAGAGGAGCTTGGGGATAGGGATGTTAAGATAGCTTCAATAGGTCCTGCTGGAGAGAACCTTGTTACCTTTTCAAGTATCACTTTTTCTCTTTATAGATCAGCAGCACAGACCGGAATGGGAGCAATTATGGGCTCAAAAAACCTTAAAGGGATTGCTGTGAGGGGAACTAAAAGTATAGAAGTTGCCAAGCCTACCTCCCTTAAAAGATTGACCAAGGATATTATTGATAGAATGATGAAGAATCACACCTATTCCTTTATGTCGGTCCATGGGACCCCTGCCTTTACCTATTCATATAATGAAAGGGGAAATCTCTCTATAAGAAATTTCAGGAAGTCAGGTCATTGGGATAAAGTGGAAGCATTCTCCCTTGAGAATATATTTAAATATTATACTGCGGATAGAGCCTGCTTTGGTTGTCCTATTCACTGCAGCCATTTCTTTGTCCTAAAAGAAGGAGAATTTGCAGGAGAAAGGGGAGGTGGCATAGAATTTGGTCATCTACTCCCATTAGGAATCTCTCTTGACAACTCTAATCTCCTATCAGTATTTAAGGCTACCAATCTCTGCAACCAATATGGTATGGATACTCTGGAATTTTCCTTTGTTTTAGGAGCTGCTATAGAATGGTATGGAAAGGGAATTATTACAGATAAAGATACAGATGGAATTCCATTGGAGTGGGGTGATTATAGAGTAATTATAGATATGATTCCAAAAATTGCTAAAAGAGAAGGATTAGGTGATATTCTGGCTCAGGGAGCTATTAAAGCTGCAAAGATTTTAGGAAAAGGAGCAGAGGAATGTATAAGCCATTGTAAAGGGATGGCAGTGGCAGCAGATGATGTGAGGCTTTCAAAGGGGACTGCTTTGAGTCATGTTACAGGGACGATACCTGCTCACCATGAAGAGGGAATGCCCACCCCAGAACTTTATCCAATGGATGCTGAAAGAGCAAAAGAGCTATTTGGAACTACAGAGGTTATAAATCCTTTATCCTATGATAAGGCATTATGTGTGATCTATTATCAGAATCAGTGCACTTTATTTGATTGTATAGAGCTGTGTAAATTTATATCTGAGTGGTTCGGTCAGGAAGTAATATTTAAAGATGTAGCTGAGCTATTCTCCTCGGCTACCGGTATCGATATAGATGCAAAGGATATGGAGATGGTTGGAGAGAGGGTTCATACCTTGGAAAGGGCGTTTAATGTAAGAGAGGGAATGAGAAGAGAGGATGATCATATGCATGGAAGAATAGTAAAAGAAGCCACTCAATCAGGACCCTTTAAAGGGGAGAGACTGGAACCTGAGAAATTTGAAGAGATGCTGGATAAATATTATGACTTGAGGGGATGGGATAAAAAGACAGGAATACCTTTAAGAAGTAAATTTAAAAAGGTAGGGCTTGAAGATATAGCAGAAGATCTGGAGAAAATAGGGATACCCCTGGAGGATTGAGTATGAAATCAGTTGAGGTAAGGCCATTTTTTAACCTGAGAAATATTATTAGAAAGGAGAGAGTAGAAATAGAGATAAAAAATGGGTTTACTGTTAGAGAGGTTATAGATAGACTGATAGACTTATACGGTCCTTCCCTCAGAGATGCCCTTATAGACCCTGAAAGAGGGGATATACGTTCCTTTTACTGGATTCTTCTTAATGGAATGGATATCAGAGCATTAGAGAAAGGGATAGATACTGAACTTAAGGGTGGAGAGATAATATCCATCATGCAATCCGTTGCAGGGGGTAAATTAAATTAAAAAAGGGGGTAAATATGAAAAGGGTATTATTAATAATCTCTATTTTGTGTTTATTTTTCAATATTTCCTTTGCAAAGGAGATAAAACCAGGGGTTGTTATAACAAAGGACAATTATAAAGAATATCTTCCGGAGTTAAAGAGACTTATGACGAAATCTATGTTTAAGATTCATGTAGAGATAGAGGTTAAGAATGGATTGAAGACCATGCCTATTGTTGAGAGGGAGAAGTGGCTTTCCAAAAAGGGTTATAGGGATGCTACAAAGAAGTATTCCGGTAGATGTAAGATAGGTCCTAATATGGAGCTATTGAATTATGTGGCTGGTGCCCCTTTCCCAAATCCAAAGAACGGGATAGAGTTAGCATGGGATATACAGCATACAATAACCTATGAGCAAGCGCATTTTATGGGTGATTATGACCTCTATGATAAAGACAGGAAACCGGAAAGGAGGGTATCCAATAACTTCGGAGTAATTAAGTACATAGGGAGAACCTTTAATCCTCCAATGCCTGAGATAAAGCCTAATCCGGAGAGAATATGGTGGAAACTGTTCCAATATGTCACGTATCCCTTTGATGCAAGAGGATTTATTGTAACAAGAAAAAGATATCTTGATATAAAAAAGGAGGATGATATGTGGGCATACCTACCTACATTAAGGAGAATTAGGAGACTTACAGGGGCAGATGTTCAGGATCCTTTACTTGGGTCAGACTACTGTATAGACGATTATTCTGGGTGGACCCAGAGAGTAAATCCAAAGGTTATGAGCTTTAAATTCTTAGGGGAGAGAGAAATTCTATTCCCTTCCTATCATGTAGAAGATAAACCCTTTCCCATTACCCCTGAGGAATATTTAAAGGATAAAGGTGGAGCCCTTCAGGTGCCATGGTGTAAGATAAGGGTCTATATTCTTGAGGTTGACATGCATGATCCCACATACATGTATAGTAAGAGATTACTATATGTTGATAGAGATATTGGAGATTTCAGACCTATACATGAGGAGTGCTTTGACCAGAGGGGAAGGCTGTGGAGAACTCAGGAGAATATGCAAAGAGCCTATACTTATAGGGAAAGCCATTGCTGGCCTATATCAATAGTTAGAGACCATCAGTCCGGACACTATACTATGATCCCTCTCTATAAGCAATACCTAGATGATCCTAATTTGACGCCATCCTATTTTGAGATAAGACAGCTCATAAAGAGGGGGAGATAAAACTATAATATTTGATAAATAAATAAAGGAGGATAAGATGGAGAATTATGACATAATAATCTGTGGGGGAGGACATAACGGGCTTACATGTGGGGCGTATCTTACTAAAGCAGGGCTTAGTGTTTTAGTAGTGGAAAGGCGTCCTGTGGTTGGTGGAGGGGTTGTTACAGAAAGTATATTTTCAGATAAAGGCTTTAAGGTAGATTTAGGAGGACATGCCCATGCTCTAATCCAGGCAAATCCTATGATAACAGATAATGAACTTGAATTAGATAGATTTGGTCTTGAATATATATATCCAGAGTATCTATACGGACATCCATTTCTTGATGGCTCTTATATAATTCAATCCAGAGATGTAAATAAAACGTGTGATAGCTTGGCAAAATTTTCCCAGAGGGATGCATCATCATTCTTAGAACTTTATAATCTATTCTTAAAATTTAAGGATATGATAGTTACTCTCCTCTTCTCTCCACCTCCTCCCTTAAGTGAAATGATAAAGGGTTTAGAAAGCAGTGAAGATGGTAGAGAATTATTAAGAATAATGCTTCAGAGCCCGATAGATTTTGTCAATGAAAGGTTTGAGAATGATAAGGTAAAGGCATGGCTTTACTGGTGGGGACTTCAGATAGGAGGAAGGCCTGATCAGGAGGGAACAGCCCTGTTATTTATGTGTTTACTTACCCTTGTTCAGCATTTTGGGTTCGGATATCCCAAGGGGGGTGGAGGGAAATTGAGTGAAGCCCTGGCTAAATATATTACCTCAAATGGAGGGACTATAAGAACAAATGCAAAGGTTAAAAGGGTAATAGTAGAGAATGGAAGGGCTAAGGGTATAGAACTTTCTGATGGAGAGATTATATTTGCAAAGAAAGGAATAGTCTCAAATATTCATTTAAAGCTTCTATTCCCTGAGATGGTGGGAAGAGAGAATGTATCATCTTCATTTATTAAGAGTGTAGAGAGATTTAAAATAGGATTTTCAGGTTTTGGAATACATCTTGCTCTGAATGAAGCTTTAAGATTCAAGGTAGAGGAGATAAATAAATGCTCTGTCTTCGCAGTTGCTGAAAGTGTTAGCGATGTTTTAGAGAATTATGATGATATAGTAAAGGGAAATCCCTTTAGCAAAGAACCTCTTGTAATTGGAGTCTGTTCTACTATAGATGATCCCACAAGAGCTCCTGATGGAAAGCATGTGCTATTCCTATTTAGATTTGTCCCCTACAATATAGGAAATATGAAGTGGAAAGGTGCAAGGGAGAAGGTAGCTGGTGATATGATGGAAAAGCTCAAAAGGTATGCTCCAAATATGGATGATAAGAATATAATAGGTAAATTTATTGATGATCCAGTTACCATAGAGGCACGGAATCCATGTATGATCCGCGGAGATATCTTTCAGGGTGATATATCCCTGTATCAGTTTGGTCCTATGAGGCCATTGATAAGGTTTAATTATAAGATGCCTGTTGAGGGGCTCTATCTCTGTGGACCCTCTACCCATCCAGGAGGATCGGTAACTGGAGGGGGAAGAGCCTGCGCAAAGGCTGTATTAAAGGATTTAGGATTATAATTAGACAGAACAGGTATTAAAACTATTTCATATGAATTAAAGATTCACTCTCTTAGAAAATAAGTGATACTGCCTACCCATATTAAAAATTTGCTTTTATTCTTTAAATATATTATTCTTTAAATATGGAACATAAAGAAATAATAGAAAAATTAAAAACTATATTTAGTTTATCAAAAGAGCTCGTAGAAGCAAGGATACCAGCTTTAGAGGGTGATGTAGAAATAATACTTTCAATAGTAGGAGATAAACTCAGGTATATTGTTCCTGAAGAATTTTATGAGCATATTGTAAAATATGAATGAAAAGAAGAATAACTGATAGAAGAAAAATATTAAAAACTGTTCCAAAGCTTAGAAAAATTAAGAGAAGGAAAAAGGATAACAAATAAATGTCATCCAAGATGTATCCTATCGGCTGCAAAGGTATACCTTGTATTTGAGCATTTCTATCTCTCAGTTTGTAAATTATTTTGATATTTCTATTATAATTTATTATAATAAAAATTTATATTTTTATAAAAACCTGCAATTGGTTAATGTAAAAAGAGGAGGAATATATGAAAAGAAGAATGATAACTGTTGATGGTTGTACAGCATGTGCACATGTAGTACATGCTACAAATGAGATAATAACAATTTATCCAATAACTCCTTCTTCACCTATTGCAGAGATCTGCGATTCAAAATCTGCAGCAGGTGAAGTAAATATATGGGGGACAGTGCCAAAGGTTAATGAGATGCAATCTGAAGCAGGAGCTGCTGGAGCAGTTCATGGTTCTCTGACAACTGGGGCTCTTTGCACAACAATTACAGCTTCTCAGGGACTTTTATTAATGATACCCAATATGTATAAAATTGCAGGAGAACTCACATCCACAGTATTCCACATAACTTCTCGTTCTCTTGCATGTCAGGCACTTTCTATATTTGGAGACCATTCAGATGTAATGGCTGCAAGGTCAACCGGCTTTGCAATGCTTTGTTCTAAAGATGTTCAGGAAGCTATGGATTTTGCACTCATATCCCAGGCTTCAACGCTCGAATCCAGAATACCATTTATGCATTTTTTTGATGGTTTCAGAACATCTCATGAGATACAGAAGATAGAAGAACTTACCTTTGATGATATGCGGGCTATTATAGATGATGAGTTTGTTATAGCCCACCGTATGAGGGGACTTACATCCGATCATCCAAATATAAGGGGAACCTCTCAAAATCCTGATGTATACTTTCAGGGACGTGAAACGGTAAATAAATATTATGATGCAACTCCTCAAGTTGTTCAGAAGGTTATGGATAAATTTGCAGATTTAGTTGGAAGGCAGTACAGAATATTTGATTATTTTGGAGACCCTGAAGCTGAAAGAGTCATTGTAATTATGGGATCAGCAGGAGATACTGTGTTAAGTACTATTGAGTCATTAAATGCAAGGGGTGAAAAGCTTGGAATGATTCAAGTGAGGCTTTATAGGCCATTTGATACAAATGGTTTTGCGGAGGTTCTTCCTTCAACTGTCAAAGCAATTGCTGTGCTTGACCGCACTAAAGAACCTGGTGCGATAGGTGAGCCTTTATACCTTGATGTCAGATCAGCTGTTGGTGAAGCAATAGAAAGAGGAATAGCGGAGTTTAAAACTTATCCTAAAATTGTTGGCGGCCGTTACGGTCTTGGTTCAAAAGATTTTACCCCTGCTATGGTAAAAGCTGTATTTGACAATTTATCAAAGGATCAGCCGAAAAACCATTTCACTATTGGTATAGAAGATGATGTGACTCATACCAGCATTGAATATGATAAGTCATTTAGTTTAGATGAAAGAGGTGTTTATCGTGCCATGTTTTATGGATTGGGTTCTGATGGGACTGTGGGAGCAAATAAAAATACTATTAAGATTATCGGAACCGAGACAGATAATTATGCCCAGGGGTATTTTGTATATGACTCAAAGAAATCTGGAGCTATAACTATATCTCATCTTCGTTTCGGTAAAGAGAAAATACGCAATCCTTATCTTTTGTCAAAGGCTAACTTTATTGCATGTCATAATCCTTCATTTCTTGAAAAATACGATATGTTATCCAATGCAGAAGAAGGAGCAATTTTCCTGCTTACAACATCATATAAAAAAGATAAGGTTTGGGATACCCTACCTATAGAAGTTCAAGAACAGCTTATAAACAAAAAGATGAAGTTTTATATAATTGATGCTATATCCCTTGCTGAAGAGATTGGGCTTGGTGCAAGAATTAATATTATTATGCAGACAGCTTTCTTTATAATATCCGGAATTCTACCAAAGGAGGAGGCTATAAAATCTATAAAAACTGAAATCGAAAAGACCTATATAAAAAAGGGGAATGAAGTTGTTGAGATGAACTATGCTGCAGTAGATAGGGCCCTACAGAATATAGAAGAAGTTCCTGTACCTAATAAGGTTACAAGTAAGATAAGAATGAAACCTCCTATCCCTGAAGATTCTCCTGATTTTGTTAAGAATGTGACGGCTAAGATTATTGCTGGGAAGGGAGATTCTCTTCCTGTTTCAGCTATACCTGATGATGGCACCTGGCCAACAGGAACCACTCAGTATGAAAAGAGAAATATAGGGGTTTATATCCCAGTATGGGAACCTGAGATTTGTATACAATGTGGTCAATGTGCCTTTGTATGTCCTCATGCAGCTATAAGAATTAAGGCATACGAACCAGCCTTATTAAAGAACGCCCCTTCAGATTTCAAATCTGTTGATGCAATTGGTAAGGATTTAAAAGGGCTTAAATTTACTGTTCAAGTAGCGCCAGAAGACTGTACAGGTTGTGGTTCATGTTCCTATATGTGTCCAGCGCGTAAGAAGGATGCTGAAGGTAATAAGATTGCTGATTTTAAAGCAATAAATATGAAATTGCAGGAACCACTTAGACATAAAGAGGCAAAAAATTATAAATTTTTTCTGAATTTACCGGAAACTGATCCATCAAGATACAAAATTTCAACCATTAAAGGAAGTCAGTTAGCAAGACCTCTATTTGAGTATAGTGGTGCCTGTGCAGGGTGTGGAGAAACGCCATATATAAAGTTACTTACACAGTTGTTTGGTGATAGATTAATTATTGGTAATGCAACAGGTTGTTCATCTATATATGGTGGAAATCTTCCAACTACACCTTATGCAAAGAGAGCCGATGGAAGAGGTCCAGCATGGTCAAATTCACTCTTCGAGGACGCAGCGGAATTTGGATATGGTATGAGACAAACATTAGACAAATTTTATTTACAGGCAATAGAGCTAATAGATAAGTTTGCTTCGGACCCCTCATATTCGCATGTAAAGGAACTTTTCAATTCGATTAAGAATGCTGATCAATCTAATCAAGAGGGTATTGAACGACAAAGAGCACGTGTTGAAGAACTTAAAAGAATACTTTCTAAAGATAATTCTACTGTAGTAAAATGGTTTCTTTCCCTTGCTGACTATTTGGTCAAGAAGTCTGTATGGGCTATTGGTGGTGATGGTTGGGGATATGATATTGGCTATGGAGGCGTAGACCATGTTCTTGCATCAGGTGAGAATGTAAATCTTCTGATTCTTGATACGGAGGTCTATTCAAACACAGGCGGACAGATGTCAAAGTCAACTCCATTAGCAGCTGTAGCTCAGTTTGCTGCAGGGGGTAAGAGAACTCCTAAAAAGAATATAGGACTTATTATGACTACATATGGTAATGTTTATGTTGCCCAGGTAGCTTTTGGTGCCAATCCTGCCCAGACAATAAAGGCCTTCTTAGAGGCTGACGCATACAATGGACCTTCATTGATTATTGCCTACTCTAATTGTATATCCCATGGTATAGATATGAGCAAAGGGATTGAGGAACAGAGGAAGGCTGTTAGCTGTGGACATTGGCCTCTCTACCGCTATAATCCAGAACTTGAGCGCCAGGGTAAAAGTCCTCTTATTATTGATAGTAAGGAACCTACTATCTCTTTTGAAGAATATGCATATAATGAAAATCGTTATAGAGCACTTAGGTCTCTTAATCCTGAATTAGCAGCAGAACTTATTAAACAGGCAAATGCCGAAGTAAGAAGAAGATGGCAATATCTTAAACATTTATCAAAATGGATTCCAGAAGTATAGAATAGAGAATGAAATTAAAATTTTTATAACTTAAAACTAATAAAAATTAGAGGGATAATATGGAAATTATTCAAGCAATTAAAGAAAGACGTTCAATTAATTTTTTGATCCGAGTAAAAAAATTTCAAATAGTGAGTTAAAAGAATTGATAGACCTTGCTAACCTCTCACCATCTTCCTTCAATTTACAGCCATGGAAGGTTATAGTAGTAAGAAACCCTGAAAAGAAGAGAGTTTTAAGAGAGTGCGCTTTTCATCAACCTAAGATTGAAGAAGCCCCTGTAGTATTAATTATAATTGCTGATCTAAAAGCTGTTGAGGAAAATATGGAAAAAGCGCTTAATAGTTGGCAAGAGCTCGGATATATAAAATCTGATGAAAGAGATACCTATATCGGTATGATAAATAATCTTTATGGAGAGACGGAAAGTCTTAAAAGGAAGTTATTTGCAGTAAAGAATGCTTCTTTATTTGCCATGAACCTCATGATTGCAGCAAAGGTATTAGATTTTGATACACATCCAATGGACGGATTTGAGGAAGATAAGATAAAAAAAGAATTTAATATACCCGAGGATGAAATAATCCCGATGCTTATAGCTGTTGGTAATCTAAAGCCAGAAATAATACTTCTTAAAAGAGCATTTAGGAGAAGCTTTGAAGAATTTGTAATATTTGAAAATGTATAGCGAGGCCGGTCCTGTCCCAATGAGTAGGATTGACTAGCTAATATAAAAGTAGAGAATATCTTGTTTTCGAATATTCCCTGCGGCTTGTCGTAGAGAGCTTCAAATATACTAAAAAAGTTTCTGAGGACTTCCTCAAAAATTTTATAGCAGTATATAAACTATTATATAAGAAACTTCTTCCTTTAAATTTCTTTAAATTTTTTTATTTCCAAAAACTTTTGATATTACAGTAATTATCTTCAATATAAACGAATTCTTAGAAAACTATAGTATATTTTAAATTGACATAATTATAATTTTAGATATATAATTAAATAATAATAATAATAATATAAAAATTATTATAAAGGAGGTGATAAAATAATGAATAAGAATCTACTAAAGGTAACCCGCTTAATACCATCCTCAGTGGTATTGATAAGTGTTGGAACTTCTGAAAAATCCGATGTTATGACAGCTACTGCTACGTTTGTTTCTGAAGATCTGCCTTTAATTACTGTAAGTGTTGCTAAACATCTTATCTCCAATGAAATTATAGAAAAATCTGGAGAATTTGTCCTCAATATTCCCTCTATTAATCAGGTTGAACTTACAAGAGAGATAGGCGCTACTCATGGTAAAGAGGTGAATAAATTTAAAAGATTTAATATTGAGACTGAAAGGGCAAAGAGGATTAATTCTCCTTTAGTAAAAGGATGCTTTGCTAATATTGAATGTAAGGTTATCACATCTATCCCGGTTAGCAACTATACTCTTTATCTGGCTGAGGCTATAGAATATAGAATCGATGACAAACTGTTTCCTATTGTGTGGCATAAGGATAAATACTTTGCTTTAAAAGAAGAAATAAATTAAGGAAACAAGGAGGTAAAAATGTCTGATAAATTAAAAGAAGCTTATGTATGCAAAACATGTGGTAAGATAGGAAAGATTGAACATTTATGTAATCCTGCTACTGAATTCAAACTTTTAAATGTTGAACCTTCTAATTGCCAATTCTGTGGAGAAAATATTAAAACTCCTTATCATATGTGTAAAGGTAAACTTCAGGAGGCAGAATATGTCTGTGGACAATGTGGAAGGATAGCACTCAATGAAGAGTGCCTCTGTGTACCAGAAAAAATAAATTAAAATCAAGGGAGAGGCTTCTCTCCCTTTTTGTTTATATTTACCTAATTATTGTTTACTATTACTTACAAATAATTTTGTGTAGAAATTATTAACACTGTCATTATAAATAAAGATTTTATAATCCTGCAAATAGCTATCAATAGGTTTAAAAGAAATTGACAATTATTTATATTTTTGTTAAATATAAAATAAAATAGCTTCTTAATTTATTTTATATAAATATAATAAATATAGGGGGTGTGAATATGCAGGTAAATGTGGCTCAAATTAAAGAATTAATAACTGCCTATATACCCAATTTAATTGGAGCTATAGCTATTTTAATTTTGGGATGGTTAATTTCTTTACTTGTTACTGCTATTGTCCGTGCGGGACTCAGGCATACAACCCTGGATAATAGACTGGCACGTTGGATTATGGGGGAAGAGGCTGCTAAGAAGATAGAGGTTGAAGAAGGAATTGCTAAAGGAATATTTTATTTACTTATGCTCTTTGTACTGGTTGCATTCTTCCAGGCTCTTGGACTTACCCTTATCACTGAACCTATAAATAGATTTTTAACCAAACTCTTTCAATTTATCCCTCAATTATTAGGAGCTCTGATATTATTAATTATAGCGTGGTTCGTAGCAGGAACTCTAAGACTTATCATTTCAAAGCTATTAAGCACAAGTAAGTTTGATGAGATTGTAGGAGAAAAGGTTGGAAGGGAAGAGAAGAAGCCTATCCCGTTGACAAAAACAATTGCTGATACTGTATACTGGCTGGTATTTCTGCTTTTCTTACCTGCGATATTAAGTACTTTGGCTCTGGAAGGTCTTCTTGAACCTATCAGAGAAATGGTCAACAGAATCCTGACCTTTCTACCAAATATATTTGCAGCTGGTTTAATCCTTGGAGCAGGGTGGTTTGTTGCTCGTATTATTCAAAGAATTGTCACCAATCTATTAACCGCTATTGGAACCGATAGATTGGGTGAGCAGGTAGGAATAGGGACAGTTTTGGGTACTGAAAGACTTTCTGGACTCCTTGGCTTCATAGTCTATATTCTAATCCTTATTCCAGTACTTATTGCTTCTCTGAATGCATTAAAGCTTGAAGCGGTGACCAAACCAGCAAGCAATATGCTTAATATGATTCTTCAAGCCATTCCATCTATATTTGCTGCTGCTCTATTATTGACTATATCCTATATAATAGGACGTCTGGTGGCAAATTTAATCGCTACCCTACTTGCAAATGCTGGTTTTAATAAGATTATGGTCTGGCTGGGAATAGGAGAGGAGAGTTCAGAGGGAACAAAAACCCCTTCAAATATATTAGGCTATCTGGTTCTGGTTATAATTATGCTTCTCGCTATAATTGAAGTTTTTCAGATTCTGGGATTTGGTGCTGCAGCTGATTTAATTAGTCAATTTATAATATTTATAAGTCATGTCATTTTAGGATTGATTATATTCGGTATTGGATTATACTTAGCTAATCTTGCCTCCAAGACTATTCAGGCGAGCAGTACAACCCAGGCTAATCTGTTAGCCCTTGCAGCACGTATCACCATTCTGATTTTTGCAGGAGCAATGGGTTTAAGACAGATGGGACTGGCAAATGAGATTATTAACTTAGCCTTTGGTTTACTGCTTGGAGCAATAGCAATCGCAATAGCGATCGCTTTTGGATTAGGAGGTCAGAAGATAGCTGCTCAAGAATTGGATGAGTGGATTAAATCATTAAGATCAAAATCCAAGAAATCACAAAGAAATTAATCTCCCCTCTCAAAATGCTTTTTCAATACACTCATCATGAGTGGAAGGGGGGCTTTCTCCCCTGTCCATAATTCAAAGCTTAATGCTCCTTGATAACAAAGCATTCCCAATCCATTAGCACACCGCAGTCCCAAGGACTTTGCCCTTAGAATAAATATAGGCTCTTCCGGATTATAAACAGTATCAAATATAACTGAATCCCTGGATAAAACTTCCAGAGGAATAGAAAGTTCAACATTTATATTTTTCATACCTACAGGGGTGGCATTTATAAATATATCAGATTCTCTTAAATACTCAGATATAACCCCATCTTCCAGAGGTATCGCAATAAATTCTGTTGATCTAAATATCTCTCTGTATTGATTTATGAGCTTTTTCCCCTTATCCAAGCTCCGATTTGCAACCACAATTCTCTTTGCTCCATCTTTTGCAAGGCTCACGAGGATAGCTCTTGCAGCTCCACCTGCTCCAAGCATAAATATTCGTTTAGCAGAGGGAGAGATCCCAAGATCATTCTTTAGAGCATATAAGAAACCTAACCCATCGGTATTGGTCCCTATAAGCCTTCCCTGATTATTTAAGATAGTATTAACAGCTCCTATTAATCTTCCCTCTTCCTCTACTTCATCCAGATATTTAATAACTTCCTCTTTATGAGGAATGGTTACATTAATCCCTCTTATATTTAACCCTTTCATTCCTTGAATTGCATCTCTTAAATCAGAAGGTTTTACTTCAAAGGGAAGGTAAATACAGTCTAAACCGAGGTACTCAAATGCACTATTATGCATAAGGGGTGACAGGGTATGTTCTATTGGATATCCAAATATCCCAAAAATTTTTGTCTTTCCCGAAATCATAAAATTATTTTTATTATAGCATATAAAAAATAATGCTTGCATGTAAACTACAAAAATTTTATATTATAAAAAGATTCTAAAAGGAGGTAATCTAAATTGGCACGTAAAGGGAAAAGAGCGGTATTAGTAAAGCCAGATCAACCTATAGAAATATGGGAACTTCCGGTACCATTGCCCCAACCTGGAGGAGTATTGCTAAAGGTAGAAATGGGAGGAGTATGTGGTACCGATGTTCACCTGTGGCATGGTGATATGGAACTACCCTATCCTATTGTACTCGGGCATGAGGGAATAGGTATAATTGAAGAGTTTGGAGAAGGATTAACCAAAGATTATGCTGGAACCCCCCTAAAAGTTGGGGACAGAGTTTATTGGGCCCCTATTAAACCTTGTTACCATTGTTATTACTGTACTGTAATAAAGGATTTTTCTCTATGTGAAGAGATGGTAATATTTGAACATGCAGAAAAACCTAACTGGGCAAGCTATAATGAGTATGCATGGCTTCCTGCAGGAATGCCATTTTACAGAATCCCTGATGATACTCCCTCTGAATCTGTAATCGCCTTTGGATGTGCCATGCCTACTATGCTTCAGGGTCTGGAAAGATTAGGAGGAGTGGAACCCAATCAAACAGTTGTAATTCAGGGAGCTGGGCCAGTAGGACTTGCAGCTACCCTTCTTGCCAGACTTTCAGGAGCAAGGAAGATTATAAATATTGGGGCACCAAAACACAGGTTGGAGATGGCAATACGTTTTGGAGCAACTCATACAATCAATATAGACGAAATCCAAGGAGAAGAAAACAGGATTAAACGTTGTCATGAACTTACTGAAGGGATGGGAGCTGATGTGGTTATAGAGGCTGCAGGAGTGCTTGCCGCCTTTTCAGAAGGTCTTAAGATGCTTGCAAAAAATGGAAGATACCTTATAGTAGGATTATGGTCGGGTAAGGGAGCTATCCCTCTGGATCCAAGGTATATAAATAATAATAACCTTAAAGTTATAGGAACTGCCTTAGCCCAACCCCAGCATTATTACAGAGCAATTCAGTTGGCTCAGGCACATCATAAAGAATTTCCTATGGTTGAAATTGTTACCCATCGTTTCCCGATTGAAAAAAGTCAGGAGGCTCTTGAAGCGGTAGCTAAGCTCGAAACGGTTAAAGCAGTAATTATTCCTTCCTGAACTTTTATCTTAAATTTAATCTCTTTTTACAGATGGGGCAAAAATCAGGCCCTTTTATATCAGTATCTCTGAGGGAATTTGAGAAATGCATTATACATCTCGGATTATTACAATGCCTGAGTCCATAGGTATGTCCCAGTTCATGGATTGCTTCCTTTAAAGTTCGTTCTAAGAATAATCTTCTATCAGCTTTAAAACTATAATATTCCTGACGAAGTCTTGTAAGAGATATAATGCATATATTATTTCTAATATCTGCTTCTCCAAAGACAAAATTTAATCCGGTGACATATAGATCCCTATCTATGATACCCAATATTCTTTCAGCCTGCGTTTTGAATTTATCTAAACCCCTGAGTATCTTTGAGGAATAATACTGAGCTCTTTTCGAATTAAAGGCATATTCTGGGAGAGGCTCTGGACCAGAAATTTTTACTGAAAAATCAAAATATTTTTGAAGCTCTTTACCTAAGAAGTTAAGATTTTCTTTCTCAATTTTACCAAAGGGTACTATAAGTAAATTGTTTTGGGGTTTAGATTTTATGGACGTATTGAATAGAGATAAAAAAGAAAGGGATATTATTAAATACTTCATAGTTTTAATATACCATAAAAATTTAGCATGAAAAATAGAAAGAAAATTATAATAATTTAAAATTAAAATAAAATAATAAAATATTGATAAATTAAAGTTAGAATATTCCTATTATTGCTTTAAATGAGCTTTCTAATTTCATCAAAAGTTTATATAAAATTTCCCTGAGAATTGTCGAAGGAATAAATTCACAACAGTAAATATCTATTTTTTGAAATAGGAGATACAGAATGTGACAACAAATTGTTTTATCAATTCATAATTTGTTCTTTATGTTATTCTGAATTAATAAATTTGTGAAATTTAAGAAATTACTGTTTTCGACAGAGCAGGGCGTTTCCGGTTATTCCCCAGAAAATGATTGATATTGGATGAAAAAATATTTAAAATAAAAAAGGAGGTGTATTATGAAACCTACTGATCAATTAAAAGAAGAGCATAAAGCAATAAAGTTGATGTTGGATATCTTGGAAAAGATTTATAGAAAGCTTGAAGCTGGAGAAGAAATAAATAAAGAGGATCTTGATAAAATTTTAGAGTTTACCAGTGTATTTATAAGCAAATGCCATCATGGGAAAGAAGAAGATTTACTTTTCCCAGCTATGGAAGAAGCAGGTGTTCCCAGGAAGGGAGGGCCAATAGAAGTTATGATTGAAGAGCATGATATAGGTAGAGAATGTGTAAAAGCTTTGAATGGAGCTATTAAAAAATATAAAACAAATGATACAGAAGCTATAGATGAAATAATTAAAAATGCCAGGAATTATGTTGGCCTTCTTAGGACACACATTGATAAAGAAGATAATATACTTTATTCAATGGCAGATGCACATCTTTCAAGAGAGAAGCAAGATAAGTTATTGAAGGAATTCGAAATTGTTGAAAACGAAAAGATTGGCATAGGGAAGCATGAAGAGTTTCATAAACTTTTACACCATTTAAAAGATGTTTACTTAAAATGATTTATAATTAGCAAAATTACCTATCAGTTGATAAAATAGGAATTTATAAAAGGTTTAGAGGTAATTCCTTTATCTTTTTTCCCTCCCCTGAGTGTTTTTCTTTAAAACCTTAACCTCGGTTATCCTTTGGAAGAAGGGAAGTTAATTTAGGAACAAAAATTCTTTAATCCTTTCCAGGTAAAAAGGAAATATTTTGGGGGCTTTATGCCCCAATTGTCAAGAATTAATGAATTCACTATAAATTGCTGTTTGTTGGGATTAAAGTTTGACACGAATTTCTTTTTAAAATAAAATGTGTTATTAAATGGTGGTATAATTAAATGAGACTTGCAAAGGAAAAAAAATCTACTTTATTCACAATTCTTCTTATAATTATTATTACTTTCCTTTCCTGTGGCAAATATAGTGATGAAAAGGTAATAAATTTAGAAGAAAAGGAATCGATAAAAGAGGGGAGAAATGTTTCCAAAGATGAATCTCTTCGTATTGCTGTAGGTGGGATGATTACACCAAGAGAGGGATTTTCTTACTACAAGAGACTTCTTGATTATATAGGTGAAAAATTAGGGAAATATGTTGATTTTGTTGATAGGGAGGATTATGCAGAGATTAATAGATTGCTGAAGTCAGGTAATATTGATGTAGCCTTTGTATGTGGTGGTCCTTATGTTGATGGTCATGAAGACTTTGGGCTTGAACTTCTTGTAGCTCCTGTTATAAATGGGAAGACTGTTTATTATTCATATATTATAGTGAATAGGAACAGTGATATAAAAGAAATTGAGGATCTTAGAGGGAAAATATTTGCCTTTACTGATCCACTTTCAAATACTGGGGAACTTGTTCCCACCTATATGCTTTCCAAGATGAATGAGACTCCGGATACATTTTTTAAAAAGTGTGTTTTTACATACGCCCATGACAGGTCTATAGAAGCAGTTGCCCAGAAACTTGTGGATGGTGCTGCGGTTGATAGCCTGATATGGGAATATTTAAATAAGGTCAACCCCAAATTGACCTCAGAAACAAGAATAATAAAGAGATCACCCCCTTATGGGATTCCACCTGTAGTAGTACGTCCTGACCTTGATCCTGAATTAAAGAAGAGGATTAAGGATATATTCCTTAATATACATAGAGATAAAGAGGGACAGAAGATATTAGAGGGAATGATGATCGAGAAATTTGTTCAGATAGATGATAGTGCCTATGACTCTATAAGGGCGATGAAAAATTGGCTAAAAGAATCACTTCATGGTGAATAAAAATAAAAGATGTTTGGATTGAGAAATAAGTTTCTCATTGTTAATTTTTTTATAGGATTACTGGCAGGAATATTAATTTTATTGTCTATAAAGAGTATACTCCATAAGAAACTCCTTATAGAATTGCAGAAGAGAGGAGTATTTATGGCAAGACATCTGGCTAAGCTGTCCTCTCAGAGATTGTTGACAGAAAAAATTTTTCTACTACAAATGGATATAAATGATTTTAAGAAGTCTAATGATGATATTGAATACATTTTTATTAAAGATTCTCATGGGAAAGTGGTTGTTCATACCTTTAGAAATGGATTTCCTGTTCAACTTAAAAATTATAATGAATTAAAAGATGGTCAGCAGTGCAGTATAAAGGAGTTCTCATCAAGCAGGGGTATAATCTATGATATAGCGGTTCCGATTGTAATGGGCAGATTAGGGGTTGCCCATATTGGATTAACAGAAAGGTTTATAAAAAAGAGCACTTCTGAAATTGTATGGGTAGTTTTACGTATAATCTTTGTTATTCTATTTATAAGTGGAATGTTAGCCATTCTATTTTCTATGAAGATCACAAAGCCTATTTCAAAACTTGTTGAGGCTTCAAAGGAGATAGGTGCGGGTAATCTTAGGCATCGTGTAGATATAAAATCCAAGGATGAGATAGGTGAGCTTGCAAAAACCTTTAATACAATGGCTGATAGTCTGCTTAACTCTCGTAATAGACTTGAGAAAGAGATTGCTGAAAGAAAGATCACCCAGATAGGGCTTGAGGAATCTGTTGAGTTTCTTAATTCAATCTTTGATAGTATAAGGGACCCCTTTGTAATACTGGATAGAGATCTCAGGATTATAAGGGTAAACAATGCATACGCTCGGATTAAAGGTAAACCAGTGGATTCCTTAGCAGGAGGAACATGTTATAGAATTCTTGAAGGAAGGGATAACATATGTGATAATTGTGTAATAGAAAAAACCTTTAAATCAGGTGAACCATGTATAAAGGAGAAAAAGGTTTTATTGCCTGAAGGCTCTGAAGCATGGTTTGAACTTTATACTTATCCAATTTATGATAAAGAAAGTTCGATAAGATATGTAATTGAGTATACTCGTGATATTACCGGGAGGAAGAAGGCTGAGGAGGAAACAAAGAGATTGATAAAAGAACTTGAAGAACTTTCAAGAACAGATAGTCTTACAGGAGTCTTTAACAGGAGGGTATTACTTGAGTTGCTTGAATATAACTTAAATAGAGCAAAGAGATATAGTAATAATCTTTCAGTGATATTATGTGATGTAGACAGATTTAAAGAGATTAATGATACTTATGGCCACCCTGTGGGTGATGTAGTACTTAAGACGATTGCTCAACTTATGAGAGATACACTGAGATCTATTGATATTATTGTACGGTATGGTGGTGATGAATTTTTGATAATGCTTCCAGAAACAGCTTTATATGGTGCAATGGATGTAGCTGAAAGGATCAGGAATGGGGTAGAGAAAACGCAAATTAGTGTTTCCGATAATATAAATATCAATCTTACATTGAGTCTTGGAGTAGTGGATTGTAAAGATATTTCCGATGTGAATGATATATTAAGAATCGTAGATTACGCACTCTATGAATCAAAGAAAGGCGGTAGAAATAGAATATATGCATCTGGATTAAAGTAGTAGTATTATGATAATATAAAAACTTTTAACTAATAGTAAGAGTGTAGATTCTATACTCTGGGATATGACAAGAATTAAAAAGGGATCTTGAGTGAAGATTGTAAGCTTTCAAAATAGCTCCAAAAATATTTAGGTTATTCAATGGGAAATAATTTATATGAGAATTTAATATGATATAATGGATTGTCAAAGATTATATGAATGAGGTGAGTATATGTTTTTAGAGCTTACTCAGGATGAAAGGAGTATTAGAGATATAGCTAAAAGATTTGCTAGAGAGAAGGTTTTTCCAAGAGCTAAAGAGATAGATGAAGGAGATGAATATCCAGAGGATTTATTTAAGCTTTTAGCAGAGATGGGATATTTTGGGATGATAGTCCCAGAGAAATATGGAGGGGTAGGAGGTAGTCTATTGTCCCTATGTTTGGTGATAGAAGAGCTTGCAAAGGTATGCGGGTCTACCTCTTTAAATGTTGGTGTTCAAACCGGAGGTATGATGCCAATTATTATTGCCGGGAATGAAGACCAAAAACAGGGATATCTTCCTAAGCTTGCGGCTGGTGAATATATATCTGCATTGGCAATTACAGAACCGGATGCAGGTTCTGATGTTTCCTCTATAAAGACAAAGGCTTATTTAGATGGGAATGAGTGGGTTATAAGTGGTAATAAATGTTTTATAACCAATGGGGGAGTTGCTCATATATATTCAGTTTTTGCGAAAACAGATCCAGAACTTGGAAGGAAAGGAATAAGTGTATTTCTGGTTGAAAAGGAGAGGAGAGGACTATATTTTGGTAAAGTTGAAAATAAAATGGGTATGAGAGGTTCAAGGACATCCGAAGTAATTTTTGATAATCTAAGAATACCTGAGGGAAATATGCTTGGGAAGAGAGGAGATGGTTTTAAGATAGCTATGGAAACCTTAAGGATAACAAGGCCTACAATTGCTGCTCAGGGAGTTGGTATTGCACAGGGAGCATTTGAATATGCATTGAGTTATGCAAAGGAAAGGAAACAGTTTGGAAAGCCTATTACCTCATTTCAGGCAATCCAGTTTATGCTTGCAGATATAGCAACAGAGATTGAAGCAGCAAGGCTCCTTGTTTATAAAGCTGCATCTCTTATTGATAGAGGTGAAGAAGATATAGCAATGATAAGCTCCATGGCAAAGAGGTTTGCAACCGATGTTGCCATGAAGACAACAATAGATGCTGTTCAAATTCTTGGAGGATATGGATACATGAAGGATCATCCAGTAGAAAGGATGATGAGGGATGCAAAGCTCCTACAGATATATGAAGGGACAAATCAGATTCAGAGAAATATAATAGCAAAGGAGTTGATTAAAGATGTCTAAGTTAACCCATTTTGATGATCAGGGAAGGTCAAAAATGGTGGATATTACGGATAAGGATATTACAAATAGAGAGGCTGTAGCTTCATGTTATGTAATTGTAAATCCTGATACATTTAGTCTTATAGTAAATAAAGAGATAGAGAAGGGAGACGTATTTGAAGTTGCAAGAATAGCCGGTATAATGGGGGGTAAAAAGACAGGTGAACTTATTCCAATGTGTCATCCATTGAATATTACATCCATTGATATAAAGTTCTATCCTGTAAATGAGGAGAGCAAGATAAAGGTGGAGTCTACAGTAAAAATAGTTGGTAGAACTGGGGTTGAGATGGAAGCCTTAATATCTGCTACTATAGCTGCACTTACAATATATGATATGTGTAAAGGGGTAGATAAAGGGATAACAATAACAGATATAAAGCTTATAAGTAAAAAGGGGGGTAAAAGCGGGGATTTCTTCAGGGAATCCTGAGCTTCTGATATTTTCTTACTGCCAGATTATGTTCTCTAAGATTAGTTGAATAATAATGGGTTCCATCGTTTTTTGAGACGAAATATAGATAGTTACTCTTAGCAGGATACAAAGCAGCAATTATTGATTCCTCTCCAGGGTTACAGATAGGTCCTATAGGAAGTCCATTAATAACATATGTATTAAAAGGAGTAGGCTTCTTTAAGTCTCTCTTCCTTATATTTCCATTAAAGTCTTTAAAAATCCCGTATATAACAGTTGGATCGCTCTGGAGTCTCATGCCTATCTTAAGCCTGTTGTGTAATACAGATGAAACCCTAAATTTTTCACTCATAAGGAAAGCTTCTTTTTCTATTATAGATGCTAAAATAATTATATCTTTTTTATTCATTCCTTTTCTCTTCTCTATAGGATAATATTTCTTTAGATATATTTCATTGAAGTGCGAAACCATCTTTTTTATAATATCCTCTGGAGGGATTCCCTTTCTGAAATAATATGTATCAGGGAACAGATATCCTTCCACACTTATGCCATCAATTCCTAAGGAATGGATTAAATCTTTATTAAATGCTGCTTTAATAAATGACTTTGAATCACATATTCCATCATTTTCAAGTAATTTTCCTATTTGATAGATATTATAACCCTCTGGAATTGTGACTCTGTGTTCTAAGCTTCTTCCTCTTTCCAATATATTTAACAATTCTCTTAATGGGGTTGATGTATAGAGCTCATATTCACCAGCCTTGATATTTACTTCATAGTATTTAGCAAGGAGTATAAAATTCCACTCATTTTTTATAATTCCCTTAACTTTTAATATCTTTGCAATATCAGAAATATTTTCCCCTGGTGATATTAGTACAATTTTCTTTATATGAGGATTATTCACTGTTCTATATTTATCGAAATAGAACAAGAGCAGTACAGATATTACAATAAGGATAGTACTCAGTATTAATATTACTCTTCGTATACTACTTTTCACCCCTTATACTATCTAAATATCCTTGGAGAATAAATGTAGCTGCCAATTTATCCACAGTTTTCTTTCTCTTTTTTCTACTTACATTTCCATCTATAAGTACCCTACTTGCAGCCTTTGTAGAAAATCTTTCATCCCAGGTTGTTACGGGAACGTGGAGGAGGGCTTCTATCTCATTTATAAAAATTAAAACCTCCTCCACTTCCTTACCCATACTTCCATCTTCTCTGATCGGAAGACCTACCACTATCTTTTTAACTTCCATCTCCTCTACAATATCTTTAAGTATTGATATATTCTCAGTTTCTATAACTTTTAACCCATTGGCAATTATAGAATTCTCATCACTAATAGCAATACCTATCCTCTTTTTTCCAAAATCTAATCCTAAAATTCTTCCCATCTATCTTCTGAATTTAGAGAAGTCAGGTTTTCTCTTTTCAAGAAATGCATTCTGTCCTTCTAGTGCCTCACCAGTCTTAAAATAATCCGGGGCTAACATCCTTTGATAGGAGAGAGGGTCATGTCGCATATAATCAAATTCACTCTCGAAGGTCGCTTTCAAAACTCTTAAACATGTGGGGCTCATAGAGAGTATCTCCTGGCACCATTTATCTACTTCTTCATCTAACTTCTCCATAGGTACAACAGCATTTACAAGCCCCATTTCAAGAGCTTCCTTTGCAGTATATCTCCTACACAAATACCACATCTCCCTTGCTTTTTTTGCTCCGATTACTCTTACAAGATAACTTACAATATATCCACCAGCAGGGCTTCCAACCCTTGGTCCGTTTTGACCAAATATAGCATGTTCCGCTGCAATGGTTAAATCACAATAGTATGCTACATGATTTCCCCATCCTATTGCATATCCATTAACTCTTGCAATAACAGGTTTTAGACAGTTTCTTATTGCATTATGAATATCTATGTAATAGTCCCATATATCTGGAAAACCTTTATTTTTTTCCCAATTTATATCTCCTCCGGCACAGAATGCTTTATCTCCAGCTCCTGTCAGAACAACCACACCTATTGTTTTGTCATCGGTGGCATCATGAAATGCCTTTATCATCTCGAGCATTGTTTCATCCGTAACAGCATTCCGGACATGAGGACGATTGATAGTTATTCTTGCAACTCCATCCTTCTTTTCATATATTATATCCTTAAAATCCAGTCCCATATAAAACCTCCTTAAAAATATTTAACTATATCATTCATTATATCAAAACCTGCTCCACCAGAAAATACTATACCCACTCCAATAGCCTCTTTTATCTCTTCCTTTTTTGCACCAAGCTCATAGGCAATCGGTATATAATAGGGGAATATGTTATTCAGCCTCATAGCAGTGGCTATGCTTAAAGCCATAAGAACCTTAGTCTTTCTATCCAGAGCTCCATCACCCATTAGTTTATTTCTCATAAGCAAATAACCTTCCAATATATCTGGAAACTTATCTGCAACTGGTCTAACCTTATCTGGTAGCGAATTTGATATTTCCTTGAGTATATTTAGTATATTTTCATTCATTTAAATCCTCCTCTCAGCCATACTCTTAGCATATGGAGATTGCATTGCTCTTCCCTTATTTATCTCATTATCTGTGAACCATCTTTTCAGGTCAACCTTTGGATGTTTCCCCAGTCTAAATTTCCATTTATTGGCATACGGGATCGTCGCATCAATTCCTATTACAGAGGCAAGTCCTATTCTACCTGGATCATCAGCTTTCTCTGTTGGAAAGTTGGCTGTTCCCCTTATATCATTCAATATCACGTAATCACTGGCTGGATCAGCTCTTGTCATTATAGCCCAAAGTACTTCCTCCGGATCATATATATTTACATCCTCATCCACTATAACAACCATTCTTAAACCGGCAAGTGCTGTAAATGCAGAAAGGATAATATTCTTCTGATATCCTTCGTCCCTCCTCCTCCTTTTCTTTACCTGGATTACTATTCCACCAAAGGATTTCATACCATCTAATATATGGGTATCTATAACAAGTCCAGGACATATTCTATTACCCACATCATACATAGATGCTTCCCTTAAGAAACTACATATATTGTTGCCATCGATAGAATGGGCAAGGGGAGTAAAGAATATCGGGTCATCTCTATGGGTTATGGCTGTAGCTTGAAATTTATATGTTTTATAGGATTTTCCGAGATAGCCAGGATATTCCGGGAAGAAAGGGGCCTTTCCAATCTCCCCCAATTTTTTTGCCTCCTCACTTTCCCATACCGTCTCCTTTGTATCAACATACCCTTCAATAACCCATTCGGCACAGGCAAGTGCATAGGCATCAACTGTTTTAGCATTGACTATCTCAACAGGAGTTCCCTGAAGCGCACCAGCTATACCCAATTCATTACATCCAACAGGTACTGAAATCTTCATTCCGCCACCACCTGCTGCAATCCATATTGCGGGAGATGTACATATATTTATTGTTAATGGTAGTCTGCCTTTATTATCTGCAGTCCTTAATACATGATGCTCAAAATGGGTATTAAGATTTATTGATAGACTTGACCAATCTTTACCCTGAAAGTGGGCTCTATTAAATGATATATGAAAGCCGCTTTCAGGGTTTCCTACCAAGGTATTCCCTCCTCCTAAAATTCTTCCTGCATCCTCTTCAGTATGTTTTATTATAGGTAGTGTAGCAAGAACATCTATACCCTTTGTAATAACATTCTTCTGGGACGGAGCGCTGTCCACAACTGTTGGATTTAGGGGATTCTTCATTGCATCAAGACACTTAAATTTGAATTTTCTATGGTCATCAATATCAAATATCCTTGCTACTCTTTCTCTCTTAGCACATATATTTGTTGTTATTTTATGTCCAGGATATCCCTTTATATTCTCAAACAGAAGGGCTGGCCCCCCATCAAATGCCTTTGCAATACCAGATACTTCATATATTGGATCAACTTCATTCTTCACAACAAATATATCACCGATATCTTTTAAGTATTCAATTGTAGACCTTGTACTTGTAATATCTTTCTTAGCCATATTTGTTCCTCCTTCAATAAGTTATACTTCAAAAGCCAAATTTTTAAACCCTTTCTGGCAGTCTCTATCCAGAGATCCACCAGCAACTCCAGGAATAAATGATATTGTGTCATTATCCTTTAATATTCTATTTAACATTTCTTCAGAATTTGCAGATATACCATTAAGAAGTATAGAGATTCCAGGAATCCCTGTTTTTGGATTTATAATAATACTTCTCTTAAATTCTTCCCCGTATTTCTTGATAATAATATCTATAAATTCTCTCAAGTTAACCTCTTTATTAAGAGTAAAAATTTCCACCTCCTTTCCTATTATATTCTTAAGACTCAGATAATATTTAACTTCAACTTTCATATAAATCGTTTATTAAATCATCAAGTTCCAGTTCTATAAGCTTATCTTTTGATGGCTTCGCATTTTCAATGTTCCAATCCATTGCAATAAGATATTCTTTAATCTGGGTATCAAGGTCTACTGTAACGTCTTTGTTTGGACCATCTGGCTGTGGGGGACTTCCTGTTACTCTACCTGGAACCCTGAATTTTAAAGGATTTATTCCCTCTCTTATATTAAAGGCTTGAAGCATATTTGCAATCCTTTCACCCCTTTTTAAAGCTTCCTCCATGCTTATATTCCATCCTGTAACAGAGCTCAGGAATTTAGGAACTATCGTAGTATCAAAGAGGAATTGACCAAACATGCATAGTCCTGATGAACTTAATATATGCATATAATTGCTTAATTTTTTATGATTTTCAGCCTTTCCTGAATAACTGTACTTATCATGGGGTTTAATATCTATACCCTTTGGTTCAACCCCTTCAGCCCAATGAGCTCCACCTCTGGTATGTCTTGCTGGGGTTGGGTCCATCTTATATGTCGTTGCTATTCCAGGAAGATGTTTGGGGTCTCTCATAGGAACTTCCTGGCCAGCTATATGGATAGCAAATTCTTCTGAACCATTACCAATTTTTTCTGAAGCCTTCTTTACCCCATCAGCAAGAACATCTCCAAATCCTTCTCTTTTAGCCAATTTTTCTGTCATTTTCACAATGGATTCATGATTCCCCCATCTTAGTTCTATTTCATCAGTGTCATTAAGGGTTATTATCCCGTTTTCAAAGCATTCAATTGCGAAGGCTATTGTAACTCCTGCTGATATGGTATCAATACCATATCTATTACATATATCATTTGCTTTTATTATTGATTCCACATTATCATTGAGGCACATATTACCAAATGCAGCAAGGGTCTCATGTTCGGGTTTCTTCGCATCGTCTAATTGATAACCGCCCTCTTTAACAGATACAATTCCTCCGCATGCCACCGGACATCTATAACATGCATACTTCCTTTTTAGGTATTTGATAACATTAGAATCCGATATTAGCTCCGGGTTAGGGAAATCTACTGGGGCTATTCCTCCATAATTTTTAACCGGGGTTTCTCCAGCCTTTGTCCATACAGCTGTAACCCCGCATGTTCCAAAATTCCTGAAAACATCAACAAGATGTCCTTTAAATCCTTCAAGAAACTCCTTCCTTAAATTTTCTGTATCCTCTTTATTAGCTATCTTAATCTCCATATCTCCCTTTGCAGCAATAGCTTTAAGCCTTTTTGAACCCATTATGGCTCCAAGCCCAGATCTTGCTGCAGCTCTTCCTTTATTTGACATAATAGCCGATATTAATGATAATTCCTCACCTGATTGTCCAATACACGCAACCTCTGTCTTTTCGCCGTGTCTATTTTTTATTATCTCTTCTGTTTCAAATGTATCCTTACCCCATAGATCTGATGCATCCCTCACTTCGGCCTTACCATTCTCTATATATAGATATACTGGTTTATCCGAAATACCACTGAATAAGACCCCATCATAACCTGATCGCTTTAATGCAACTCCAAAGTATCCACCACTATTTGCATCTCCCCATGTTCCTGTGAGTGGAGACTTTCCAATAGCTGTAAATCTTGAACCAGTTAATGCGGGAGTTCCGGTTAATGGCCCAGTCATTATACCAAAGTAGCTCTCAGCACTTAGTGGAGAAACTTTTGCCTTCTGTCTACTATATATTAGTCTACATCCAAGCCCATAACCTCCTATAAATTTATTACATATTTCCTCATTTAACTCTTCTTCTTTTACTCTTCTATTGGAAAGATCCACATTAAGAATCTTTCCCATGTATCCACCTTTCATGATTCCTCCTTAAAATAAAAATATTTATTGAAAGCATTCAACAGATCCATAGAGCCTTAAATATTTAAAAATCATCTTGATTTATATAAAAAAACCTCCTCAATTCTTATATTATCATTTTATTTAAAAAGTTATAAATTTCTCTTTTCTAAAAAATCTGTTCTAAATGTCAAAATCTCAGAAATATAATATCTAATATTCCAACTATACACTTCATATATCCACCACTTCATTAACAATATTGACAGGGGTCCCTATATAAAACCTCTTCCTACTTATAATAGGAATTTTTATCCTGTTGAGATCTACTATTGCTTCAGCCATTTTGATCCCTGTAATCATCGGGTCTACAATTGGCACTCCATCTATCTCAAATATACCCATCTTTGTCAACATAGGTGATAGCAGACCACATCCTGCTATTATAACATCAGCACCATCATCAATACAGGAATAGGCAACTTCTTCGAAGCTTTCTATAGCAAGCTTATAATCACCTACTACACACCCAAAGAATTCCTGAGAAGAAAGTCTAATAGATCTTACAGGATTATTTGCAATTACCTGCTTTTCCATCCTATATTTATGAATATTTTCCTCAATTTCTCCTATATAGTTAGGATCAGATGTCACAATAGCAAATCTTTTACCTAAGATAGAGGCAAAATGCATTGATGATTCAGCAATTCCAATAACAGGTATGTTCATTAGTTGACGGAGTGCAAAGAGGGATGGGTCAAAGAAACATGTTATTACAAGGGCATCATATCCTTCCTTCTCACTTTTTAAAGCATTCTTAAGTATATCTCTGTCATTTAAGAATCTCAATCCTGGAAAGGATATAAACTCAGGATTTAAACCCCTATCCAGAGCCTTTATTACTATCTCAGTATCGGGCCTTTTTACCATATTATGGCATTCCTTAACTGTGTTTATATAGGGCTTAAATATCTTTGATTCAAGATCCATTTTTGCTGGAAGCTGACACCATATTCTCATTTATGCCTCCATTAACATTCCTAATCTTAATATTTGGTTTGTTCCGTCATATATCTGAAGTATTTTTGCATCCCTCATATACTTTTCTACCGGATATTCCTTCATATATCCGTAACCGCCGAGAATCTGGACAGCATTTGATGTTATCTCCATAGCAACATCTCCACCAAAAACCTTTGCCATACTTGCAAGGGGAATATCTGGATAGGGATGATTATCATAATACCAGCATGCTTTATATACAAGGTTTCTTGCTGCCTCAATCTTCATCTTCATATCTGCAAGCATAAGTGCAACAGCCTGATGGTTTATAATAGGTTGTTTCCATGTAATTCTCTGTTTTGCATACTCAAGGGCAGTTTCATAAGCAGCTCTTGCTAATCCAACAGCCATTGCACCGGTTCCAGGCCCAGTTATGCATAACACATCAGGGACCATAACAGCCCCTCTTCCTTCTTCGCCTAACATATTTTCTTTTGATACTTGAACATTATCCATTATTAGCTCTGTATTTGACATAAGTCTCTGCCCCATCTTGTCTTCAACCTTACCAATGGAGAATCCGGGAGTTCCTTCTTCTAAGAAGAATATTGTCGCAGTCTCCATAAGAGGTTTGCTCAGGTCATTTCTTGTAAGTATTCCATATAGCTTTGAAACCCCACCATTTGTAATAAAACATTTCGTTCCATTTAAGATATAATGATCTCCATCTCTTTTACAGGTAGCTTTTGGCCCTATCTCGGGATCAGGAAATGGACAAAATAGGTCTGAACCACTATGGGGTTCTGTTGCAGCAAATGCAAATAATCCTTTATTTGCGAGGGGAAGCCATTTTTCTTTCTGTTCTTCTGTTCCATACTTTGCTATACACCATGCTGATGCCGCACTGACACAGAAAGATTCTCCCATGCCAGCATCAGCAGCCCCAATCTCTTCAATAACAATAGCTAAGTCAAGAACTTTGCCTCCTCCTCCCCCATACTTTTCTGGAACAAGCAAGGAATTAAATCCTAAGTCTAACCATTTTTGAACAATATCCTTTGGATAACAATCCTTTGGGTCTTGCTTTCTGTCATATTCTGGAGCAGCAGGCTTTATTTCATTCTGAGCAAATCTCCTCGCTGTTTCCTGAAGACGCTTTTGGTCTTCTGTTAATCTAAAATCTATCATTTTTAAACCTCCTTTTTTAGTAGTTTACTTTCCCCACATAGAACTCCTCATCGGGTTCCCTTGGGGTTATGCCTATAGCCCTTAAGGAAGCTCTATATCTCTCTTTAATATGTTCATATAGCCTGTGAACAGGAAGTCTAAGGGGACCACCATTGAATCCCACAAGCCATCCCATATATTTCCATTCGGGGTAATGGTAAGTGCCTTGAAGAAGGGTTGGGTACAATCTTTCCATCCATATAGCCCTTGCTGGTTGAAGCTGCCAATATAATTCCATCCCTTTGTTCATATCTCCCTTCTGCATCAGATTAAAATATTGGGTAAGTCTTGGATTGTCCGGAGTCTGGAGATATTCATAGGGCCCGGCCCCCGCCCACTGCATTCCATATTTCTCAATCCATATTGGCCAATTTGCCTCCGAGGGATCCTGAACCAATATCTTATGTCCGTACAGCCTCTGAGCTTCAGCAAACCCGGCTACACTAAGTGTTCCATACTTCATACCAACTACATTTTCAATATCAGCCATTTGGTTAAGAAGCTGGGGCGGAAAAGCACTTGGATGAAATCTCTCAAAATTATATTTATGTGATGGGTATAGATTTATTGCAAGGTCTGTAGAATTACATATTCTTTCTGTGAAATCATATATTTCTTTTTCACTCTTTGGATAAAAATAGGGAGGATAACCAAGTAATGCTGAGTCGCATCCACAACCTTCTGCGTATTTTACCATCTCAAGTGTATCCTCAAAGGAATTAAAGCTCAACCATAGAGATATGAATATTTTACCCTTTGCTTCATCTACTGCTATCTCCATAAATTTTTTCATTTCTTCTTTCGTTGTTCCTGCATCTGGAACAAGAAGGGTTGAGAAGAATCCATGTTTTATACATTCTTTTACATCGTGTCTGATTCCTTTTTCATCCAAGTTTCTGAGATCAGGAGTGAAGGATGGAAATAAGCAATTTTCAATTCCCTTAAAATTTTCTTTGGCCCATTCCTTTGCTTCTGATTTTCTATATTTCATATTTCCTCCTTTTTTCATAAATTATTTTTACTAAAAAATCAAGCTTTTAGAAATAGAGTTTAAAAATTATAGATTTAACCTCCTTTTATGATTTGTTTTTCAAAAGTAGTTTATATTATAAAATCATTTAAATAAAATTACAATTTCTTATTGTCTGAATTAAGAGATTGATTTTATTGATAAGCACATAAAACTTGTTTGTTTAACTCTGTTGATTGTGGGTATTATGTGGTTTTGAACGTAGTTACAAAGTAAGTATCTTCTAAGATAATCATTGACAATAAGTCTAATATATTATATATTGTAGAGAAAAGTCTCTAATGAATATATCTTATGCGATCTTATTAGGAATATTGCAAGGGTTAACAGAATTTTTGCCTATAAGCAGCTCAGCTCATCTTGTAATTGTCCAGTCCTATATAAAAGATTTTCATCAACCTGGGGCATTATTTGATATTACACTACATTTTGGAACATTGTTGGCGATATTCATATATTTCAGAAAGGAAATAAAGAATATATTGTTTAATAATAGAAAAGTAATAATTTTAATAGTAATTGGAAGTATACCAACCGGGATAATAGGACTATTACTTAAAGATTATGCAGAGATTCTCTTTTCATCCCTATCTTTATCTTCATTAATGCTTATTGTAACAGGCATTCTTTTGTATATAGCATCTAAATTTAATAATAACGGGAAAAAAGAGATAAGGAAATCTGATGCTATATTAATAGGTGTTATTCAAGGGCTTTCTGTAATTCCTGGTATATCCCGATCTGGATCAACCATATCTGTAGGTATATATAGGGGAATAAAGGCTGAACATGCTGCAGAATTCTCGTTTTTGCTTTCAATCCCAGCAGTATTGGGAGCGAATATTTTAAGTATGAGAGATTTCGTTTTACTTTCTGGAACCGAGGTAAGCTATTACATTATTGGAATGCTTACTTCGTTTTTGTCCGGTCTTATAGGTTTGCATTTCCTTATGAAATTTATAAATAGATTAAACTATTTTTCATATTATTGTTTTGCTATTGGAGGTATAAATCTAATTGAAGCCTTCAAAATATAATAAAGAGATTATAGGGATAATATCATTCTCATTGGCTGTATTTATTGGTATAAGTTTATTTTCGTACAATTCCAATGACATCTCATTCAGTAATATAGATAATAGAGGAATTAGTAATTTAGGTGGATGGGTAGGGGCATATTTATCCAATATTTTATTTCAGGTAATAGGATTGAGTTCATATCTTATACCTTTTATTTTACTATATGTATCAATAAACTTTTTTATAGATAAAGAATTTAAAAAGTCTGAATTTATAGGGATAGTCACATTCATAATTTCAGGTTCATCCATTATTGCTTTGACATTTCCCTATGTATCAATTAATGGGAATAGAATATTGGGAGGAGGAATATTTGGTTCCTTTATTTCAAATATATTAATAGAATACTTCAATATTACAGGGACATTTATTCTCCTTTTATCAGCAGTTATCTTGTCAATTATATTAATTGGTAATGTATCTGTCTATTCTCTCTTTAAATCAATTAGTATAAAAAGAAGTCCTTTGAAAGTTAATACTAAGCAAAATGTTCCAGTAACTCAGGATGCTGATGTATCTATAAAACCTGAGATTGACTCAAAATCCATGACAGATCAAGGCTACCAAGCTCCTCCAATAAGTTTACTGAACTCCCCTGGATCTTCAGTATCTAAACTTGAAAAAGATGAATTGATAAACAATTCAAAAATTCTTGAAGATAGATTAAAAGGATTTGGTGTTAATGGTAAAATTGTAGAAGTGCATCCTGGCCCAGTAATAACAATTTATGAGTTCGAACCTGCCCCAGGTGTAAAAATAAATAAGATAGTTAATCTTTCACATGATTTATCTTTAGCCCTGAAGGCTCCATCAATTAGGATAGTTGCTCCTATTCCGGGAAAGTCTGTAGTTGGTATAGAGATTCCTAATACTGTCAGAGATACAGTTTATCTAAAAGAAATATTGAAATCTAATGAATTTAATAATTCAAAGTCAAAGCTTACATTGGCTTTAGGAAAGGATATATTTGGAAATCCGGTGATAACAGACCTTACAAAGATGCCTCATCTATTAATTGCTGGTGCAACCGGAGCAGGTAAGAGTGTTGGTTTAAACTCTATGATATGTAGTATTTTATATAAAGCTACACCGGATGATGTTAAACTAATGATGATAGACCCGAAGATGTTAGAACTTTCGCTATACGATGGGATTCCTCATCTTCTTATTCCAATAGTTACAGATTATAAGAAATCTGCCCCAGCATTAAAAGGAATTGTAGAAGAGATGGAAAATAGATATAGAATAATGGCTGATATTGGTGTAAGAAATATAGATAGGTATAACCAAAAGGTAGGTAAAGAAGGTAAGAAGATTCCATATATAGTTGTTATTATTGATGAACTTGCTGATCTTATGATTGTGTCAGCAAGAGAAGTGGAGGAATCTATTGCAAGATTAGCTCAGATGGCAAGAGCGGCTGGGATACACCTTATTGTAGCCACTCAGAGGCCATCTGTTGATGTTTTGACAGGTATAATAAAGGTTAATTTTCCTGCAAGAATCTCTTTTAAAGTTACTTCAAGAGTGGATTCAAGGACTATTCTTGATGCTATTGGAGCAGAGAGTTTGCTTGGATCAGGAGATATGCTATTTCTTCCTCCAGGGACCTCAAAGCTCAAGAGAATCCATGGAGCATATATATCCGAGTTAGAGATAAAGAGAGTTGTGAACTTTCTGAGAAAATATAAGACACCAGAATATAATGAGGAGATAATGAAATGGGGGGAGAGCGATTTTAATGAAGATGAAGAGCAGGATGAGAAATATAAAGAGGCAGTGGAGATAGTTCTACAAACAGGACAGGCATCAATATCTCTTATTCAGAGAAGATTGAAGATAGGTTTTAATAGGGCTGCGAGAATGATTGAGATGATGGAGAAGGAAGGTATAGTGGGACCTCAAGAGGGAGGGAAGCCAAGGGAGGTATTATTAAAGGAATAGGGATTGTTGCATTATTAATATTTATTATATTAATTTTTAATATTAGAGATAGCTTTAGCCTTGAAAGGGATATATTGGATAGGATGCAATTAATATATGAGGAAGCAGATGATATAAAGGGTAATTTTATTCAGGAGTCTTTCTTAAAGTCCTTAAATAAATGGGATAAAATGGAAGGGGAGTTTTATATTAAAAAACCTGGAATGATGCGATGGAATTATAAAAAGCCATATATTCAGGAGATAATAATTTATGGTAGGAAGATATGGATCTATTATCCTTTAGAGAAGGAAGTAACTGTGAATAAATTATCAGATGCATTGATAGATAATATTTCAATAACCTTTCTATTAGGTGCTGGAAATATAAAGAAAGATTTCAATATTAAAATGGCTAAGGTCCCTTATTCATTTAATCTCTTTCCAAAGAATCAAATGGGAGATGTAGATAGAATATTCATAAATATTGATAGTAAGAGTTATTTAATAAAACTAATGGAGATCCATGACATATATGGGAATATAAATAGGCTAAAGTTTAATAATCTTTCAATAAATAATAATATTTCTTTATCTTTGTTTATTTTTAAACCACCAAAAGATGTGGAGATAATAGGTGAAGAATAAAATTAAGAGTAATCTTATCTTAAATACATTGGGAGAATATTGTCCTATTCCTATAATTAAGACTCAGGAGTATATAAATAAAATAAAAATGGGCGAAGTACTTGAGATATTATCGGATGATAAAGGAATTATAAAAGATATGATAGACTGGTGTAAGGGTAGTGGCAATGAGTTTATAGGGTTTGATAAGGATAATGATAAGTATAGACTATATATAAAAAGATTGGTATAGGGAGAACATCTTGGAAGATAGAAGACTCGGTGATGAATGGATAGACTGGAGTGGTAACTTAAATGATTATGAGTGGGATATAAAGGAAAGGAAACGTCTTTTCTTTGGTTTCTCTATAGTTGTATTTTCTCTTTTAATAACAGGGTCTCTATTTTTAGGGTATCTAATAAAACCCCGTCTGAATCAAATAACTCCTCTCTTATCAAAGATAATATTTTTATTCTTCTTTTTTATCCTATCCCTTATATTTTTATGGTTTTTCCTTTTAGCAATATCTACAATCACGGGTAAAAACTATCTTCCATTTCCAAGGTTAAACTATGCCATTTTGGATTTCTTCTTAATAAGAGCTATATGGCTTGGAGAGAAACTTGGAATATCAAAGGATAGGATGTGTAATTCCTTTATAAAGGTAAATAATGCTCTTGTAAAAAGCATAAAGGGCATATACTATAGGGATAAACTTTTAATTTTATTACCTCGATGTTTAGATAAGAGAGTGATAGATGTGATAAAAGATATATGTAAAAGATATAAATGTGAAATAATGATAGTAGGTGGGGGGAATCTGGCAAGGAAGATAATCCTTGAAAAGAAGCCTACTGCTATAATAGGGGTTGCATGTGAGAGAGATCTTGTTAGTGGAATAAAGGATGTAGCAAAGAATATTCCAGTGATAGGAATCGCAAATAAGAGGCCTAAAGGTCCATGTAAGGATACCTATATAGATATCAATCAGTTAGAGGAGGCTATTAAATTCTTTAGCTATGGGTAGTATAAAGGCAATAGCTTTGATATCTGGAGGGCTTGATAGTAAGCTCTCCACAAAGATAATAAAGGATATGGGAGTAGATATAATAGGGCTTAATTTCTATACCGGATTCTGTATTGTTGAGCAGAAAAGGAGAATAGGAAGAAAAGGGAAAGATGGGGAACTTCCAAGAAATGAGGCATTGAAATCCTCTTCAGATATTGGTATACCTCTTGAGATAATTGATATATCTGAGGAGTATCTTAAAATGGTTGTAAATCCAAAATTTGGATACGGTGCAAATGTTAATCCATGTATTGATTGCAGGATATATATGTTAAGAGAGGCAAAAAGGTTAATGGAAGAAAAGGGTGCAAGTTTTGTAGTTACAGGAGAGGTTTTAGGAGAGAGACCCATGTCCCAGAACAGAAAAGCACTTGATATAGTTGAGAATGAGAGCGATCTAAAGGGGCTTATACTCCGTCCACTTTCTGCAAAGCTCCTTTCACCAACCCTACCAGAAATAAATAGATGGGTTGATAGAGATAAACTATACTCAATCCAGGGAAGATCAAGAAAGGAACAGATGAAATTGGCAAAGGAGTTTGGCATAGAAGAATATCCTCAACCAGCTGGAGGTTGCTGTTTTCTGACTGATGAGAACTATGCAAGGAGGTTTAGGGACCTGCTTGCCCATAAAGGAGTATTAACCCATGATGATGTGATACTTTTAAGTGTTGGAAGACATTTTAGAATATCTGAAGGTTTAAAGATTATCGTTGGAAGAAATGAAGGGGAGAATAATTTACTTGAAAGGTATAAAAGAGGGAGATATATTTTTAAAGTAAATGGTTTTCCAGGACCATTAACATTGGCAGAAGGGATTATAGATAGAGAAGAAGAAAAAAGGATAATCTCTGCTATAACAGTAAGATATAGTGATTGCAAGAATAATAAAGGAATTGAGGTTATATTGGATAGGGATGGAGTGCATGAGATTATTAAGATTGATGAAGTATATGATATTTCAATAGAGGAGATGAGGATATAAATATGGATGATGTAGAAAAAATAAGGGTATTTAGAGATATTATAAGAGGATCTGATCTAAAGGTCGTAGCAAAGGAGTTTATAAACGTTATAGAGAGGATGATTATTCTTGAGCTTATGGCAGAAGATAGAGGGATTAATATAGAAGAGGAGATAGAGAAACTATATGATGATAAATGGGAGAAGATTAAGGAAGACAGGGATAACTATATAGATTTTGTAATTGGGAGGATAGTATACCAATTAGAGGGTTAATATGGGCATTAATGATTTCAACCTGAGTATGATATTAAAAAAAGCTCTTAAGAATGGTGGATTGTTTGCTGACATATATTATGAGAGGAGTATTCCTACATCTATAATCCTTGATGATAATAGGATAGAGAAAGTTATATCAGGGATTGATGAAGGGGTTGGAATAAGGGTTGTAGATAGTAAATATAGGGTATTATATGCGTATACTAATGAGATAGAAAAGGAGAGTCTTTTAAAACTTGCGGATAATATAGCAGTGATGATAAAAGAGAAGATATACGAAAAGAATATAAACATAATGAAGAGGGTCCCATCATTGAAATTACCCATATCAAAACTTCCTGATACAGTAGATATAAACTATAAGATAGAGATTGTTAAAAGGGGAAATGATAGGGCAGTTTCTATGGATAAAAGAGTAAGGCAGGTTAAAGTGGTATATAGAGATTTAATTAAGAATGTTGCTATAGCCAATTCAGATGGATTATATATTGAAGATGATAGAGTAGAGACTCTCTTCTTTATTCAGGTTGTAGCCTATGATAATGGGGTTATCCAGACAGGCTATGAAGCTGTTGGAGGAGCTATCGGAATAGAGCTATTCGATGAGAATACACCGGAAGATGTGGCAGAGAAATCTGCAAGGAGAGGATTGATGATGCTTACTGCAAAAAAGGCTCCTTCCGGGAAAATGCCTGTTGTATTATCGAGTGAAGCAGGAGGGACGATGATACATGAAGCGATTGGACATGGTCTTGAGGCTGACCTTGCAATGGATGGTTTATCGGTATATTCAAATAAGTTGGGAGAAAGAGTTGCATCACCTCAGATAACTGTAATAGATGATTCAACCATTCCTCATAAAAGAGGCTCCTTTTCCTTTGATGATGAGGGTATTGAATCTCAGAAAACAGTTCTTTTAGATAAGGGAATTCTCGTTAATTATCTATATGATAGGGTCTCTGCGATGAAGTATAATACAAAACCCACCGGGAATGGGAGAAGAGAATC
Source organism: uncultured Thermodesulfobacteriota bacterium (assembly GCA_964501575.1). Lineage (GTDB taxonomy): Bacteria > Desulfobacterota > CAZCTP01 > CAZCTP01 > CAZCTP01 > CAZCTP01. The sequence continues at coordinate 51,561 of CAZCTP010000005.1, forward strand.
ATATCAGTTTCAGCCAATACCAAGGATGAGCAATACATTTATTGCCCCTGGAGATAGCAATCCAGTAGATATTATAAAAGATACATATAAGGGACTGTTTGTTAAAAAGATGGGAGGGGGTCAGGTAAATACTGTTAATGGTGATTTTGTTTTTGAGGTTAGTGAGGGATATCTAATCGAAAATGGGAAAATTGGAGAGCCTGTGAGGGGAGCAACCCTGACAGGGAATGGCCCCAAGATTTTAAAGATAATAGACAAGGTAGGTAATGATCTCGGATTTTCCTTAGGTACATGTGGTAAAGATGGCCAGGGGGTACCTGTAGGGGATGCTCAGCCAACACTGAGAATACCTGAAATAGTTGTTGGAGGAGAAAGATTAGAATATTAAAATTAATAGTATCTATAATTCTTATTGTAACCTTCTCTGTGGGGGCCCATGGATTTGAGAGAATAAGAAGGGCTGCTGTCAGCGGTAAATTCTATCCCTCAAATCCAAAAGCACTTTCTTCAATGATAAATAGATTCTTAAAAAATGTTCGTGATAGGAAGGTAAAGATAGAGGGTAAGATAGTGGCTATTATAGTTCCCCATGCCGGTTATAAATATTCCGGGAGGATATCTGCATATTCATATAAGGCCCTAAAAGGATATAAATTTGATTCAATTATTATTATAGGTCCAAGTCATTTTATTCCATTTAATGGTGTATCTGTATATAATAGAGGATATTTTGAAACCCCACTCGGAAAAGTTCCTGTAGATTCAGAGCTTGCAGAGAAGATAATAAATTATGATAGCTCAATATCATTTAGAGAGGAAGCTCATATAATGGAGCATTCTTTAGAGGTCCAGCTTCCATTTTTACAGACCATATTTAAGGATATAAAGATAGTTCCAATAGCCATGGGGTTGCAGGATAGAAAGATGGTTAATATATTGTCGGATGCATTGATAAAGAATCTTTCAAATAAGAATGTTCTTATAATAGCAAGCTCAGATCTTTCCCATTATCATCCAGCTAAAGAAGCAAAAAAGCTTGATTCTGAGGGGATAAAATCTATTAAATCCCTTGATTATGATGGGTTTATGAAAAAGCTTGAGAATGGAAAGACTGAATTCTGCGGAGGAGGTGCTGTAGCTGTTGCATTAAGGGTAGCAGAAGAATTGGGTGCGGATGGAGTAAAGATATTAAAATACGGAGATTCCGGTGATATTACCGGGGATAAATCTGCTGTTGTTGGATATCTTTCAGCAGTGATCTTTAAAGGTGAGAAAATTTTGATATCCGATGATGGTAAAAAAGAACTGCTAATTATTGCAAGAAGATCAATAGAGGAATATATTAAACACAGGAGAATTCCTGAATTTAAGATCAAAAATAAAGAGATTTTTAATAAAAGGGGAGTATTTGTTACACTAAAGAAGAATGGTATATTAAGAGGATGTATAGGAATAATAAAACCTGTATTCCCTCTATATAAAGCAGTTATTAGGTCCGCTATTTCTTCTGCCTTTAATGATCCAAGATTTCTTCCATTATCAAAGAATGAAATTAAAGATATAGATATAGAGATCTCTGCTCTATCTCCATTAAGAAGGGTAGAAGATGTATCAGAGATAAAGGTTGGAACCCATGGAATATTGATAGAAAAAGGACCTCATAGAGGAATACTACTACCTCAGGTTGCTGTTGAGTATAGATGGGATAGGGATAGATTTCTTGAAGCAACATGCAGGAAAGCTGGATTGCCAAAAGATGCGTGGAAGAAGGGAGGTCAGATATATATATTTACTGCTGATATATTCAATGAAGATGATTTTTTATTGCCTTCTAATATAGATAAGTGGAAAAAGAAAGGGAAAATAAAAGCTTACAGTTCTTTGAATCTTTTTGAATATCTGAATGGAGGAGCTGATATATATATTAAAAATGGATTTAGAGAGCTTCTTGTCCAGGAATATTCTTATAAAAATCTGAATATTACTGTAGAGATATATAAAATGGACAATAAGAATGATGCAAAAAAGGTATATAATAGGGCTAAAGAAAGAAATTATATAGAACTATTGAAGGATAGATATATCTTAAGAATTTACTCCCCTGATAATATAAATGTAGCTCCCTTTGCTGAGAAAGTAGTAAATAGAATAAAGTGATTGAAAGAGTAATTTTATATTATAGTATTTTTCCAGAATATAATAATATACAGACCTAAAATGCCTTCTCTCTTTTTATTTATTCTATAAGCCTAACAAAGGTCAAGTAGCTTTCATCTTCTTTTGGTAGGTATCGAACCACTTCTGGTCTGCTAAAACCACAGAAGTCTCCACCTGTCGTTTTGGAACCGACCAATATATTCTAAGCAATCGATCCTTTTCTTTCAGAGAAACCAACCTAAAACCACGCTTTTCATAAAAACGGATAGCCCAGATAGCATCTGCCCATGTACCGATCAATATTGGGCGGTTTGTCTGCATTTGAAGACAAGAAAGCAACTTTCCTCCTATACCCTGATTCCGCTTAACTGTCCGAACATAGGCATGTCTTATGAGAGTTACATCTCTAACATGTTGAATACCCATTACACCAACCAATTTACTATTTTCCTCATATCCCCAGAATATTATACCTTCATCGTCTATTTCATGTCGAAGCTCATCTTTAGACATATAAGGTTCTTTCCAGCAATCTGTGGGGATAACCCCTTTATACGCTTTAGCAGCATCATTAATAATCTCATATATTATTTCAAACTCACTGTTCGTACATCTACGAATCATAGCTTTCGTATTTACTCTAAATGAAATAATATCTTCACTTTATTTTCTATTTAGTAAAAATATGCATCTTTTATTTCTATATTATATTATTGTAATCTATTTTTAAAGAGGTTTCTATTTATAATATTAAATTCAAAACAGTACTTGACTTTAAGACTAAAGATAGTTAAAATTTATACAATTTAAATAAGTAGAAATTAAGAGAAAGTGATCATGAAAAGGAGTTAATATGGCATATAAAGATTTTAGAGAATTTTTAGAAAGGTTAGAAAATATAGGAGAATTAAAACATATTAATGCAGAGGTAGATTGGAATGATGAGGTGGCTGCAGTAGCAGAAGAAGGATTAGCCAGAAAAGCCCCTGTCCTTATATTCGAAAATGTGAAGGACTATAAAGATACCCATGGAAGAAGAATTGCTATAAATTGCCTTGCAAGCTGGAAGAGAATGGCTTTAGCTTTAAACATGGATACAGATGATCCCAAAAATATGATGTCTGAATATAGAAAAAGGATAAAAAATCCGATAAAGCCTGTGTTATTGTCCCGTGGTCCTTGTAAGGAAGTTATTCATATAGGTAATGATGTAAATATATATGAATTTCCTATTATAAAACTAAGTCCAAAAGATGGTGGGAGATATACAAGATGGCAATTATGTATCACAAAAGACCCTGAGACAGGATGGGTAAATGTTGGAACATATAATTCTATGCTTTTTGGAGAGAAGGATGCTGTAACTACATCTCCTGTTAGAACTCAGCATATGGCTGTTCATGCAAGGAAGTATCAGGCTATGGGTAAGAAAATGCCTTATGCTATTGCAATAGGCTGTGAACCGGTGACAGCTATTATGGGATGTGCTCCTTTTAAAGTCGGTGTGAATGAATTTGATATGGCAGGAGCATTAAGGGGAGAGCCTGTAGAACTTGTAAAATGTGAGACTATAGATCTAGAGGTCCCAGCAACTGCAGAGATAATAATAGAAGGAGAGATAGATTTAGATCCAAAGACATATAGACCTGAGGGACCAGGTGGTAGATATAGTGGATACTATGCATCCATAACAAAGAAGAATTTAGCCCCCGTTTTAAAAATAAAATGTATAACCCACAGAAATGATCCAATATACTGGACGTATATTACAGGTAGGGATGCTCATATAGCTCCGACAGGTCCTGGATACGCTATCAATTTTCAAACATGTGCATTAGTATGGGAACACTTAGAAGAGGTAGGGATAGAGGGCATAAGTGGAGTATGGAGTGATCCGAGTGCTCAATGGACTACTCTATTTATTTCCATGGATGTAAAGCATTATGGTGATCCTAAGATGGTAGCTGCTCAGATATGGGGCAATCCAAAGTTTTCAATGATGGGGAAATTTATTGTGATAGTAGATTCTGATATAGATGTATTTAACTTAAACCAGATAAATCATGCAATAGCTAATAGAGTCAGAGGTAGGGAGGATATAATAATATATAGAGATACTATAGGGTCCCCCATAGAACCCGGAGTATCTCCTGATATAGTCCAAAAACTTGATATAGGAAAGTGGGATAGGGTATTAATAGATGCAACATGGCCCTATGAATGGGAGCCGAGGGAAGAATGGGGAGGGGAAAAACATCCCCTAAAGACCATTTCAGATCCTCATATGAGAGAAAGAGTCAGGAATAGATGGAAGGAGTTTGGATTAGAATAGATATCTCTTTCCGATAAGTTTATATCTCTATTTTCTTTCCCTTTGTTTCGGGTAGTAACCATACCCATAGTCCGGCTAACAAGGCTGAGAGAGCGCCCAGGGATATTCCGCCTGCAAGGCCATATATTTTAGCTACTGCAGCAATTATAACAGGAGTGAAAAAATTAATCCCTCTTGCAAGGTTGAATATAGAATTTGCTGCAGTATTCCTTACCCTTGTAGGGAATAATTCTGTAAATAGAGGCCCAAAATTTGAGAATATTCCTGTTCCAATGCCAGTCAGAAACATAAAAAAGAGGATTAATTTAGGATATTCCGAAATAATATTCCAGAATATAGTTATCATTAATAACCCGGAGGCCATAAGGGTAGAGTATATTGAAAAAGAGAGTTTTCTCCCGTATCTATCAGAAAAAAATCCAAAGGATAAATATCCTATTATTTCTCCAATTACTACTATGAGCATTTTACTCCCTGATTTTGCTATTGTGAGCCCTCTTTCTTCTACTAAATATCCAGGAAGCCATGAATATGTAAACCAATATGCTGACATAGTAAACATAGTTAGAATAAGACTTATAAAGAACGGGGATCTAAGCTCTTTTGAAAATAACTGTAAAAATCTATTTTTCTCTTTTATAATATCTTTTGTTTCCATTGCTTTTCTTTTAAGCCATACATCAGATTCAGGCATCCATATCCTGATGACTCCGGCTAATATTGCTGGTAATGATGATACTATAAATGTAGCTCTCCATCCAAATCTTGGAGCAAATAAGCTTCCCATTATTGCTGCTGTTCCTACTCCCAAAGGGGCTCCTGTTTGCATATATGCACCGAATCTACCTCTTTTGGATGGTGGAAAGGTTTCACCTATAAGAGTCTGTCCTATTCCCCATTCACCTCCTACACCTAATCCTGTAATTCCTCTCCATATCAAAAGCCACCATAAATTCATTGTAAGCCCACACATAAATACACCCACGCTATATATTATGATAGTCCACTGAAGCATAGCTTTTCTTCCATATCTATCAGCTAAATAACCGAATATTATTCCTCCTATTGCAGTAGTTGCAAGAGATACTCCCCAGACTATAGATAATTCCATCTTTGTAAATCCAAATTCATTTCCGATGGGTATAAGTAGGAAGGAATACAAAATAAGATCATAAAAGTCAAAAATCCAACCAGCCCAGCTCATGAATAAGATTAAATAATGGGCCTTTGTTAATTTCTTATATTCATTTAAGAGCATTCTATTTATTAAATACTACTTTAAAAAATTCTCTTTTCCCGATCTTCAATTTATATTCTCTATCTGTCTTTATCTCTATCTTTTCATTCTCAATTTTTTTTTCATCTATTGCCACTCCCCCCTGTTTTATTATCCTTCTTGCTTCAGAATTGCTCTTAACATATTTTGAGACCATGGTTATTAGTTTTGGAAGCCATATACTATCTCCTCTACATTCAATAATCTTTGTTTCTGCATTATCAGGAAATTCTTTTAATCTGAATATTGAGTCGAATTCCTTAGCTACTCTTTCCCCTTTTCCTTTGCCATGAAATCTATTTACGATCTCTATACCAAGTCTAACTTTTGCATCCCTTGGATTTTCTTTGCCTTCTTTTATATTCTTTTTTAAAGTTTCAAGCTCTTCTGATGATATATCGCTTAATAATTCATAATATTTTAGCATTAGTTCATCAGAAATAGACATTATCTTTCCAAACATATCCTTTGGTGCTTCATCTATCCCTATATAATTATTAAGGGACTTGCTCATTTTATTAACTCCATCAAGTCCCTCTAATATAGGAAGAGTTATTATTACCTGAGGTTCCTGACCATATTCTCTTTGTAATTCTCGAGCTACAAGAAGATTAAACTTTTGATCTGTTCCTCCAATCTCCACATCAGCATTTAATACAATAGAGTCATATCCCTGAAGAAGAGGATATAGAAACTCATGAATTCCTATAGGTCTTTTATTTGAAAATCTTTTCTCAAAATCATCCCTTTCAAGCATTCTTGCTACAGTATATTTTGATGCTAATTCTATAATATCAACAGCATTCATACTATTTATCCAACTACTGTTAAATACTATCTCTGTTTTTTCAGGATCAAGGATTTTGAATATCTGATTTTTATATGTCTCTGCATTCTTTAAAACTTCTTCTCTAGTCAACTTCTTTCTTACATCTGATCTTCCGGAAGGGTCTCCGATCATTCCAGTGAAATCACCTATTAGAAAATATACTTTATGCCCTAGGTCTTGAAAATGCTTCAGCTTTTGAATAAGGATAGTATGTCCAAGGTGTATATCAGGAGCTGTTGGATCAAACCCTGCCTTTACAGTAAGCTGTTTGCCTTCCTTAAGCTTCTTGATTAACTCTTCCTCAATAAATATTTCCTTTATTCCTCTTTTTATTATATCTAACTCTTTATTGATGTTCTTCAAGTGGCACTACTATCCTTTTTATTCTTGTGCTTTTACCTGTTTCAGGGTCTATATCTATTATAACCCCATTTAATCTAATATCTCTTTTTGCAACTTGGAATCTCTTTGGCAAACATGTCAGGAATTTTTCTATAATTATATCCTTATCAACACCTATAACAGAATCCATAGCCCCTGTCATACCAACGTCGCTTATATATGCAGTTCCATTTGGCAATATTCTCTCATCAGCTGTTTGAACATGTGTATGAGTTCCTATTACTGCACTAACTTTTCCATCAAGGAACCAACCCATGGCAATCTTTTCTGATGTAGCTTCAGCATGAAAATCTACTATTATTATATTTGTTTCTCCACTTAATTTATTAATTTCTCTGAGTGATGCCCTAAAAGGACAATCTATATTTTTCATGAAGACCCTTCCTACAAGGGATATTATTCCCACCTTTTTACTATATTTGGTATTTATTAAGATCCATCCATTTCCAGGAATATCCTCAGGATAATTAGCAGGGCGAAGTATCCTTTTTTCTGATGAGAAAAAATCTATTATTTCCTTTTTATCCCATATATGGTTACCAGAAGTTATAACATCAATCCCACACTCTAAAAGTTCTTTAGCATTTTTAGGAGTTACTCCAAATCCTCCAGAAGCATTTTCTCCATTTGCAAGTATTATATCTATATTATTTTCATCCTTTATCTTATTTAAAAGTTTACGTACAGCATTTCTACCAGGCCCTCCAACAATATCACCAATAAAAAATAGTCTCATTTAGCATACTCCGTAGCTCTTGTCTCCCTTATAGTTGTTACCTTTATCTGCCCAGGATATGTGAGCTCCTTTTCTATCTTTCTTGCAATCTCTCTGGAGAGTAGGGTAGATTCTTCATCTGTTATATTTTCACTTTTTACCATTATCCTTAACTCTCTTCCAGCCTGGATTGCATAAGCTTTTTCTACCTGTGGAAATGAATAGGCTATCCTTTCAAGATCCTGGAGCCTCTTGATATATGTTTCAATCATTTCTCTCCTTGCACCTGGTCTTGCTGCAGATAATGCATCAGCAGCTTGAATAAGATTAGCTAATATATTATCAGGATTATCATCATGATGATATGCTATTGCTTCAACAATATTATCAGATTCACCATATTTTTTTATCAATTCAGCCCCTATTTGAGCATGAGATCCTTCTACTTCATGATTTACTGCTTTCCCTATATCATGAAGTAGGCCGGCTCTTTTAGCTTCCTTCTCATTTAGTTTTAACTCAGCAGCCATTATTCCTGCTAAAAATGCTACTTCTAATGAATGTTGAAGATTATTTTGTCCATAGCTTGTTCTAAATTTTAATTTCCCTATATATTTTATTAGCTCAGGATGAACGCCATGTACTCCAACATCAAAGGTTGCCTGTTCTCCAGCCTCTTTTATGCTATTTTCTACCTCCTTTTCTGCCTCTTTAACAACCTCTTCAATCCTTCCTGGATGTATCCTACCATCAGCTATTAATCTGTCAAGAGAAATTTTGGCTATCTCTCTTCTTATCGGATCATAGGAGGATAATATGACAGCTTCTGGTGTATCATCTACTATAAGACTAATTCCTGTAGTAGCTTCTATAGCCCTTATATTTCTTCCTTCTCTACCGATTATCCTTCCCTTCATATCTTCATTAGGTAAATCTACAACAGAAACAGTTCTCTCTGCAACATAATTTCCTGAATATCTCTGGATTGCTAAACTCAATATCTTCTTTGCCTTTTTATCAGCCTCCTCCTTAGCTTCATCCTCAATACGCTTTATCATCTTTGCTGCTTCATACTTTGTTTCATCTATAAGTGAATCCATTAAAAGTTTTTTTGCTTCACTCTGAGTTAAATTAGCAATTCTTTCAAGTTCTTTTTTTGATTTCTCTATCAACTCATTATATTTATGTTCCTGGCTCGCAACATTTCTTTCTTGCTCTATTAAGGTTTTTTCCCTTTTTGTGACTTCTATTTCCTTTTTTTCTAATAGATCCACTTTTTTATCAATATTTTCTTCTCTTTGAATCAATCTTCTCTCTAAATTATTAAGTTCAGCCCTTCTCTCCCTTACTTCTTTTTCAAATTCTGACTTAGATTTATATAAAAATTCTTTTGCTTCTAAGATACCCTTCTTTTTTATCTCTTCAGCCTCTTTTTTTGCATCCTCTAATATGTTTTTAGCCTTATTAGCAGCAAAGAAAATCCTCCTCTCTGTGATTTTCGTCCTTATTAAATATCCTATAATTCCACCTAACAACAAAGATATCGCAATAAATATTGTATTTAAAATATTAATCTCCTCCTTTCGCATGGATTATTCTCTTCTCGCTAATTATCATGTTGACCTTTATGTCCCCTTTTCTATATGGAATATGATCAATAATCTGAAAATCATATGCTAAACCTATCGTATATACATCTTTATTTAGTAGTGTCCTGTCATAAAATCCCTTTCCATATCCCAAACGATTTCCGTTCAAATCAAAAGATATTCCCGGCACTAATATTATGTCCAAATCATTAGGGTATATAAATCTTGATTTATCAGGATTAGGTTCAGGTATGTTAAATGTTCCTATTCTAAGATTTTGAAACCCATCAATAGAGAAGAAATTTATTATACCTTTATTGATATCTACCCATGGTAAAGTAACAATTTTATTATTAATAAGGCAATGTTTAAGTATTTCATCTGTTAATACTTCATTATTGATACTATAATAAAGAGCTATTGTGTTTGCTTTTAAAGAGGAAATCTTTCTTATAGACTCTTCTTGAATAATCTTACTCTTTTCATATATCTCTATATTTGATAGAGAAAGACGTTTTTTCAGAAGAGTATTTCTAATATCCCTTCTTATATCTCCCATCTTAATATATGGGGAATTTTAGAAATTAATAGGGATATTGCTCACATGGAGAAGTATAGATTTTTTATATTTAAAAGCTATTTTTTTCATAATATTTTATAAATCCCTTTAATTTCAAAAGTTCCCAATGTTTTATTATAAAATAATTTTATCTATAAGAGCTATTAACTCCTTTGATCTATTTTCCACACAATCAAAAAGTGATTTTTTTTCTTCTTTAATAACAAAATATTCATCAGCGATATTTAAAGCCGCTAATATTACAATTTTTTGTAACTCTACCATTCTTGTTATTTTCTGGAGCTCCCGGATCTTTTTATCCACATAGTCAGCTATTCTCTTCATATAATCTTCATCTCTGTCACCTTTTATTGTAAACCTCTGATCAAGAATGTTTATTTCTATACCTTTATCCAACCATTTTCCTCTTATTGAAAATTAATATCTTCCAGTCGGGCTAATAAGCTTTCCACCTTTTTATATATTTCTTCTCTCTCATTCTTTAACATGTCTATTTTTTCATTGAGCACTCTAATATTTTCATCTTTTTCTCTTAAACCATTAATCAATTCATCCCTTTCTTTTTTTAAACTATTATACCTTTCCATTAATTTAATTATTTTTTCTTCTAAGGTCTTAAATTCTTTTAATTCCATAATATTTTTATTATAGTGTACTATTAACATATTAGTCAAGACTCTTTTCTCTTTTGGGTGGAAATGTTCATGCAGATGGTGGTACAGTTAAGTTAGTAAAGATAATGACTTTAAAATAGCTTTACTTCAACTATATCACCCTTCTCCATTAAGTCTACATTTTCAGGAATCTCGATATATCCGTCTGCATCAGACATACTGGATATATCCGATGATTCTTTAAAAACAGGATATGCCACTCCCTTTTCAACTTTTACTGTAAGGAATTGATGTCTCCCAATAGTAGAAACTTCCCTTTTCCCAAGGGGGAGCCGAAGAGCCCTTTCTTCCTTTTCAGGGAGTCTTGCTATCTTTCTTATCATAGGGGCTAATATTATATATCCATTTGACAGGCATGAGGTCGGATGTCCTGGCATTCCAAGAACGATCTTTTTATTTACTCTACCAAGCAGGGTAGGTTTCCCGGGTTTTATAGCTATTCCATGGAATAATACCTCCCCCATTTCTTCTATAACATCCATTAATATATCCATTTCCCCTACCGAAGAACCACCAGAGAATACTATAACATTCCATCTATTTTCGTTAAGCACCCTTCTTATATCATTTCTATTGTCAGATAGGGTTGGCAGGATTTCCGGGATCCCTCCATTCTCAATAACGATAGCTCCTAAGGTATATGAATTTATATTGTATATTTTCCCTGGTTCAAGTGGACTCCCCGGTTCAGAAATCTCATTGCCGGTAGAGAATATTCCTATAACCGGCTTTTTAAAGACTTTTATCCTATCTATCCCTAATGCTGCTATAGCCCCTATCTTTGGAGGAGCTAATACCTCACCTTTCTTTATAATATTAGTCCCTTTAGGGATATCACTCCCTTTTTTAGATACATTTTCCCATGGATATACTGGTTTAAATATAAAAACATCCTTTCCTTTAATCTCGGTATTTTCAACTATTACTATTGCATCAGCTCCTCCTGGAATCATTGCGCCGGTTGCAATCTCAGAACACTCTCCTTTATTCAAACTTTTTTTAGGTATGTCTCCAGCATATATTTTCTCTATAAGTTTTAGTGCTGATGGATTAAACTTTGTTGCTCCAAATGTATCTTCTGCCTTAACAGCGTAACCATCCATAGCAGCTCTATTAAAACCGGGAACATCTATTGGAGAGGTTATATCAAGTGATAGAACTCTTCCTGCAGAGTTAAGCAGATTAACTTCCTCATATTCATTGATATGGTCTATGGAATCAAGACATATTTTTAAAGCATCTTTTACAGAAATCAAAGATTTTATAGGTCTCATAAACCTTCCTTATAGATTTAAGCGATAAATTTTCATAATAAATTGAAATGTTCTATCCTAACACCCCTTGAAAGAAGGTTTTCTCTTTTCAAGGAATGCGGAAACTCCTTCTTTTTTATCCTCTGATGCCATTATTGTAGCAAGTTGAGTAGCTTCAAACATTGCTCCCTGATCAAGGCTTGTATCAAGACCAAAATTAATAGCCTGAATAGCAAGCTTTATAGAGAGTGGTGATTTTGTCATTATCTTCTTCGCTATCCCTATACAGGTATTCATAAGCTCTTTCTGAGGAACGACTTTATTTGCAAGTCCTATTTTTAATGCTTCTTCAGCATCTATATAATCTCCGGTAAGCATATACCATAGAGCTCTTCCCTTGCCTATAAGTCTTGGTAATCTTTGAGTTCCTGCATATCCAGGGATAACACCAAGTCCGAGCTCCGGGAGCCCTAATTTTGCATTATCTGATAATATTCTTAATGTACATGCCATTGCTAGTTCACATCCTCCTCCAAGTGCAAATCCATTAACAGCTGCGATTATAGGTTTCCCCATGTTATCCATATAATTTAAAAGAATCTGTCCCTTCCTTGCAAAATAAGGAGTATTTACTGGATTTAGATCAAGGAATTCATTTACATCTGCTCCAGCTACAAATGCTTTATCTCCAGCCCCCGTTAAAATACTAACTCTTATATTTCCATTTTTATCAATATCTTCCATTACTATCCTTAATTCCTCAATTACTGTTCTATTAAGCGCATTTAGTTTGTCAGGTCTATTTATTGTCACAATAGCAATTCCTTCTTTTTCTTCATATAGTAGAGTCTTAAGATCCATATTAGTACCTCCTTATTAAATTTCTAAAATATATTAACCCTGATATTAACTAATGTCAATGGTTTGATTTGAGCTGATAATGTCAGTTGTTTGTCTCCTATATTGGCTATATCAAAAATTATATAGGTTGATTATAATTCTGGAATAATTATCAAGGAAGCTTCTTCACTAATTTCTACGTAATATCCTTGGCACTATTTTAAAATATTACTATTAGCAAAAAAGTTTATTCCTTCAGCTATTTCTTTCAAATTCCCTATATGCGTTTGTTATAGGCATCCTTCTATCTTTACCAAAAGCCCTTGGTGTAATTTTTATTCCTGGCGGAGATTGACGCCTTTTATACTCACTTTTATCAATCATTCTTATAACCTTTTCTACAATATCTCTTTTATATCCCATCTTAACTATTTCATTAAATGGAATATCATCTTCTACATACGCCTTTAATATTGGATCCAGAGTATTATATTGAGGTAGAGTATCTGTATCTTTTTGATTCGGCTTTAATTCTGCAGTTGGTTCTTTTATTAAAACTCTTTCTGGTATAACACTGGATATTGAGTTTCTATATCTTGCCAATTCATAGACCATTGTCTTAGGAAGGTCCTTAATTACCGCAAATCCTCCTGCCATATCCCCATAAAGAGTTGCATATCCAACCCCCATCTCACTTTTATTACCAGTTGTCAATACAAGCCATCCAAACTTATTTGATAGGGCCATGAGTATGTTTCCCCTTATCCTAGCCTGAAGATTCTCCTCTGTTATGTCTCTATCTTTTCCTTTAAATGGTTCTGAAAGGGATTTAAGAAATGAATCAAATATATCCTTTATCAGAATAGTTATAACTCTTATTCCTAAGTTTTCTGCCAATGTTTCTGCATCTTCTATACTCTCTTTAGAGGTATATTGAGATGGAAGTATTACTCCTATAATATTATCTTTACCTAAAGCGTCTACTGCGATTACTCCTGTTAAGGATGAATCTATACCACCACTAAGTCCCACTACTCCCTTATTGAATCCATTTTTTCTCAGATAGTCCTTTGTACCTATAACAAGAGCTTTATATATCTCTTCTATAGGTGAAAGCACTTCTATATTCCTTGATAATATAGGAGATTTATCAGCCCTTTTTGTATCTTTAAGTTTTATAAACTTTACCCCTTCTTTATAGGGATCACATAAAAACCTATCTCTCTTACCTCTGGGATCATGTAGTCTACTGCTAAATATTGAATCTGCATCAAGATCCTTAATAATGAGCTCTTCTTCAAATGCTCTCCCATGTTCAATCAACTCTCCTTTTTCATTAAATATCATGCTACGACCATCAAATACCAATTCATCTTGCCCTCCTACAAGATTCACATAAGCTAAGATAATTTTATTATCTGATGCTCTTGTAGCAAGCATTTTCTCTTTAAATTTTACCTTCTCAGCATGGAATGGTGATGCATTTATATTTATTATTATCTCTCCACCTGATAGAGCTTGAGTCCTTTCTGGTCCATTAGGATACCATATATCCTCACATATGTTTATTCCAAAGGTAATCCTGTTTAATGAAAATAGTATGATATCCTTACCAGTCTGAAAGTATCTATATTCATCAAATACTCCATAGTTTGGAAGAAATATCTTATGATAAATAGCTGATATCTCCCCATCATTTATAATAGCTGCTGAATTATATATATCCACATTCTTATCCACAAATCCTACTATAGCTGTTATTCCCTCACTATGAATTGCTATTTCATGAATTCCCTTTATGTTATCATCTATAAATTGTGGCTTGAGCAAAAGATCCTCTGGAGGATAGCCAGTTACTGCCATTTCAGGGAATATAATAATATCAACTCCCATCCTCTTTGCCTCATCTATGTAGCTTATAATCTTTTTTACATTTCCTTCAATATCGCCAACAGTAGAATTTATTTGAGCCATTCCCAACCTAATTTCTCTCATCATTATCCCCTTTCTCTATATTTACATTCTTTATTAAAACATTCCTTTCCCCTATTTCTTTCTATCATAAATGGAAAACCACATACCGGGCACTTAACAGGTACTGGCTTATAGGGTATAGCAAATTTACATTTGGGATACTTACTGCATCCATAAAATATACCTCTTTTTGAAACCTTCTCAATTAATTCACCATCGCACTCCTTCATAGGGCATTTAACATTTGTGCTTAATGGTTTTGTATTCTTACACTTTGGATAATTTATACATGCCAAGAATCTTGTCCCATTCTTACTCCTTTTAATTAAAAGTTCACCACCACATTTATCACATATTTCTCCACTCTTTTCCAGTAATACAGGTCTTTTATTATCACACTCAGGATATCCCTCACATGCAAGGAATTCTCCATACCTTCCTCTCTTTTTAACCATCTGTCTTCCACAAACTTCGCATATTTCATTAATTTTTTCTACTATTATCTCATCATTTTCTCCTCTTTTAAAATTTTTAGTATTTTTGCATTCAGGATACAATGAACATGCGAGAAACTCTCCATGCTTTCCCCATTTTATATTCATTTTGCTACCGCATCTTTCACATATTATATCAGTAAGAATTCCTTCTTTTTTTACATTTTTCATATTAAGTTTAGCATTATTTAAGTCTTCTTCAAAGGGAGCATAAAATCTTTCAAGAAGCCTTATCCAGTTTATCTCTCCTGTCTCAACTTTATCTAAATATTCCTCCATCTTTGCTGTAAAATTTACATTTAATATATTGGGAAAACTTTCGGTTAAAAGATCTGTAACTAAAAAACCTAATTCTGTTGGAATAAATTTCCCGTTGTCCTTTTTAACATATCCTCTTTCTCGTATATTGCTCAATATTACTGCATATGTAGATGGCCTTCCAATACCATTTTCTTCAAGTTCCTTTATAAGTGTGCTTTCATTGAAACGAGGAGGGGGAGCAGTAAAATGCTGTAAAGGAATAATCTTTATTGCTTCTAATCTATCTCCTTCATTCAAAGTTGGTAATATCCGTCCTTCATCACTTTCGTTTTTTTCACCTTCTCCTTCAATATATACTGACATAAAACCAGGGAATCTAAGCACAGAACCTGTTGCTCTGAAAGTATATTCATTGGCGGATATATCAATAACTGTCTGGTCAAATATAGCAGGTTCCATCTGACTCGCTAAAAATCTCTTCCATATTAAATCATAAAGAAGGAATTCATCCCTTTTTAAGTATCTTTTTATCTTTTGGGGCTCACGTAGTATAGAAGTTGGCCTTATTGCTTCATGTGCCTCTTGAGCTCCCTTCTGACTTTTATATTTAGGAGGATTTTTTGGTAAATATTGACTTCCAAATCTTTCTTTTATAAAATCTCTTACCTCTTTTAATGCGTCATTAGATATCCTTGTAGAGTCTGTTCTCATATAGGTAATCAATCCTACTGGACCCTCTTCACCAATTTCTATGCCCTCATAGAGTCTCTGAGCTATCCCCATAGTCTTTTTTGAAGAAAATCTAAGTTTATTATATGCTTCTTGTTGGAGTCTACTTGTTATAAACGGAGGTGCAGGATATCTTCTTCTCTCCTTCTTTTCAATAGATTTTACATAAAAATTAGCCTTCTTTAAATTATTAACTGTGTTTAGAGCTTCTTCTTTATTCTTTATCTCAACTTTTATGAGATTTGCTTCAAAATTGGGTGGGACTGGACCTTTAAAGATTGTCTTTATAGTCCAATATTCCTCTGGAATAAACCCTCTTATTTCTCTTTCTCTGTCACATATAATCTTTACAGCAACGGATTGGACTCTTCCAGCACTTAATCCCCTTCTAACCTTATCCCATAAAATAGGACTTATCATATACCCTACTAATCTATCCAATATTCTTCTTGACTGTTGAGATTCATATTTATTTGGATCCAGTTGTAACGGATTGCTTATACCATCAATTATTCCTTTCTTTGTTATTTCATTAAATAAAACCCGGTATATATTACCTTTAACACCTTTCAATTCCTCTGCGATATGCCAAGAGATAGCCTCTCCTTCTCTATCAGGATCTGGAGCAAGGTATATATTCTCAGCATTCTTAGCCACCTTTTTTATTTCATTTAAAACCTTATCTTTACCTTTTATTATTTCATACTCAGGGGAGAATTTATTTCTTATATCAACACCGAGTCTATTTTTAGGTAGATCTTTAACATGACCAAGTGAAGACTTAACTATAAAACCTGATCCAAGATAGTTAGATATTGTTTTTGCCTTTGTTGGTGATTCAACAATTATCAGTGATTTAGCCATTTTTTATAAAGAACTTACCAGGAAGCTGTTTAATAAGCCCTTCTATTTCAAGCTTAAGTAATATAGATAAAATCTCATTAACCATGACACCAGTAATTTTTACAATGTTATCTATATGAGTGGGTTCATAACTCAAAATAGAAAGTATATTCTTCTCCCTTTCTGATAAGTCCCTCTCCTTCTCAGAAAACATGTTGACCTTCTTCTTTATATCCGGGGTAATCTCTTCCAGTATATCATCCACAGACTCAACTAATTTTGCTCCCTCTTTTATTAATTTATTAGTCCCCTTACTAGTTCTAAATAGAGGATTTCCTGGAATAGCAAATACCTCTCTACCCTGCTCAAGAGCATAGTTCGCTGTTATTAATGAACCACTCCTTTCTGCAGCCTCGATAACAAGGACCCCCAGTGATAAACCACTTATTATTCTGTTCCTCTTTGGGAAGTTAAATCCGTGAGGCTTTGTCCCCATCGAGAATTCAGTTATTACTGCTCCATTATTTATTATATCTGAAAATAGCCCCTTATTTTCTTTAGGATAAATAATATCAATACCTGAACCCAGAACAGCTATCGTTCTACCATTTGCTGAAAGAGCCCCTTTATGAGCTATGCTATCAATCCCTCTTGCGAAGCCACTTATAACTGTAATACCATTTAGAGCAAGCTCTTTGCTTATCCTTTCTGCTGTTATTCTACCATAATTAGAAGTCATTCTTGAACCTACAATCGCTAATGCAACATCATCTTCTTTTATTATATCTCCCTTTATATACAAGAGTGGTGGAGGATCATAGATATTTAACAAGTTTTTAGGATATTCCGGGCTATTTAGGGTTAATGTCTTCACTCCATATCTCTCAATTAATTCCAGCTCCTTATTGACTTTTTCCCACTCATTAAAATCTATTATTGATGATGCTAATGTATCTCCAATACCATCAATATTTAATAACTCTCTTTTTGAGGCTTTAAATACTCTCTCCGGAGTTTTAAAATAATCGATCAGTTTCTTATATACCCTATCACTTATTCCATGAACAGAATTAAGAGCTATCCAATAAAAAATAGTGTTCATTCTTAATATTTTAAAATAACTTATTTTAGAGTGTCAACAAAAACTCCTTGAGAGCAAGCAATCACTGCCAAAATTTACATAAAACTCTTTTACCTAAAGGCTGACAAGCAGAATAGTTCGGAAGAGCGGAAGCTCAGAAGTGCAGAAGACAGACGACAGACGGACAGAAAACAGAGGACAGACAACAGACAAACAGACAACAAAGGACAGATTAGATAAACGAAACAAACCAAATCAACGAAATCAACCAGACAAACGAAATCAACGAAACAAACCAAATAAACGAAACAAACCAAATAAACGAAATCAACCAGACAAACGAAATCAACGAGACAAACCAGATAAACCAAAGAGACCAGAGATTATTTACATACTTCCAGAACTATTTTCCCTTGAACATGATGAGTTTCCAATAGTTTATGAGCCTCTACTACATCTTTGAGTGTAAAAACCTGTCGAACTGAGGGTCTAATTATATCATTTTCAACGAGGTCCCTTATTTTATTTAATATATCAGCCCGGATTTCCATAAGAAGAAAATGAATTGCCGCGTTTTTAAACCATGCGTTTAGAAGCGGAAGTGGTTGATTTGTATTGACAATTGTGACTATTCTGCCAAAACGCGACAACGCATCTAAACTTTTTAAGAGTGTTTCTTCACCAACAGAGTCTAAAATGACCTCAACACCTTTTCCTTTTGTATCCGAATTTATAACTTTTACAAAATCCTCTTTTTTATAGTTAATAATTACATTAGCTCCGAGCTCTTTAACAAATTCATAATTACCAGGACTGCTAATAGTAGTATAAATTTTCGCTCCTTTCCACCGAGCAAGCTGAATAGCTATAGAACCAACTCCACCAGCCCCAGCATGAATAAGGACATTTTCCCCCTCTTTTATGTTTGCACAGGTAAAGAGAGATTCCCATGCTGTCATTCCAGCCAGAGGTAATGATGCTGCTTCTATATAGGTAATATTCTCAGGCTTTAAAGCAACTACATCCTCTCTTACAACATGATATTCTGCATAGCCGCCATCACCTGTAAATTCGGCACAATAATAGACCTCATCACCAGGCTTAAATCGAGTTACATTCTTTCCTACCTGGACTACTACCCCAGAAATATCATAGCCTAGGATAAAGGAAGGGGTTTTCCCCATTGTAATACTTCCATTTCTAATCTTGTAATCAAGTGGATTTAAAGCACAGGCATATACCTTAACCAATAATTCATTATCTTTTGGAATGGGAACAGGCAAGTCTTTATAAGATAAGACTTCTGGGCCCCCAAATGCTGTAGTGACTACTGCTTTCATAAATTCCATATCAATATTATTCTCTGTAGATCTTAACCTTTACACATAGATCTAAATTATTTGTAGGTATATCCGTATATTTTAGATTAATAGGCTGCAATTCACATATTCTGGGACCCTTATTTTTACCAATGGGTAAACCTTCCGCCCAATGTCCTCCATTATTTGCTATCCCCAATGCTTCAGGATGTATCGCCTCTGAAAGCCTTGCTATTCCTTTTATCTTATTCCCTTCTATAGATTCTATCCATATAGGGTCTCCATCACTTATACCTTTATTCTCTGCCACCCTTTTATTAATAACCGCATAATATGTCCATGGATCAAGCTCAGCAAGCTCATTTAACCATGGATTTTCCATAGTCCAGGAGAAGGTATGCCACGCTACTCTATAATAAAAGGCAAAAAGATCGTAATCCTTTGAATCCACCCCATGGGAAGGGCATGGCTTCCAATCTGGAAGAGGTTGATAATCTGAAAGGTCCATATCTATACCTAATTCTTTGGTAATATTTTCTACATCTTCTCCAGCCTTTTTAAAATATTCAAAATATATAGGGACTCTAACTTTAAGAAATGGTCTCCAGTAAACTTCCTCAATCTTCTTTTCCCATTTTATAACCCCTTCCTTTTTAAACCATTCGATTCCGTGTTCATGACCAAATAGAGACTTACACCATCTGTCAACTATATCTTCCCATTCATATCTTTTATTAGGATCTAATTTATAGGGGTCCTTAAACCTTCCCATTAGATTGAGTGCCATATAGAAGTCCCCAATAACTCCTAATTTTTCAGCTATTTGCATGAAAACCTCTATGACATTTCTGCCTCCATAAATAGGATCTATTACTTGCTGTCTTAATTGCCATCCCCATTCTCCCGTTCCTCCTGGAAAACTTACTATAAATGCCTCAGTTGGATAGGGTTCCAATCTTTCTAAATAACATGTATCAGGTAAAACAATATCAGAAAAGTCAGTAGTTTCATCAAGATTTAAATTGAAAGATACTATAAAGGGAATTCTTTTTAAAGCTTCTGCCACAACCTCCGGATTACCAAGACTCATCAACATATTTGAGCCCACATTTATTAACATTTCAATATTATAGTCAAGTCCCCATTTCTTAGGATCTGGAATAGTAAGTATAGGGAAATATGTTCCTATAGATAAAGGAAATAGCTCTATTAAGGTATGAGATTGCGGTTTGGTTACCTCTCTTGGTGGATATGGAACCGCTGGCACAACCCAATTTCCAGTAACCATAAGTCCATCAGGACCTTCCGTAGGGGTATAATAGGGCTCACCTGTTTCAGGATAGCCCAAGCATACCGAATTAGTGCCTAAAATACCGCCAGGAACATCACATGACCCTACTATAACATTTAGTAAATCTATGGCCATAGATGTCAACATAGAATGTTTGTGAGCCTGAGCTCCTTTAAAGTACACAGCTGCTGCAGGTCTTAACGGAAGCTCTTTCCCATCAATAATTATTTTACTTCCTATTCTCGCTGCTTCTCCAAATTCTTTAGCGATCCTTTCTATAGTATTGGCTGGTATTGTGGTTATCTCTGATACCTTTTCTTTAGTCCATTTTTTTACATGATTTTTTAACAAGAGAAAAGCAGGGTTACACTCTATTCCTTCTATATTATATGTTCCTTCTAAAGCAAAATCTTTTATACTGGAATCATCATATGTTTTTGCTTTATTATCCACAGGATCCCATATTAATGGCTTTCCACTATCCTTGTCTCTCATATAATAACCATCGGGTTTAATTAGATATGGACCATTGGTATCCTTCTTTATATGCTCAGCATCATATATACCCAATTCGTTGACTAAAATATTAATTATAGCTAACGCAAGAGCAGCATCAGTACCAGGCCTTATAGGTATCCATTCATCACTCTTTTCCCCTGCAGCATTGCACATTGGGTCAATTGTAACAACTTTCATTCCTCTTATTCTTGCGTCAGAACATCTTTGAGCCATGGTAGTAAAGCTATAATATGCAGCAAAACCAACATGACACCCGAATAGGAGTAGATAATTACAGTAATCATAATCTGGAATTTTATTCCATGATGCATGAAGCAAACAGGAGAAAAGATGCTCCCCATTCCCACAATGTACTCCTGCACCTGATACATAGAGATTTGGTGTTCCGAAGGCAGCTGCGAAATTCCAGGATAAAAGAAGAGAACCAACAGTAGCAACTGTTCCAGCAAGCATGAGCTTTCTGGGGTCCTCTTTATGTATTTTACTTAACCTTTGCGCTATTATGTCAAGAGCTTCCTCCCAACTAATCTCTACCCATTTTGGGTCTATTCCTATCCCTTTTTCAGGATTTGTTCTTTTTAATGGGGTTTTTACCCTATATGGATCATAGAGAATCATTATTCCAGAGAGTCCCTTTGGACAGAGTCTTCCCATACCTGCAGGACTATTTGGATTTCCTTCTATCTTTACAATAACGCCATTTACTCTGTGAACTAATATACTACATCCATTGTAACAGATACTACAAGATGTTGGAATCCATCTATCTTCTTGCATATTTATTCCTCCATATTTATATTTGAAAGGCCTCCTCCCAGTTGAGGGAAAATAAAGATTGTAACTTCTAATTTTGGAGAATTGTTAAGTTTTAGTCTCCTTTCAAGCTCATCATGCATTATTACACTATCATTAATAACCATCTTTATACTCCTTCTAAGCCATCCTTTAGAACTCAGAAGCCTATTCTTCAAATTATCTCCATATTTATTAATAAGAAATTCTATAATATCTTTAACAGTGCCATCATCAGGAAGCTCAAATTCTACATGTTTACTATCAACTACATCTCTTATAAAACCATAAAAGTTAACTGATATGTTAATCATTGTCTAATCTGAGCAAATAACGGGAATAAAGGTGGAAAAATACCAGCTTTAAGAATAGAGTATCTCAGAAGTATTCCCCCAACAAGTGATAAAAAGGAGCCTATTCCTAAAATTACATATGGTAGAGCTATAAAGTATGAATAGGTAGCTAAAACTAATGGTATCGTTATCCCTAAAACAATCACTCCACCTATAAAAGAAAGGAATAATTTCCCTTTAATTAATTCATAAGCGGATTCCCTACCACCAACAGTAGTATAATACATATTCCATACATAGGAGATTATATTTACAATCACAGAGATAGTAAGCCATATTTCAATCATCTTAAGATGGCTAAGATTATCAATATCCCACTTTTTTATCAAGATTATAATAAGTGTGAGAGCTGCTCCATCTAACAGAGAGTATACCCCGAAAAGTATAGGTAATAATCCAGTATTCCAAGAGGGAATGGAAGAATTAAATGACATCAGTAGACCAACATATATTATTTCCCCAAAAGCAGATATTATAGCGATTATTAATATTATATCCCTCAAAAGTGTTCCCTCTTTCCATGGTAAAAAATAGAACATTTCAAAAGATGGCAATATATATAACAAGCCAGAGATTACAAATACACTCATAATAATAACTCCACGACTAATCCATGAGCTCTGTGGTCGGGTGAAAGCTCTCCAGAATCTAAGTGGTTGACCAAGAAAGAGAACATGAAAAGTAGTTTTAAATATAGCAACGATAGCTATTCCAACTACCATACCTAAGAAGAAGTTTAGGTATAAAGATACAAGAAATGTACCAGCTCCAAGTTCACCTGTAAAAATAGCAAGTAGCAGTAATAATCCTCGTCCCTCAATCCATTCTTTTTGATGTTTAAATGTATCTATAAACTGATCTGAAAATTGTATAACACCCTCTTTCATAGTTCCCCCATAATCTTAAGGTGAAAGATAAAATATAGATGGGTCTGTTCCTGCTTCCGGGCGAAGCTGAAACCCATGCCTCTGTCTAATCAATCTTGATACTTCACTATCTGGATCCTCAATATCACCAAAATATCTTGCCTTTCCCATACAATTCGCTACACAAGCAGGATCTATCCCCTTCTCAATTCTATTAATACAAAAATCACACTTTTCTACCACCCCAACAGCATGCTTTTCTTTCCCAAATTCTTCATAAGGGGTTAAAGACTTCGGAAAATATTGTCTCTCTTCAGAGTAATAAAAACGGGATCCATAGGGACACGCCATCATGCAGTATCTGCATCCAAAGCATTTATTTGAATCAATAGTAACTATACCATCCTCTCTCTGAGTAGATGCTCCTGTGGGACAAACTCGAACACATGCGGGGTCTCCACAATGCATACAAATCAGAGGTAAAGAAATTTTCCTTACCATTGGATACCTGCCTTCTTCCCTTTTTAATACTCTTGCCCAAAATATGCCAGGTGGTGTAAAATTCTCTGCCTTACAGGCTATTAGGCATCCATAACAACCGATACATCTTTTTAAATCTATGACCATTCCATATCTTGCCATCTTAATTATCCCCTTAAAAGATTGTAATTTATTTAATAAATAAAATTTTCTTTTATTAATAACAAAACATTATATTAATGTCAATATTTATTTTTTAATTGAAGGGAATGGGTAATTAATTTACACTACCTCTTCAAAACAAATTCTTGCCTAAGTTTTAGAAATAAAGTATAATGGATTTTATTATATCTTAAGTAAGATAATAAGATAATTAAGTTAAGGAGGAAGTCTAATATGGATCTACAAAGTTACCTGTTTACATCTGAATCTGTGACAGAGGGGCATCCTGATAAGATTGCCGATCAGGTCTCTGATGCGGTATTAGATGCGGTTATCAAAGAAGACCATAGGGGAAGGGTTGCGTGTGAAACTCTTGTTACTACGGGGATGACAATAGTTGCTGGTGAAATTACAACTAAAGCAAATATAAACATCCCTGCTATTGCGAGAGAGACAATTAAAAAAATAGGCTATGATAACCCTTCATTGGGATTTGATTGGGAAAATTGTGCTGTTATTACATGCATAGATCCTCAATCTCCAGATATTGCCTTGGGTGTTAATAGGGAGGATGATAAAGATCAGGGGGCGGGTGATCAGGGTATTATGTTTGGCTATGCATGTAGAGAGACTGAAGAATTAATGCCTATGCCTATACTGTTTGCACATAGGTTAACAAAGAAATTAAGTTATGTTAGGAAGAATAAAATTCTTGATTTTTTAAGACCTGATGGAAAATCTCAGGTTACGATAGAATATGTAGAAGATAAACCTAAAAGAGTCGATACTATAGTTATATCGTCCCAACATTCCCCGGATGTTAAAAACGAGACTATAAAGGAAGGAATTATAGAAGAGGTTATAAAAAGGGTTATACCTGCAGAACTCCTTGATAATAATACAAAATATTTAATTAATCCTACCGGTAGATTTGTAATAGGTGGACCAAAGGGAGATTGTGGCCTTACAGGTAGAAAGATAATAGTAGATACTTATGGGGGACAGGCGAGGCACGGAGGAGGATGCTTTTCAGGGAAGGATCCATCAAAGGTCGATAGGAGTGCTTCATATATGGCTCGCTATATAGCAAAAAATATTGTTGCTTCTGGTCTTGCTAATAAATGTGAGGTTCAGATAGCCTATGCTATCGGTATGGCAGAGCCGGTCTCTGTTATGGTGGATACATTCGGTACGGGTAAAATAAAAGATGAAAAACTTGCAAATATAGTAAAGGAAGTTTTTGATATGAGACCCTATAGTATAATTAAGACACTTGATCTTCTTAGGCCTATATACAGAAATACTGCTGTTTATGGACATTTCGGAAGGAATGAACCTGAGTTTACTTGGGAAAGGGTAGATAAAATTAATGAATTAATAAAATGTGCAGGGAGATAAAATATGAATTTTCATATAAAAGATGTAAATTTAGCTGATAAAGGAAAACTTAGAATAGAATGGGCAGAACAGAGTATGCCGGTGATAAGAAAGATAGGAGAAAGGTTTAGGAAAGAACGTCCTCTTGAAGGATTGAAAATTGCAGCATGTCTTCATGTAACTACAGAGACAGCAAATCTTATAAAGGCTTTAAAGGATGGGGGAGCAGATATTATATTGTGTGCATCAAATCCATTAAGTACCCAAGATGATGTTGCGGCTTCTCTTGTAATAAATGATAATATATCTGTATATGCAATAAAGGGAGAGGATAATGAAACATATTATAATCATATAAAAGCTGCAGTAGAATTTAAGCCTATGATAACAATGGATGATGGCGCCGATCTTACCTCTACAATTCATTCCTATGATGACTTACTGAACAGCATTATTGGGGGAACAGAAGAGACTACAACAGGGGTTATCAGACTCAAAAGTATGTGTGATAATGGAGTGTTAAAATTTCCAGTTATAGCAGTGAATGATTCAAATACGAAATATCTATTTGACAACAGGTATGGAACCGGTCAGAGTACAATAGATGGGATTATAAGGGCAACAAACCGTCTATTAGCAGGGTCGGTGTTTGTTGTATGTGGATATGGGTGGTGTGGGAGAGGAGTTGCTATGAGGGCAAGGGGAATGGGAGCAAATGTTATTGTTACTGAGGTAAATCCATTGAGGGGATTGGAGGCTATTATGGATGGATACCGGGTCATGCCTATTTCTGAAGCTGCAAAAATAGGAGATATATTCTGTACATTAACAGGAGATAAAAATGTAATTGATAGAGCCCATTTCCTATTAATGAAGGATGGAGCTATAATCTCTAATTCAGGACATTTTAATGTAGAGATAAATATAAAGGCATTAGAAGAAATATCTATAGGTAAAAGAAGAATAAGAGATTATATAGAAGAATATACATTAAAAGATGGAAGAAGGATAAATCTCTTAAGTGAAGGGAGGCTTATAAATCTATCAGCTGCAGAAGGACATCCACCAACTGTTATGGATATGAGCTTTGCAAATCAGGCGCTTTCGGTAGAATACTTATTTAAGAATAGAGGAAAGTTTGAAAAGAAGGTCTATAAGGTCCCGAAAGAAATAGATGAAGAGATAGCACGGTTAAAGCTTGAGAGCATGGGAGTTGAGATAGACAGATTGACTGAAGATCAGAAGAGATACCTGAGCTCATGGGATATAGGGACATAAATATTGATATTATAAGGAGCAGTAAACTCCTTAGAGAACTTTACATATACTCAAGTAGTAGAAAAATCAGAGTATATCTTGTTGGAGGGTTAATAAGAGACCTGTTCTTTAATAGGGGAGAAGAGTATTACGATTTTGATTTTGTTGTAGAAGGTGAAAATGTATTAAGCTTTTCAAGAACATTTGCAGATATTATAGGAGGTAGTTTCTTTGTTCTTAATGATAAATTTGGAAAATCTAGAATTGTTATTAGAAGGGGTGGGAAGAATGTTACGCTTGATTTTAATGGGATAGAGGGGAAAAACATAGAAGAGGATCTGTCAAAAAGGGACTTTACAATCAATGCGATTGCAGTAGAACTTGGCGAATTTTTTAAACATGGAGGAGTTAGATTTATAGATCCATTTCTCGGTATTGATGATATTAATGCTCGTATTATAAATATAGTTTCAGAAGATTCATTTAAGGCAGATCCCCTAAGAATGCTTAGAGCATTTAGACTGTCAGCCTTGTATGAGCTTAATATAACATCTCTTACAAAAGATTTAATTGTAAGGGATAGGAAATTAATAAAAAGGGTATCCCATGAAAGAATAAGAGATGAAATATTCAAGATAATCTCAATAGATAAATCCTATAAATATATTAAAGAGATGGATGAAGTTGGACTATTAGCAGAGATAATCCCAGAAATTAAACCTGCAAAGGATCTTGAACAGAATGAATATCATCATTTAGATGTATGGAATCATACCTTAACTTCTGTAAAGAATTTAGAACAGTTAATTAATAATCTATCAGACCATTTTTTCCCCTATGAAGATATAATAATAGATTATTTAAATGAGGAACCTGTATATGGAAGACCTAAAAAAGCATTGTTGAAACTTATTGCTTTGCTGCATGATATAGGAAAAGCAGCTACAAGAAGTTTAGATGATAATGGTTTTATACATTTCTATAACCATGAGATAGAGGGAGAAAGAATAAGCGGTAATATAGGAAAGAGATTAAAACTATCAAATGATGAGGTATCTATTATTAAAAATATGGTGAGAAATCACTTAATAATGGAGCAGATGGACTATTTTCAAATTAATAGAAAGCATGTAGAAAGATTTTTTAATAGATGTAAAGGGGATGGAATAGGAACTATACTCCTATCTTTATCTGATATATTATCTATTAAGGGACCAAGAAGTCCTAAAAATAGAGATGAAATTGCCTTTATTATTGCAAATAGATTGATTAAAATATATATGGAGGAGATAAAGCCTGTATATGATAATCCTCCATTAATAATGGGGAGAGATCTAATAAAAGAGTTTAATCTAAAACCTGGTCCGATATTTAAAAAGATTCTTGACCATGTGAGAACAAGACAGCTAAGTGGTGATATTGCTACCCGAGAAGAAGCATTAGATGAAGTATCAAAGATTATTTCTAAAATAGAATATTAATTGCTTCTTTAACTCCCTTTATTCCTATAAGCTCTATTGAATGTTTTGATCTTATAGTCTCTACGTTTTTGATAGGGAGCATACATCTATTAAATCCTAACTTTGTAATTTCCTTTACTCTTGCTTCTACCTGACTTATACCTCTTATCTCACCAGCTAATCCTACCTCACCTAATATAACTGTCTTTGAATCAAGAGGTTTGTCTATAAACCCTGATACAATAGATGATAATATACCTAAATCTATAGCAGGTTCATTTATCCTAATGCCCCCTGCAACATTTATGAATATATCATGAGAGGAAAGATTCATTCCTAGTCTTTTTTCAAGAACGGCTATAAGAAGTGACAATCTATTAAAATCTACACCTATTGCTGTCCTCTTTGGGATTCCAAAACCGCTTTTAGCCACAAGAGATTGCAGCTCAACCAATATAGGTCTTGATCCTTCCATTGTAGCAACAACAGATATACCAGGGACATCTATAACCCTCTCAGATAAAAAGAATTCCGAAGGATTTATTACTTCTCTTAGCCCATTTTCCTTCATCTCAAACACGCCGATTTCATTAATAGGACCAAACCTATTCTTTATACTCCTTATTATCCTATATTGATACCCTTTATCCCCCTCAAAATATAATACAGTATCTACCATATGTTCAAGTAACTTAGGACCAGCAATAGCTCCTTCTTTTGTAACATGACCTATAATAAATGTACTAATACCCTGATTCTTTGAAATATACATTAGTCTATTTGTAATCTCTCTAAGTTGACTTACACTTCCTGATATAGAATCTACAGCATCAGTAAATATTGATTGAATAGAATCTATTACAAGCAAATCCGGGGTTAAATCATTTACCTTCTCTATTATACTTTCCAGTGAATTTTCGCCTAATATATATAAACTTTTTGAATCTACATTTAGTCTCTTAGCTCTTATTCCAATCTGTTTAACAGATTCCTCACCAGATACATATAAAATTTTATAACCTTTATTCCCAATCCGATTCATTACCTGAAGAAGTAGGGTTGATTTTCCAATACCTGGATCTCCACCAATAAGTATTAAAGAGCCTTTAACGATACCTCCTCCCAGCACCCTATCAAATTCTTCTACATCAGTAATTATTCTATCACTATATTCTATTTCTATATCTATTACTGGCTTTGGTTGTGTATCAGTGGATATACTTCTATCCTTCTTACCTTTTATGGATTCTTCAATCATACTATTCCACTCATGACACTCGGGACATTTCCCGAGCCATTTTAAAGATTGATATCCACATATTTGGCAGGTGAAGATTCTCTTCATATTATTAAAATAATATGGGCGATGGGGGATTTGAACCCCCAACCTCTGGTTCCGGAGACCAACGCTCTATCCATTGAGCTAATCGCCCTATAAACAATCATTCTCCCTCATTCTAACACAGGCCTGTATTGTTATATCATTTTGCTACACCACCAGGAGGTGCCAGTATACCCCAAGCTTCTCCTCTTTCTACTAATCTATAAGAATCTACTTTATCTCCAGAGAATTCAATAACCAAATCCTTAGCTTGAACCTTACCATAGAGAATAATATAAAATCCACTGTGATT
>CAZCTP010000006.1:0-44494 GCA_964501575.1 uncultured Thermodesulfobacteriota bacterium
TCTTCGTTTAAAATTATTATAAATTGATAAATATCTTTTGTCAAATAAAATATACGAAAGCTCTAAAAAAGTCAATGGATTTTCTTTAGTCTTTTTGGAAATACCCAAGCACCTGTCTGCAGCAGGCAGGCAAGGTATCACCTTGAAGAAGATAGGATGTATTTTTGTTGCATATCATGTGGGGGTAAACCTAAGAAATATACTTTACATATTTGGAAGATAGGGCTACTATGTTTATGTGGCATGGCAATTAAGAATAGAATAGTAGGAGGAATTTTATTATTTCACCTCAAGGGGATTTCAGAAGGATCGGGGAGACAATTGTTGGTACAGATGATACACTTTAATTTATTTTCTAAGAAAAGAGCCATAGCAGCTAAAAAGTATCAGGAATTTATGTATAGTGTGCAGAGGAAGATTGCTATTTATTTTTGCAGGGTATTAATTGGAAAGTAAATTGAAGGATGTTATTAATTTAGGAGAATCCCATGGAAATTAAAATTGGGATTGTAGGGGCAGGATGTGCAGGGCTTGCCTGTGGTTATGAACTTGTAAAAAGAGGCTATGGTCAAATAACCATTCTGGAAAAGGAAAAGGTTGTTGGAGGAAGGACAGTTTCAGAAATTCATGAAGGTCACAGGATTAACTTAGGGGCGGTCTGGATAACTCCTTCTATAGATAAAACCTATATAAAATATCTTAAGGAATTTGATTTAATGGGTGAGATTGATGGGCCTTCAATGGCCTCTAAAAAGTTAGCTTTAATATATAAAGATCGCCTTATGAATTTAAGCAGATTTTCTATAGTAACTTCAGGGGTATTTTCATGTTCTGATATCATAAAATTAGGTAAACTGAAAAAATATATACAAAGGATAAATTTCAGTTGCGATTACTTTGATCAAGAACAGGAGAGGAATCACCAGATATCTACAGCAGATTTTTTCAGAGAAAGAGGCTTTTCAGAGGATTTTATAGAGAGATTTGTCCAACCATTTACCTCTATGTGTTACACTCCATCAGATGAGCTTTCAGCAGCCTATGGTCTCAGACTACTTGCTACCGGTTTTTTAGAAAATAAAAAGCCCAAAAATGGTATGGATGTGATAGCAAGAACTTTACATAAAAAACTGGGGAATAAGATTGTTACTGAGGCAAAAGTAATTAAAATCACAAAAGAAGAAAATGGGAAATATACCATTGAATATTTAAAAGATGATAGTCTTGATAGTATTAATGTCGATGTAGTTGTACTGGCGCTTCCTACCTTTATCAGTAATCAATTACTACCAGATTTAAAATTGAGTTTCGACTATGGTAATGGAAATCACCTTATTGTAAAGGGGAGGCTTAAAGAAAAATACAGAAAATTTCTGGGTATAATTATTGCCAGGGCTGAAAATCCTGGAAATGTTTACTTTATTTATACTGGGGAAGAGGATCCAATGGTTTCATATGTCCACTTGTATGAAAAAGATTGTGATCTAACCTCCTATTATGAAGACTATGAAATAATTAAGGAAGTCTATAAATATCCTGCAGTTGCAGCACCCAGACCAGGAATTTCTATCCCGGATCTAAAGACAAAGATGGAAAATGTTTACATCTGTGGAGACTTCTATCGATACCCTTGTGTAGAAGCTGCACTTCTTTCTGGAATTCGAGTTGCTGATCTCATATACTGTAAGTATCCAACCAGGGGGTACACAAGATTGTAGTTTCTAACCTAACTTAGCATCTAAGGAATGAGCCTAAAGCCAAGGAAGAGGAAAATGAGAGTGATAAAGATCAAGAAAACAGAAGTAGTAGTAAAGAAAGAGTTTAAAAAATTATTAATTATAAAAGGCTTATAATTTTAAATGTGAAAAGAGGATAAATCTGCAAAAGCTGTGTACTTTTTAAAGTTTAAATGACAAATTGCTCTAAGAGGATTGACAATAAAGCTTTATTTTGATAATAATTTCTAAAATATGGATGGGCTAATCCAGAAAATATCTATTATTACGCTCCCGATACTCATAGCTATCATTCTACATGAGGTATCGCATGGATTTGTAGCTAATAAATTTGGTGATCCAACTGCCAGACATATGGGGAGATTATCCCTAAATCCGTTGGTCCATATAGATATATTTGGTACAATCATTTTACCACTTCTCCTCATTTTCAGTAATTCACCCATTATATTTGGATACGCAAAGCCAGTCCCCGTTAATTTTTTTAATCTAAGAAATCCTAAAAGAGATATGATATGGGTCTCTGCTGCTGGTCCTCTTACAAATTTAGCTCTGGCATTCATATCAAGTATTATATTAAGATTATTACTATATATTGACCCAAGGCTTCTATACTTACAGAACATACCATCTTCATTAATATCAAGGGGTGATTTGCTATCATCTATCATGCTTCCAATATCCTTAATGCTGATATTCAGTATACAGATAAATTTATTGCTTGCTGTGTTTAATCTTATTCCTATTCCTCCACTGGATGGAGGCAGAATATTGGTAGGTGTTCTGCCACATAAATATAGTAATATATTGAGTAGCATTGAACCATTTGGAATGTTAATATTAATCCTAATAATATTTATTGATCCTATGGGAATAGCAAATCACATTATATTCAGGACTGTAAATATATTGGCTCAATTGCTCTTTGGAGGATAGATTAATGAAAAACAGGGTTTTTAGCGGAATGAGACCAACAGGGAAACTTCATCTTGGTAATTATTTGGGAGCATTAGTAAATTGGGTAGAACTTCAGAAAGAATATGAATGTATTTATTCAATAGTGGATCTACATGCTCTAACAACAGATTACGCAGACACCAAGGATATAAAGAATAATGTGTTGGAGGTAGCTATTGATTGGCTGAGCTGTGGACTTAATCCTGAAAAGAGTATATTATTTGTTCAATCTCATATACCTGAACATGCTGAGCTTCATCTCATATTGTCAATGATAGTTCCGATATCCTGGCTTGAGAGAAATCCTACTTATAAGGAACAAATTAAAGAACTTAAAGATAAAGAGCTTTCTAATTATGGATTTTTAGGATATCCTGTTCTTCAAGCAGCGGATATATTGTTATATAAAGCTAATTATATACCTGTTGGTGAGGATCAGCTTCCTCATATAGAGCTATGTAGAGAAATAGCAAGAAGATTCAATTATCTATACGGAGAGGTGTTTCCGGTACCTGAAGCAAAACTTACAAAGAGTCCCAAGATATTAGGAACCGATGGGAGGAAGATGAGTAAAAGTTATAATAATTGTATATATATTTCAGATTCTCCGGAGGAAATAAAGGGAAAGATATTAAAAATGTTTACAGATCCACAAAGGAAAAGGAGACATGACCCTGGGAATCCTGATATATGCCCTGTATTTATGCTTCACAGGGTATTTACAGAAGAGAATCTGGTTAAAGAGATATTGGAATCTTGTAGAATAGCTAAGATAGGGTGCGTAGACTGTAAGAATATATTGATAAAAAGTCTTATAAATGCATTGGAACCTATATATAGGAAAAGGAGAGAACTTAGTCCCAAGGATGTTATAGATATTTTAAATAATGGAGCAGAAAGGGGAAGGAAAATCGCAAAGAATATATTTGAAGAAGTAAAGGATGTTGTGGGAATATCCTTCAAAATATAATGTAAAATTAGAGATGTTTGAAGGCCCATTAGACCTTCTTCTCTATCTCATTAAAAGGAATAAGATTAATATCTATGATATCCCTATCTCATTAATTACAAAGCAATACTTAGAATATATTAAGATAATGAGGGTGTTAAATCTTGATATAGCAGGTGAGTTTATTATAATGGCTGCTACTCTTATGAATATAAAATCTGTTATGCTTCTTCCAAAGAGGGAAGAGGATAAGGAAGATGAAGATTTAGAGGATCCGAGAGACGAACTTGTTAGGATGTTAGTAGAACATAAAAAATATAAAGAAGCAGGATTAAAACTATTTAAAAGAGAGATATTAAATAGAGATACTTTCTTAAGGGGG
This sequence comes from uncultured Thermodesulfobacteriota bacterium, assembly GCA_964501575.1. Lineage (GTDB taxonomy): Bacteria > Desulfobacterota > CAZCTP01 > CAZCTP01 > CAZCTP01 > CAZCTP01. The sequence goes on from CAZCTP010000006.1 coordinate 4,025, forward strand.
AATCTATCTCGGGAGAGGGAAGATTTTATATATTATGAAGATGTAAGTATCTTCCATCTAATAGAAGCTTTTAAGAATTTGATGGATAGAGTCTCAAAGAAGGAATTCTATAATGTAGAGGTCGAAGAGGTGTCCATTAAAGATAAGATGAGAGAGATAATAAGGATATTAAAATCATCAAGTATTATAAGTTTTGAAGAACTTATTCCATATCCGCATTCAAGAAAGGAACTTATTATAAACTTTTTAGCTATACTTGAACTTGTAAAATTAGGAATTATTAAAATCTATCAGATTTTACCTTTTGAAAGGATTAATATATGTCTTAAAGAGAACAAGAGAGATATGGAACCAAACAGTTTTATTGAAAGTCCTGCCTAACTGCTACATCCCTTCTTACCTTTACAGTTTTCGAGACTTTATTCCTACTTAATTTCACTTCATATTCAGATGGAGGAAGATTTATTCTTGATAGAGTATAATATCCTGAAGAGTCAGGATTTGTAATTGCTAATACCTTTCCATTTTTTAAAGCGATAATTCTATTCCCTTTATATTCCTCCTTTACCCTACCATATATTGCTACAAATTTATTTCTAATTATCTCAAGATATTTCATTCCATAGCCATAATATTTATATCCTCCTGTATACTGCTTTCCGTCTTCACTAACATCTGAATTTGTGGGCTTGGATATTATAGATGGTTCAATCTGTGTCCCTTCATTCCATTCATTCCATGAGGTTATCAATATCATATTTATATCTTTATCTATGAAGGGTACTACTATTCTATTTAGTCCCTCTTCAAAGAATGAACTTCCATTATCATAAGAGCTAAACTCCCTTGGTATAATATAATGGTTAAGTTTGGGCCTAATTCCTCTATCATTATATCCAGGGATTAGAGAAGGAATAAAATCAATTCCATAAAGACTATTTCTATATTCTCTATATATATTTTTTACATCCCTTATAAAACTACTAAACTTACCATACCCTCTATGGGAGAGTTTAGACCAATCATACATGTTATATGCTGTTATACCATCAAATAGATTGCATCTTTCTATGTTTGGTTTATTAGGAAAATTATTTTCAACATTCCAAAATATCTCATCACCTATTATATACAGATCATATCCCATATTTTTCATAACCTTTCTCAATTTCCTTATTCCTTTCTTATAATTTCCTGTAAATGCCCTTGTTATATAGAGTATTATCACATGTTTATTATCTATCTTTAAATAGCTTGGATGATTGAAATAGGTTTTGGCAATATATATAAAATCCGATATAAACCTCTCTGTCAGCTTATCATCAAATATTATCTTCCCATTCTTTAATCCCAACCCGTAACTTTCATAGAATATAGCGAATTTAATATCCTTTATATTCTTAGCGTTATATAGATAATTCTTAATAACCCTGTCAAGCTCTTTTCTCCCTGGCCACCAGCTTATTGCCCAGAATTTTACCCCATACATGGAAGACCAAGATATATGCTTTTCTATAACACTGAGATCAGATGATGAGTACTCACCAAGAAGAGGAGGAATTTTAGGATTTAATAGACCATAAGTATATCTATATTTCCAATTTTTAGGGAACCATGAATAATAATATACCCCAACTAAATATTCTTTATGGGGGTCAATATTCCCTGAACAGTTAAATAAAATAACAGAGAATAATATAATAATAAGTAGTCTAATTCTTGGGTATAATGAAAGCAAAGGCATAGGATATTATACCAGCTAATATTGATATATTAAATCCGAAATTCATTGCTAAAAATATTGATAGACCGGAGCCAAGGACAGATGTAGCACCATTTATTCCCCATCCCCATGGGACTATGCTATGGAATCTTTTATCCATTATTCTTATCCCTAATGGTAGAGCCATACCCATGAAGAATCCTAATGGGAAGAGTAGCAGTATAGATATTAATATTCTTAAAAATCTATTAAGATATATTAGATTATAAAATATTCCTGGAAGTATAAATATATATAGGGCTGAAATAGCAATAATAATTATTAAAATTCTATTTAAATTCTTTGATAAATTATCATTATCAAATCTCCCGGTGAAGAAGCTTCCTATACTACTGCTAAATAGGATTGAGAATAAAATAACAGTCAAAGAATATATTGGATGCCCTAAGAATAGTATAAATTTTTGCATGAAAGAGATTTCCAGAAACATGAATCCGGTTCCAAGAAATGCAAAGTATATAAGAAATTTAAGTTTTTCCTTCCTTTCACCAGCTATATCTTTCCTTTTAAATATCAATAGGGGTAGAATAATAAATAAAATTACAAGAATTGTAGAGATAATTAAAAGGCTTATTAAGTTAGTTAATCCATCCCCAAATAAAAAATCCTTTCTTAAGAGACTGTTTGGCACATCCTTTAATTTCTTTATGTGAAAGAAGAAAGGTCTATTATCAGTGGTCGGAGTAATATCATATTTGAATTTTTTAAAAAAGCTATTCCTATCCTTGGTAAGAATAAGATCTGTAAAATCATTATTATCAACCTTTATATATGGAGCATAGACTATATCAAATCCTAAATTTTTACATATATTTTCAATCTTTTTAACCTCTTTTACACTAAATTCATTCTTCTTTAATAAAAAATTACATAAGTTCCTGTTAAGAACTATAATAATCCTATTCTCTATCTTATCTATATTTAATCTTCTAAGTGCATCCTGGGATATTGTTATAAGCCTTAACCCCTCATGGGCCCATCTTGAGAAAGTTAATACGCCATTATCCTTTAAATGATTTATATAGTCAATAAATGCCTCAACTGTATATAGGCTGTTTTCTGATAATGAATAGGCGCCAGCAGAAGTCGCTGCCCATGTGTCTACAAGGGTGGCTTGAATAACATCAAATTTTTCTTTTGACCTCCTAAGATAGCTTCTTCCTTCATCTACTATTATCTTTACATCGGGTCTAAAGTATAGGCCTCCAGAAAAATCCTTATATCTTTTTCTCATTACATCATTTACTATTATAGGATTTATCTCAATACCATAAACCTTCTTTGCTCCAAACATAAGGGCTGCAAGGACATCTTGTCCTCCTCCAGGTCCAATGATCAGACTATTAAATCCTTTGCCGTTTTTTAGATTATATGCAAGGGTTGTAAGGTCATATCTCAAATAACTGAGTTTTTTAAAATTCCCATCAAAATTTATTATAGGCGTTGAGGCAGAAGCATCTATATCCATAAATACTGTTTCTGGGAATTTACCTCTATAAAATGGACTTACCCCCCATGGTTGGTGCTTTCTTTTATATATAGCAACCCTTGAAAATGAATTCCATTTCTTAAATAGTAGATCTACTTCTTTATGGCCCTTTGTATACTTTACATCGATAATCTGAAAATTCACATTTATAACTATAAGAGTAAAGAAGAATATTATTAGCAAAGATGATGTAATGAATTGACTCCTTCCTCTATACGATAAGTTAAATAAAAATGCTGCAATAGAAGCAAATAGAGAAACAAATATTATAGCTGATGGGGCTCCAACTAGATTTAATAATGGAATGACAATTAAGCACCCAAGGCTTGCCCCGATTAGATCAAAGAAGTATAACCTACTTACTTTTCTTGAAAGATGAGTAATTGCTATTGATACACATATACCTCCTAATAAGAATGGTATTATGGATATGATATAGATTGATAGGAGTAATAAGAAATTCTTAAAGGAGTAGTGGAGACTTATATTTATCTTTAGAAGTATAATAAGAGATATAAAATTAGCTGCCGAGAATAGTGATGCAAAATAGGGAAGATCTTTCCAGAATCTTTCAGAATTAAACCTATTCTGAAATATATATACAATTATCCCACTTAGGCTTATCCCAAAGAGGGCTATTGAGATAGCCATGAAAGCATAATGGTAAAACATAGTAACAGAAAAGAGCCTTGTTAATATTAATTCTAACATCAATATAGAAATAGATATCAGCGATATACCTATAAATATGTTATTATCCTTGGAGAATTTTGGGAATCTCTCAATTGATTTATCTAATAAGTATAGAATTTTTTGAAATTTTATAGATGTTCTGTCTAAAACAGATTTAATGAAGTTAATAAACTTATATGAAGCCAGAAATTCTCTTATTATTACTAGGGCAATAATTGATATTATAGGATTTTTAATACTGTGTGCTCTAATTCTAATATCAAATATATTTATAGAAAAACCACCATTAATAATGATATATAAAAGAATGGCAAAAAATATAACTATAAATAAATCTATTATTATTTTAATTATTTTTCTTGACATGTTTTAACAATTTTTAATAACATATATATTATGATATGTCAAATAACAATTTTTAATTTTATTCTTTTCGAGGTAATACGAAAAAAAAGTTGATTTTAAAAAGGAAATATTGTATAATTTTATTTTAAATAAAAACCTATAATAAAAAGGAGGGTAAAGATGAGAAAGAAGAAAAAATCGGATTATATAATTCAGTCAGTATGGCACAGTTTAGATCTATTAGAGGAGTTTACCGGAGATACAGATGAGTTAGGAGTTACTGAATTAAGCAAAAGGCTGAATCTGCATAAGAATAATATATTCAGGCTTTTAGCTACTCTTGAAACAAGGGGGTATATAGAACAGAATAAGGCTACAGAGAATTATAGACTGGGGCTTAAAGCTTTAGAGTTAGGTCAAACTTTTATAAAACAGCTTGGTCTTTTAAAGCAGGCAAAGCCTGTTATGAAAAAGGTTGCGGATAAATGTAATGAAACCACTTATGTAGGAGTTCTTAGAGCGAGAAAGGCTGTATATTTAGATGCATTAGAAGGATTAAGACCTGTTAGGGTTGTTTCAAGGATTGGACACTGGTTACCTCCGCATGCCACAGCAATAGGGAAAATTCAATTAGCCTTTGAGTCAGAGGATGAGATTGAGAGATTTATAGATGAGGGAGGGTTAGAGAAATATACTGAGAATACCATAACAGATAAGGCCGAATTATTAGAGCACTTAAAAAAGGTAATCCAGGATGGGTATGCTGTAGATAATGAAGAATATGATAAAGAGGTTAAATGTGTAGCTGCTCCAATCAGAGATTATACAAAGAGGGTTATAGCAGGTATATCTATCTCTGCTCCGGCATCGAGAATGTCTCAAGAAAGAATAGAAAAGGAGATGGCTCCTCTTGTGATAGAAGCAGGGAAAGAAATATCTAATAAGTTAGGTTATGAGGTTGGGTTAAAGACAGATCTACAAACCCTTTGAGATATCCTTAAGGCTAATATTTTCTATCCATAGAAAAATTAGACCAAGGATTATTATAGGGAAAAATGAGATCCCATGTAGAATAATGGATATTCCAAGAGCATTCTCTTTTGGTATTTTGAATAGGGAAAGGCCGTATACACACCCTGCGTGATAGGTTCCTATATATCCAGGGGATGAAGGTAACAATACTACAAAAGATATAATTATTAAAAGGAATAGAGGAGCTAAAATGGGAAGATGGAGATTGAAGGACTTAAATATTAAGTATATAGAGAAAGCATTAACTATCCATAGGAGAAAGGAATGTAATATTATTTCTGATAGATGTCTATTCCCATTCAATATCTTTAATCCGTCCGAAAAAGATAGGAACATATGAGTAAATCTTTCTGATATAGAAGCTGGGAATATGGATTTTATAATATTTATTATTAATTTCCTCTTTGACCCTATAATAAATAAAACTAATATAATAATAATGTATATTGATAACATATATATTCCCCATTTTTTAAGAGAATAAGAGGTTATGGGACCATTTTTTGGAAAATTCATTAAAGAGACTATTAAAAATAGTATAAAAAGTATACTAAGCCCATCAAAGATTCTTTCTATAACTATTGTTGCAAAGGATGAAGTTTTACTTATATTTTCCTTATTGCCTATTAGATAAGCTCTTGCAAATTCTCCCAGCCTTGCTGGAAGTATATTATTGACCATAAATCCTATAGCTGTGGCTGAAAATAGATTGAATAGGCTTACTTTCTTCAAAGGTCTTATAAGATATTGCCATCTAATTGCTCTTATAAATAGCCATAAATATATAGGAAATACAGATAGAATTACATATATATAATCAACTTCCTTAAATATACTTAATAATCTGGAATAATTTACATTCCTAATAGCTAAATATAAAAAAACAAAACTTATTATTATACCCCCAAAAAACCTCTTTTTCATATATATTTACTCTTAGATAAAATATTAAAAAGACATCTATCTAAATAAGTTTATCATTAAAAATATCTCTTTTCTCTTTACCTTAATTTATCTTATACCAACTATTATTTATAAAGATTGATGTGATAATGGATAATTTAGCCATTTTGCTTATTATCTTCCAATACTTATTTTTTGTATTCTACCATATATCATACTTTTTTTAAATTGCTAATATTTATAGAAAATGGAAATACCCAAGCACCTGTATGCAGCAGGCAGGCAAGGTATCCCCTTGAAGAAGATAGGATGTATTTTTGATGAAGTATATAAAGGGATAACAGATATGTTACTAAGGGATAAGATAGAAAATAATAAAGATAGAGGATAAATGAGATAGAGGAGGCATCGTTTTTTGTTATAATACCTTTCTAAATCCTATTAAGAAAGGAGGGTATAAACGATGTCTCCAGTTAAATATTATACCATGTCCTGAATTTATTTCAGGATAAAAAGACCATTTAAATACAGGATAGAGATGATTCATAAGGCATATGAGATAGGTATAAAACCGGCTGCTAAGCTATTTAATACTACACCAAAGTTCGTAAGTGGAAGAAGAGACCTGTCTGCCAACAGGCAGGTATGAGAAGGATGGTATTAGAGGTTTAGAAGATAGGTCAAGGACACCTAAAAATCTTCCTCACAAGATTAAGACTGATGATAAGGATGTTAAGAGAGCGATAGAGATTAAGAAGAGACTTAAGACATTTAGTGTTAAGAGATTAAAAGAGATGTTTAAGCTTAGATATTCTCCTAAATTTTTTGATATTGAAGGATTTGGATCAATGGATGATTTTATGTCTAAGATAAGAACATATAATATATTCTTTAATAATTTTAGGAAGAACAGTTATAAGGATAATAAATCACCTTTAGAGATATTAAAGGAGACTGCTCCTGAGATAGATACTAAAGTTACTTTATTACCACCAATTAATTTGGATAAGGTATTATGTCCTTATATTAATAAAAGGGGATACCATGTACATGATTTTCCCTCATAATAGAGAAAAATTTGTTGGTAAAAATATAATTTTTAATCTATAATTTATTAATTGGAAAGTTTATGATAAATATAATACTTATCCTTATATCCTATGTATTGGGTTCAATACCAACAGGTATTATTATATCAAGAAAATTTGCCAGTATAGACCCCAGAGAAAAGGGAAGTGGCAATATTGGAGCCACAAATGTATATAGAACAGCCGGAAAAATATCTGGGATTATTACCCTATTTGCGGATGTATTAAAGGGATTGACCCCTGTATTAATAGCGAAAAGTCTCATAGAATCAAGTATATTGATTGCTGTGGTGGGCTTTTTTGCATTTATAGGACACCTCTATCCATTTACCCTCAGGTTCAAGGGAGGTAAAGGAGTAGCTACATCTCTTGGAATATTTATTGGACTCACTCCTCTTTCAATTTTACCAGCTATTATGGTATTCATAACATTAATTATTACATTCAGGATTGTCTCCATAGGATCATTAATGTCTTCTATTTTAATGCCTATATTTATATGGATCTTTAGATATCCAGAGGAGTATATAATGTTAAGTATAATAATGGCTTTATTTATAATATATAGACATAAAGAAAATATTGAAAGACTACTTAAAGGAGCTGAAAGCAAAATATGAAACTTATATTATCTACTCATCTATTTGTAATTGATCAGATTGATCAGAGTGTTATAAGAGTGATAAGAGAATATTTTGAGAATATAGAGATATGGGGAATGATTCCTCATTTTAATTATCTTGATAGAGAATGGATCCATAATATTCATAGATATATCAGAGAAGAAGATATTAATGTAATATCTTTTCATGCACCAATATATAAGGATATATCGGATGCAAAAGCTGGAAAATGGTTATCATTATCAGACCCTGATGAATATAAGAGAATAGATACATTAAATAGAACCAAGAGTCTCATAGACATCATGAATATGTTCGGTGCATCTATAATAGTTATACATCCTGGTGGGGAAGGCTCTCCAGTAGAAAATCTATATAGAAGTATTAATGAGCTTATATCATATTGCAAAGGGAAAGGAATCAAAATAGCTCTTGAAAATGGGATAACAGATTTTTCTAAAACCGAAAATATAATTGATATAGTTGAAAGATTCCATGAGGAATATGTGGGAATATGTCTTGACCTTGGTCATACCAATATTATTGAAGATCCTATTCAAGCTCTATACAGATGTAAGGAGAGATTACTAAGTATCCATGTATCTGATAATAACGGTAAAGAGGACTCTCATATGCTTCCATTTGAAGGAAATATACCATGGATAGATATATCAAAAACCCTTAAAGATATAAATTATGAAGGGCCTTTTGTATATGAATTGAGAAAATATGAAAATGATTATAAAGGTATATTACTAAAGGCTAAAAAAACATATAGAGAGATATGGAGATAGAATATGTATCTGAATTATTAAATAAGATATGGAAATTCCAGGATGATAGAATATCTATTCAACCTCTTAAAGGAGATGCATCTAATAGATATTATTATAGACTATTCATAAACAACACTTCAGTAATAATAATGGAGTTTAAACCATTATCCTGTGATCAAAACTCATTTCCATTTATAAATATATTAACTCATCTTAAAGAATGTAATATTAATGTCCCAGAAATATATTATTCAGATATTAATAAAGGGATTATTCTCCTTGAAGATTTTGGTGATATAACCCTCGAAAATATCTTCTATAATGATGAGGAATATATCGGATATTATTATAAAGCAATAGATGAATTATTAAAGATTCAGATAGATGCAACAAATAGATTTAATCCTGAATGTAATGCCTTTAAGCTTTCATTTGATGTAAATAAGTTTATGGAAGAATTAAATTTATTCCTAAAATACTTAATTGAGGTATATAAAGGGATAGAAATTAGGCCAGAAGATAGAAAGGAAATTGAAAAATATTTCCTATATATTTCTAATATACTGGATAGAGAATCGAAATATTTTACCCATAGAGATTATCATTCAAGAAATATAATGATCAAGGATGATGAGATAAAGCTTGTAGATTTTCAGGACGCAAGGATGGGATTATGCCAATATGATTTAGCTTCTCTGCTCAGGGATTCATATGTTACTTTAGATGAGGAATCCATTAATAAGCTTATTGAATATTATATAGATAGGAAGGAAGAGATAGAGAATATAAAGATAGATAGAGAGGAGTTTATAAGGTTATTCGACTTTACATCTATTCAGAGAAATCTTAAGGCATGTGGGACCTTTGCTTTTCTATATACTGTAAAAAATAAAAGGGGATATATAGGGTATATAAAAAATACACTAAAATATGTCAGTAAGAATCTTGATAAGTATGAAGAGTTATTGCCATTGAAATCGTTACTTAAAAACTATCTCGAAGAATTGTTATGAAAGGGATGATTTTAGCTGCAGGATTTGGCGAAAGATTAAGGCCGATTACAAAGGAGCTTCCAAAGCCTCTTGTCCCTTTAGCTAATATACCTATTATAAAATATAATCTATACTTATTAAAAAAATCTGGTATTAGCGAGGTTATTATAAATCTACACTATAAGGCTCAAGATATAATCAATGAAATAGGTAATGGTAAAGATATCGATATGAAAATAGAATATTCGTATGAAGCATCGCTTCTTGGAACGGGGGGTGGGATCAAAAAGGCTCAAAGTTTTTTGGGTAAAGATACATGCTTAGTTATAAATTGTGATATATTAATAGATTTCGATCTTAATAAATGTATAGAGTTTCACAAAAGGAATAACGGGATAGTTACAATGATTCTTATTGATGGTGGAGAAGAGATATTAGTTGATTCTAAAGGAATAGTAATAGATATATTATCGCTACTTGGTAAGAATAAAAGCAGTTTTAGAGGTGGGAAATTTACAGGGATACATATTATAGAGCCATCGATTTTAAAAGATATTGAGGAAAATAGATTCTTATGCATAAACAGGGATATATATACATCGCTTATATCAAAGGGGGAAAGAATATTTGGATATTTTGTGGATGGATATTTTATGGATATAGGAACTGTGGATAGATATTATAAGAGTAATATGGATATACTTAATGGCAAAGTAAAAATTCCCTTTGATATAGAGGTAAAGGATAGTCTTATTGTGGGCAGAGATTGTAAGATAGCCAAAGGGGCTAAGATAAAAAATAGGGTTATATTAGGAGATAATGTTTCTGTTGAAGAAGGTGCTGTAATAGAAAATAGTATAATATGGAAAGAAGCAAGAATAGGCCCTTATGAAAAGATAAAAGGAATGATTGTTACAAAAAGTCTTAATAAGATTAAGGTATTAACCTGAGTTATTCCTCTCACCTTACTTATAATCTACCTAATTCCCTTTTCTTATTTAACTTCAGATTATCTATTAGGATTCTCAAAGAATTCTAATCTTCATCTTTTTTTAAAGATGAGGATTTATTTTTAGAAAACATTCTTCTTCTTTTAGCATTAAATATAATCCTTCTTATTTCTCTCTCAAACCTTTCTTCAAAGAGTATATATTTAGCCAATTGTTCAACTGTCAAAACACCTTTTATTTCTTCCAGTCTTCTTATTTTTATATCTCTGATAACCTTCTCATTATCACCCCATTTCTTAATGGCCAGTCTTATTCCTTCTTTATCTCCTTCTTTTAAAGAATTCCGTAAGCTCCGCATGATCTTCCTTCTTTTCTCCATCCATTCAATCCTTTTTCTGTCATATTTTTCCAATATCGGGAATAGCTTTTTACCGGTCTCCTCATTTAGATTCAATTCCTCTGTAAGCTTCCACATTCTTATAAGCTCAATTCTTTTAGCTATTTCTTCAATTTTTGCAGAGGTTTTCTCATTTTCAACTAATATTGAAAATCCATTATTTGATAAAAGAGATACAATTATAACAAATAATATAATCTTCAAAAATTTCATCTTTCTACTTCCTCCTTTTCTTTTAAATAATTAAGATTTTTATAGACAAAATCAAGCTCCTCTGGAGTTAAAGTAAAGAGTTCATAATATATGTCCCTATCATATAAGGTTAAGCTAAAATCCCTTTCACCTCCTTTTATCCCATTTTTAGAATTTTTCATAGGATTAAAGAATATGAATCCTATTACTAAAATAAAAAGGAGAATAATAAATGTAAAAGCTGCTTTTTTAACAACTGGAGAAATATAACTCTTTGATAATTTCTTAGCCTCTATTTCAGTTTTAATTCTTTCAGGAAGGTAAAGCCATAAGCCATCATCTGGCTCTACAGGTTTATATGATTTCAACCTCTCAAAAATCTTCTCTATATCCTTAAGATAACTTGAACACTCTTCACAGGAAAGGAGATGTTCCTTTATATCTCCGTTTACTTGAGGATAATCTATTACCAGATATTTCTGTACTTTCTTGCAATTCATTTTATTAAACTCCTTAAATTATTTATGGCATGACTATAATTTGCCTTAGCAGTACCAACAGATACTTTCATTATTTGGGATATCTCTTTATAAGAGAACCCCTGATAAACCTTTAATATTAGTGTTATTCTCTGTTTCTCAGGAAGTTTATCTAAAAGGGGTTTTATACAATCCTCTGAATCCTGGATATAATTTCGCTCTAATTTATCATTGATATTTTTTACTCTCCTGTTCTTATTATCTCTTAAATGATTCCTACAAAGATTTAATGCAATCTTGAATAGCCATGTCTTAAAGCTTGACTTTCCATTAAACTTATTTATTCCAAGGAATCCCTTTATAAATGTATTCTGGACTATATCCAAGGCATCATCATGATTCTTCAACATTCTTATAGCCATATAATATATGGACTTCTGATATTTCATTATAAGTTTATTAAATGCATCCTCATCATGATACATCTTAAATCTTTCTATAAGATAGATATCTTCGTTCATTTCTATAATATTAGACACTTAGAATTAAGAAAAGGTTTAATTATAGTTGAACTTCTTTATATATTATGATATTTGAAATGCGGGTAGGAGGGAGTCATCCCTTATAAATTCTCTTTCATCATAAAAGGTAACATACTCCCAATGCTTATTACATTCACTTAATATCTTATTAATAAATTTTATATTAGCAGAATGACCAGCTTTATATGCTACTACATGACCAATTATAGGAACTCCAAGAATAGCCAGATCACCTATCAGATCCAATATCTTGTGCCGAACAAACTCATCGTTAAATCTTAAACCCTCATAATTTAATACTCTGAAATCATCTAATACAATAGCATTATCTAATGAACCACCCTTAGCATAACCATTCTTTTTAAGGATTTCTACATCTCTGAGGAAACCAAATGTTCTCGCAGGAGAGATTTCTTTATCAAAGGATTTATAAGAATGGATCAAAGAAAGTGATTGCTTTGTAATCAATGGATGATCAAATTCTATAGTATAAGATATTTTAAATTCTTTTGAAGGAACTAATTTTATTTCTTTACCATCTTCTGCTATCTTTACAGGTTTTTTTACAACAAGAAATTTCTTAGGCTTATTCTGCCTGACTATACCAGAACTTTTTAACAGATATACAAAAGGCGCAGAACTTCCATCCATAATAGGAACTTCCGAAGAATTTACCTCTACGATAGCATTGTCTACACCCATTCCAGAGAATGCAGCGAGAAGATGCTCTACAGTAGATACTATAATCCCATCCTTACCCAATGTTGTTGCAAATTTCGTATCAACAACATTGGATAACTCAGCCTTTATTTCCACATTTGGAGTAACATCTGTGCGAATAAATATAACCCCAGTATCCACCGGAGCAGGTTTAATTGTAACATTTACTTTTTTACCCAGATGAAGTCCTATCCCTGTAAAACTTATTTTCTCTTTTAATGTAGTTTGATAAAACATATCCGATAATATTATATGCAAATATGATGCCAACATTATAACAAGACGCTCCTCAAAGAGAAAATAGCAATCTCTATCTTTACATATCATTATAATATGTCATAAAAATGTGACACTGTATTTACTTTGTTACACTTTTTGAGTTATAGAAAATAGGAAAGATGAAATTTAAATTCCAAAATAAAGAGAAATCATTAATAAACTATGTAAAATTTAAATGACACTACCATTTTCTCTTTATCTCAAATTCAATAACATCGCATCTATGCTCTGTTCCATGATCCACCCTTGACCTATTCCCAAAGTGTCTTTCATATCTTGCATTAAGCTCCCATATAGTAAAATCATAACCGAATCCCAGAGTAGCTCCCCTTGTTTCATCTGACGAAATATTTACAATATCAGCATAACCACCCGGAAATGGTGATAGGTCAATAAAAAATCCACCCCTTAATGCTATATTATCTCTAACCATATATTCTCCTCCAAATCTCCATGTATTTGATGGTTTCCATTTAAGAGACTTATTTATATTTTTAAGGAAAATACCTTCCTTATCATATACCTGATACCATTTCTCCTTTGACCAGTCCACCCTCTGAAAATCAGCGGTTAGAGTTAATCTATTTATAGGCTTATATGCTATTCCTATTCCCCATGACTTTGGATTATTGAGTCTCTGTGTCACCTTGCTTCCCTCATCAACCCCTAAGGCTGTGTGCTTTATGTTTACCCCTCCATGGAATCCAATTACTCCTCCAGATCTGTATACAGCTCCAATCGAGAAATTTTTAGTTACATGGTACAATACTCCCACTATTCCTTCAAAGCTTATACCATGTAGATCTCCAGACTTTAATACATAGTCGTAATTTAATTCAGGCCTATCTTCACTCCGGTAATATTTTGTTGCATCTGTCTCTGTCTGAGCTCTTATAAAGTTTAACCCGACACCTATACTAAGATTTGGTAGAATCTCTTTTCCAATAGAAAGGTTCATTGTAGTTGTAACAAATGACGACCTATATAATGCTTCTATCTTTGCATTTGTCACCGGATCCCTTACAACATCCTCCCAGTCCGAGAATGAAGCAAGAGGTGTATAGAAACCAAGTCCCAATACATAATCCTTAATTCTAATATGTCCATAAAAGTTTGGATTAAAAAATGTAGCAGCAACGGAACCTCTATTAAATCTCAAAGGTTCCGTTGAATATACTCTAAAAAATGGATCCATCCTTGTCGGGTCTAAATCCTTTAGATCCGAATTCCTAACAGAATCATGATCAACCCCATCAAATATCATGGTATATAGATCAAAAGAAAAACTGCTCCCCTCAAGCTGGGAAAGCCCTGCTGGATTCCACCATATAGTAGTTGCATCATTTGCAAATCCTATAAATGCCCCTCCCATAGATTGGGCTTTTGCTCCAAGCCCCAGAGTCTGGAATCCACTGGCAAAAATTGTAGTACTTAAGATTATATTAATAAACATCCCTACCAATGACAAAAAAACACGATTCTTCAATATAACCTCCTTTCAGAATTCTTCTTTAGAATTTATAGGTTAGAGTTGGTTGAATTGTCCAGCATCGGTGTTTATAGGTATAAGCCTTTGATCCACCCCATACATACTGAATATTCCAGTCCAAAATCCATTTCTTAGTTTCATAACCAAAACCTGTGGTAACACCTTCCTGCTGGTCAATAGGGATAGTAGTAATGCTTACAAACTCACCCGGCATTACCCCATCATCATAAAAATATCCAAATCTTAACTTAAGACTATTTGAATATTTATACTCAAGTCCACCCCCTCTATACCATCCATTCCTCCAGTTTAGATCAACGTCTACATTTCTTAAAAGTTTTAGATCTCTGTCAGCATAATCAAGCTTCCATCTTGCATCCCCCCAATCTGTAAATTGAATATTAAATGCGAATAATAATCTTGGGGTTATATTATAGGCTATTCCAAATCTATAATGGGGAGGGTCAAGAATTTGAAGGGTAGTCCCGCTTCTTTCTTTTATTGCTAATGCTGTATGGTTTATATCAGTATGCCCTCTAAGATGAAGTCTATTACCACTATAAATCTTAATCCCTATCCTTAAGTCTCTATTTACCCGGTATAAAACACCTATTATTCCTATTGGTGCAAATCCCACAACATCTTGCTCAAAATAATATTGGTAATTCTTAGAAGAATCAGACTCGCTTACATACCATTTATGTGCTTCAAAATTTAGCTTGCTTATTGAGAGATTAACCCCTATTCCTATAGACAGATTTTTTATTATTTCCTTTGCTATACTGAAATTCAGAAGACCCGACATAAAAAGGCTTTCAAACCTTGCTCCCATAACACTGTTATCAACAGGAATTACAACTTCATCATTCCACCTGGTCCCGCTTGCTAAGGCAAGATAAAGCCCAGTTCCAAAATGGTAACCATTCTTCTCAAAATAGGCACCAAAGGATGGTTGGATAACATTGATAAATGTTCTTTTTTTCTCCCATCTATCTGGTTCCGAATCATATATCTTTAAAAAATGATCCCCCTTCATAAAATTAGGATTCTTTTTATTAGAAACAGAGAAATTATTCCAGTTTGTCCATGGCATATCAAATATATCTATTCCTACTCCTTTACCAGAAAGCTGAGTTAACCCTGCAGGATTATAAAATATAGCTGTCCAATCATCAGCAATGGCTGTAAAGGCATACCCCATTGACCCCGCTTTTGCACCAAGACTGTACATCTGATAGGAACCGGCATAAGATTGTGAAGAAAGAACAAAAATAATAAATATAGAATAAAAAAAACTCTTCATAATAATAACCTCCTAAAAGAATCTTACAGGAACAACAAATTTTATTCCAATAAATATACTTTCAGACTGTCTTTCTCTATCAGGGATAAAGTAGCTTATATAGTAATGAACCTCCTTTGAAATAATACCATATAATCCAAGCCCTAAATTTGCATTTTCTCCTCCGAAATAGTCCACTACTCCATAAAGATAAGAGGATACTAAAATCCAGTCAATACCAAGAAGTATTCCTTTATCATTCTTTATACCAAATATATTCCACATATATCCAAGATGGAGCCTAGGTTCTAAATATTTGTGGGATAATATCTTGCTTCCGACTATATAAGGAGTTGGATGGTTGTATCCGATATTCATTAATCCAAAAGCCAAAGCGGGAATATAATCTTTATCATCGATCAATCTATATTTTGCATCTGCTGTAATTTGCTCTTCCACTGTATCCTCTGGAGTTGCAAGAGCCAATGAAAATTCAAATCCTGGGAGCCCTCCTCTTAGATTATAAAAATTCATATCATTGTTATTTTTAATCTGGGTAAGTTCCCAGTAATTTACAGAAAATGCTACTGTATTTGGCGGTTGAGTCTCTGTCATAGGAACGTAATTAAGTACAGTCGGCCATCCCCATGCTTTAGTAACAATAAAAAAATAGAACAGGAATATTATTAAAATACATTTTAATATCATAATAAATTAGTCAAATATCTTTATAGGGAAATTAAAGTATAATCCTATCCAGACAGAAGGAGAATTGTAATTTTCTATCTTGAGATTTGGCAGATTCAAATGGGACAGATCAGGAGTATAATCTCTATTTGTGGGGATAAAGTAAATGCTTTGAAACCATATATTTTCAGTAATATACCAGAATAGACCCATACCATACTGTCCAAATTTTCCACCATAATAATCAAATGTAGCCCATAATTTCTCAGTCCATAGGGCAGTATAAAACCCAGCTCCAAAAATATCCTCTTCATCGATTCCATAGTTATTCCATATATATGCTAAAGAGACTTCTGTCAGAAAATGGGGAATATAGATATACTTGCTTGTAGTTAAATAAACAGAAGGATGGGAAGCATCTGTATGATGATAAACCCCATTTAGATCATAATTTTCGTAGGCATCCATATCCATCCTTCCCCCTACAAACCAGGTTCCAACTGCAAGAGAAGGACTCCATGGATGAAATTGGGCATCCTGAATAAATCTTACCTTTGCATCAAAGAAATCTTCATCGTAGAATTTATCCTCAGGTTCTATATGGGTCATACCAATATCAGAATCTATCTCCCACTTGCCTATTTTAAGTGAAGGGAGTCCAAAGCTTAGGGCGATTAACTGAGTGCTTGTAGCTTCAAAGGATTCTCGGTACTTTATCCCTGTATACGGATCCACCCAATCATAATCTGTATATCCGGTCTCCCATACCGAGAGATTTATATTTTTGGGGGCATAAGTATCTGTTGTAGGAACATAGTTTATTGTCCAAGGCCATGCCCATAGGTTAGTTATCCATAGAAGACTAATTATTACTCCTCCAAATAATTTCTTAATCATTTTACCCTCCTTATCGGGATCGTTGCCCCAGGTAAAAATTCAACCTATTACCTATCTACTCCAGATGCTTCCTTCTATCTTAACTGCATCTAAAGTCTTTGTCACCAGCTACCTGGTTTTTATCATATCATCTCCTTATATCTCTTTTCCAATAGCCCTTACAAGTTTTGCCTTTGCTATATTATATTCATATAAGGCCTTAAAATAGTTCGTCCTTGCCTGAGTAAGTAATACCTGAGCATCCAGAACCTCGGTTGAAGTTGTTACCTGTTCTTTATATTGAAGATCTGTTATTCTGTAATTCTCCTCTGCTTGTTCAACCGATTTCTTTGCAACAGATATATTTTTTTCTGCCTCTTTTAAATTTAAATACGCTTCCTTAACCTCAAGGTATATTCTATCTCTTATTTCCCTTTTCATTTCTTTTGTCTCTTGTAAAACTGCTTTGTTTTTATCAACCTTATATTTTGTCTTCCCCCACTCCCAGAGGTTCCATCTTGCCATAAGCATTATGGTTGTAACATCCCTATTTGTTATATTATTGCCGCTAACTCCAGGATCATCTCCCTCTCTATTATATCTACCAGTAAGGAATAGATGTGGATAGTAGTCACTCTTCGCCAATTTTATTCCCTCTTTACCCTGTTCAATTCTTTTATTTATCTCTTTTATCTCAGGCCTATATTTAATAGCCAGATTTAAAGCTTCATTTAGCTTTATATTTATTGGCTTATATTCTAATACATCTACGATTTCCATAGGATAGTTTATATCAAACCTCAATATTTTATTGAGAACAGATTTTGCAATCTCAACAGCATTTTTAGCCCTTATCTGATCCTGCAAGGCATTTGCTAATTGAACCTGAGATTTAAGCAAGTCATTCCTCGGTATTATACCAACATTAAAAAATTCTTCAGCATCCTCCTCATGAGCCTGCAAAAGCTTTACAGCTTCATTTGTAACATCTAAAAATTTATAAGTCTCTAATAACTTAAAATAGGCTATCTTTACTTCCAATATAATATCCAGAATTATCCTCTGCTCCTCAAAGCTTCTACTTTCAGCTTCAAATTTCGCAATACTATATCTACTTGATAGAGCAAATCCTGTAAATATCG
This sequence comes from uncultured Thermodesulfobacteriota bacterium, assembly GCA_964501575.1. Taxonomy (GTDB): domain Bacteria; phylum Desulfobacterota; class CAZCTP01; order CAZCTP01; family CAZCTP01; genus CAZCTP01. The sequence continues at coordinate 22,784 of CAZCTP010000006.1, forward strand.
GTTGTTCAAATCCCATTCCTAATTTGTAGTCATCTCTTTTTGTAAGGGGAAATGATCTGCCTAAAAATTTAAATGATGGTTCGTCATCATAATTTGTATAACTATAATCTAAAAAAAACTTTGGCAAAAACTCCCCTCTAATACTCTTTCTTTCGAACTTTGCTCCCTTGACCCTTTCCTTTGCCGCACTTAAGATAGGACTACTCTTAATTGCTATAGATATTGCTTCATCGAGAGTAAATGTTTTTCCAAATGAAGGTATGTAAGATAAAAATAGAAATATAATGAGAATAGAGCTTTTTATTATACTCATTTTTTCACTCCATTTAAAAACAAATCCATCAAATTATCTACTCTATTGATTAATGGTTCTTTTTCCTTATTTATAACCCACCTAAATATAAACGAATTTATAATTCCTAAAAGGGTAAAGGAGAGTTCTTCTGGATCCCTTCCCTTTAATTCACCCATATTAATCCCATCCTTTATAATATTTTTAACGGTTTCCATATATAAAATATACATTTTATGAATTCTTTTCCCAAGCTCATCTTTCAACTCCCATTCAAATCGTATCCTATCTATCATATATATTTTGAAGAAATTTTTATTTTCTTCAAAATATTTAAAGATTATTTCTACCACCCTTCTTATTATACCTATAGAGCTGATATTATTACTATCTTGAATTTCTACTCTCATCTTTTCTAACAGAGAAGCCATCTTTTCCTCTATTACTGAAAAATATAAGTCATTTTTATTCTTGAAGAAATTATACAGAGTTCCAACAGCAAATCGGGATTTAAAAGAGATTTCTGCCATTGAGGATTTATAAAATCCCTTTGAAGAAAATATCCTCTCAGCAGATTTTAATATTTCAGCTCTTTTTTTATTATACTCTTTTTCTCTTCTTTTGCTTTTTTTCATAATAAGATTATGAATATTTATTCATAAAACATTTATAACTTTTTATCAATAAAAATTTTATAAGAATTTTAAAAATTTAAATTTACTCTGTTTATATAATAATTATATTTATTTTATGTTTATTGATAAAATATATATCATAATACATATAATAATAGAATCGAAAAATTGAAAAGTATATGTCCTGAATTGCAAAAATAGATTTTTTTAATATTTTAGTATTTAATTAGTTATACTTATGGTAAAGATACAAAAAGGAATAGAGTATGGTCTAATTATTCTAATAATATTTACACCTCTCTGCTTTGGTTCTGTACATCCATGGGCATATACTGGGATGGAATTGGTTGTAATATTCTTATTAATACTATGGGTATACATATCATTGAAAAAAGGACTGATATACTGGGCTAAAACTCCTTTAAATATTCCAATACTCTTATTTGTCATATTAATTTTATTCCAAATTATCCCTTTACCAGATTTTGTTCTTAAAATTATATCTCCAAAGACGAAAGAACTTTATAATATTACATTACCCTCTATCTCATATTTTAATTCTTTAACAATTTATAAACATGCCACAAAATTAGAATTTTTTAAGATTGTATCCTATTTGGGTATATTCTTTTTGATAATAAATAACTTAAATAAAAAATCAGTAGATAGGATAATTATAGCAATAATAATGATAGGATTTATAATTGCAATAATCGGTATAGTTCAAAAGTATACTGCCCCTAAAAAAATATACGGTTTTAGAGACGCATCCTATGCCTCTCCCTTCGGACCCTATGTTAATCGCAACCACTTTGCTGGTTACATGGAAATGGTTGTTCCTTTAACTTTAGGATTTTTACTATCAAGGTTTAAATTTTTATCATTTAGAGAAGAAAATCTCAAGACTTACATCTCATCAAGAGATGCTGAGATATCGAAGAGTCTCCTTTTAACATTTATAATTGTAATAACATCCTCTTCTATATTACTATCTCTTTCGAGAGGAGGGACAATTGGGCTATTTCTTTCTCTAATGTTATTTTTTGTTATTAGACTCAGAAGAAGAAAATGGTTTATTATATTTGTTATATTAAACTTAATCTTTATATTTATTTTGTGGATTGGAATAGACCCAATTATTAATAGACTATTAACCTTAAAGAATTCGTATACCATGGAAAGAAGTAGAATTCGTATATGGAAGGGTGTAATAAATATGATTAAGGATTTCCCCATCTTTGGCACTGGACTGGGAACTTTTCCATATATATCCCCAAAATATAAAAGTATCAAGAGCGCTCTTCTATTGGAGCATGCTCATAATGACTATTTAGAGCTCATCTCAGAAGTAGGTATAATAGGATTCATTATATTTATCTATGGAATTTTATCATTCTATAAGTGGACAGTAAAAGGATTAAAAAATAGAAAAAATCCATGGATAATAATAGGTGGACTTATCTCTCTATATGCTATCTTATTTCATAGTTTAGTAGATTTTAATATGCATATCCCGGCAAATTCTCTATTATTTTTCATAATACTTGGCTTAGTTACGTTAAAGAATAATCCGTCTTATAGAGTCATAAAAATAGACTATAGAGGGAAGATATTTGGATCTATTTTTATAGGTATAGCTTTTTTATTAATCTCCATATCTGTCATAAAAACATATATTGGCAATTTATATTACGAAGACTTTATATATAATAAGGATAAGAAACTAATAGAAAAAGCGATAGAGTTTGATACATCTAATTCTCTATATCAATATTGGCTTGGTAAGGTATATGAAAATAGAGGTTCATTCAATGAAGCAGCTGTCCAATATAAGAAGGCAATAAGCCTGGAACCTACTAATCCATGGTATCATCTATCTTTAGGATGGATAAATATTGGAACCCCAATAGGAGAAAAGGAATTCAAATTAGCATTATTATTAGCTCCTAATAATTTAGATATAATTAATTATGTTAAGGATAATTATTAAAGGACTTTTTTGGCTCATAATTATTATATTATCTCCTGAGTTATGCTTTGGTAATCTTATTGAAAACGGTAATTTTGAGCATGGTATCCCTAATAACTGGATAAAATATGGTAATATCAAATTAGAAGATGGCTATAAAGGTAAGGCAATATCCATAAGTGGAAAAGGAATGATACTATTTAGAGTAACAGGAATAGAACCCAATAAATATTACCTATTTTCATTTTTAATAAAAAGGGATGGCTTTAAGGATGGTGAATATCCAATTATTAGCATATTTGGAAAATATTTCTATATAAATGAGTTGTTCTCTTGGGGAAGATGGGTAAAGTTAAGCTTCTTCATAAAATCAAAAAATAATGTTGGTGAAATAAAACTAATAAATCCCGGGCTTTCACATAAGCTATATTTTGATGAAATAAGACTAATTGAATTTAGAGTAAATCCTATTTATCCAAAAGATAGAGGTATAGTATCCGATATATGGCCTAAATTCAGTTATAATATACCTAAAACTGAGCATATATTAAGGATAAGGATTGATATATCAAAGGATATTAATTTTAAGGATAAAATATCATTAAGATCATTTAATATAGAAGGATCAACTATATCTTTAAAAAGAAGTCTTGATAGAGGATTATGGTACTGGAGAATACATGTATATAAGGGGAAAGAAGAGATATGTAAATCTGATATTCAATCCTTTTATTTTGTTCCCTTTTTCCCAATAGGTATATACTCTGCTGAAATAGAAGCCTTTAAAGAGCTAAAAGAGATAGGTTTTAATAGTGTGCAATCATATTCTCGTAATATTGACTTTATTGAGAAGTTTGTATTTTCTGCTAAAAAGAATGACCTAAAGGCTATGATTATGATTCCTAAAGAAGTATGGAGAAGAGATCCCTCTCAATTTTTTAAAAATATGAGAAATTCTAAATCTATCTTAGCATGGTATCTTGAAGATGAACCAGAAGGGAGAGGCATACCTCCATCATATATATTTAGACTTAGAAGATATTTAAAGATTATGGACTCCAATCATCCGACAAGTCTTGTTATATTAAGATCAAAAAAGGCTTATGATTATGGAGAAGTAGTTGATATTATCATGGTTGATCCATATCCTATACCTAATATGCCCATTAAATGGTTAAGCGATTCTATTGATGAAGCTATTTCCTATAAAAAGAATGTGTGGGCTGTTATTCAAGCATTTAATTGGGGATCTATGGGAAGAGATGGTAGAGACCCTACCTATGAAGAAATGAGATGCCTTACATACCTTGCAATAGTACATGGAGCAAAAGGGATATTTTATTATACATATAAAGGAAGCAAATATAAGATAAAAGAACATGAGGGAATATGGAATGGATTGAAAAGAATTATCTCTGAACTTAAATATATATACCCTTTGTTAACTGTAAAGAATGTAAGTCATAAATTAAGGAGTAATAAGGAAATAGATTTTATAGTAAAAGAATTTAACAAGAAAAAATATATTATTGCTGTAAATAAAATCAATAAACCTATTGAAGCTTTGTTTTGGGGCAAAACCTTATTAAAGAAAAGGGTAAGAGTATTATTTGAAAATAGAATTCTTAATATAAAAGATGGAATTCTAAGAGACCATTTTGATCCTTACGGGGTTCATGTATACTTAATTTATTGACATAAATATTTTTTTTGTATTAAATAAAATAAAAAAATTTAAAAGGGAGGATTTTTATGGGAAAGATAAAATTTGGGTGGAGTGAAGAATTGGTGGGGAAAAGGCATGGTGTATACCCTAATGAAGAGGGAGATAGAACAAAAGCACACTCCGAGAAGCATTGGTCAGCTATAGAAACGCTTCCAAGAGATAGAATAAAAGAGATACAATGGGTAAAACTTCAGAATTTAATAAGGTTTGCCTATGAAAACAGCCCATTTTATAGGAAGAAATGGAATGAAGTAGGGGTGAAACCAAAGGATATAAAGAGCTGGGATGACATATATAGAATCCCTATAGTTACAAAACACGACTTTGGTAGAGATCAGGAAGAACATCCCCCTTATGGATCTGCCTATACAAGCCCTCCAAGCACTCAGCTTAAGTTCTGGATGACCTCTGGGACCACAAGGAAACCAAGATTATGGTGTGAAACAAAGGAAGACTGGGAAAATGGAACATATCTATATATGAGAGGATTATATGCACATGGAATAAGGCCTGGATGGAGAGGGTTTTTTGGATTTAGCTATCCTCCATTTATTGCGTTCTGGCTTGCCCATCATGCATGCGAATGGATAGGGTGTCAGGTTGTTCCAAGGGGGCCGATACCCACTGTAACCTGGCTTCAGATGATGCAAAATCTTGCAAATGAGGGTGTGGATTCATGGACAGCAGGAACTCCAACATATACCATGAGAATGATCGAAGTTGCAGAACAGGCTAAAATAGATTTAAAAGAGCTGAATGTAAAGGTACTTCATATGGCGGGGGAGCCAGGGGCATCTGTTCCATCTACAAAAAAGTATCTTGAGGAAGCATGGGGGGCCAAGGCACATGACATGCTTGGGTCAGTGGAAGTAAGTGGACCAGTATTATATTCCTGTGCAGAGCAAGCTGAAAATGAACAGGTATCTGATCATATATCAGAGGATTATTATATTGTAGAACTAGTTGATCCAAAGACTTTAGAACCTGTGGAGAAAGGGAAACCAGGATTGACTGTAATAACTGCTTTAGGAAGATTTGGAATGCCAGCTATAAGATTCCTGCAGGGGGATTGGCTTGAAATATCAGAAGAAAGATGTAGATGTGGAAGGAGTTTTATCCTGGCTAAAGGAGCAGTAAAGTCAAGGGGAGACGATATGATAATCGTTAAGGGAGTAAATATATATCCATCACTTATAGAAGACTCTGTGAGATCCATAGATGGGTTATCTCCTGAATATAGAATAAAAGTAACAAGTACCGGTAAAGCAATTATACTGGTTGAACCAAAGTCTGATGTCCCGCAATCTGAATACGATAACTTAATAAAAAGACTGCAAGAGGATATAAGGAGCAAGACCACAGTAAGAATGGATATATCTATGGAAAAACCTGGTTCTTTACCGAGAGATGAAGTAAAATCAAAGAGGATCATTAGAGAATAATGGGCAATGTTAAGAATTTGCATATAGATATATGTATAAGAGAGAATGTTGAATCTGTTAGTCTCAAAACAGGATTTGAAAGATATAGATTTATACATTCCTCATTGCCAGATATAGATATGGCTGAAATAGACCTATCTATAGAATTATTTGGCAAAAGATTGAAATTACCCATAATAATCTCTTCTATGACTGGAGGAGTAGAAGAGGCTTATAAGATTAACAAAAATTTAGCAAAAGCAGCTCAGATAACCGGGATAGGAATGATGGTAGGATCGCAGAAATTAGGAATTGAAAACCAATCACTGGCTTATACCTATCAAATTAGAGAATTTGCACCTGATATTCTCCTCTTTAGTAACTTTGGAGCCGTTCATCTAAATTATGGATACGGAGTAAAAGAGGGGAAAAAAGCCATTGATATGATAGGAGCTGATGGACTGGTTTTGTATCTTAACCCCCTCCAAGAGGCTATTCAGAGTGAAGGGAAAACTAATTTTAAAAATTTGGATAAGAAAATAAAAGAAATTTGTCAGGAACTCGAATATCCTTTAATAATAAAAGAAACAGGATCTGGTATATCTGAAGATGCTGCAAGAAGATTAAGCAGACTTGGAATTTCAGGTATTGATATTGCTGGAGCAGGAGGAACTTCCTGGAGCAAAATAGAAAGAATTATAAACAATGATTTAAGAGAAGTATTTGATGAATGGGGAATACCTACAGCAGAATCATTAATATATGCTAAAAGGGGAGCTCCTGATATAACACTTATTGCATCAGGGGGAATAAGGAGTGGTCTGGATATTGCGAAGGCTTTAGCTCTTGGGGCAGATGTTACAGGGATAGCTCTTCCACTCCTTAAACCTGCTCTACACTCCACAGAAGAGGTAGTAAAGGTATTAAATAAATTGGGGGAGGAACTAAAGGTTGCTATGTTCTGTACCGGATCCAAAACTATCTCGGATTTAAAAAGAAATATTATTAAAGAAGTCTAAAGCATGTTTATTATAACATGCTTCTCTACCTGTTTCTTCTATAATAGCTATTCATTATTTTGTAAGGTTATCTCTATTTTTTATTCTAATATCAGCACCATCTCTCTGCACATTAACACTTTGTAAATTACTACTTTGAGAAATATACTTAAATAAGGAAGGACTTTATAACTTTCTTTATAAGGAAATTAGATAAGGGAAGCGGATTAATCCACTCCCCTTATCTAATTATATTAGGATTCTACCTTTATGCGCTTGGGACTGAGTGAAGATGGCGCAGGCATAGAGATCTCTAATACCCCATCTTTATATTTTGCATGGATCTTATCTGTATTAACAGACTCTGGAAGGGGTATAGTCCTCTCAAATGATCCATAGGAAATTTCACTTAAATAATATCCATCATCCTTAACCTCATTCTTTTTCTTCCTCTCACCCTTTATTGTAAGCTGATTATCTACCACAGAAATATCCACATCCTTTGGATCAACTCCGGGGATCTCAGCACTGATAACAAGATTACCATCCTTTACATAGCTCTCTACTCTCGGATACCACTCTTCTCTAAATAGATGAATTGGCATCCACTCCTCTCTCCCAAAGAATCTGTTAAATAGATCATCCACCTCCTTGTGAAGGGTTGATATGTCTCTTAAAGGTCTCCACTTTGTTAAACTTAACATAATTAATCACCTCCTTTTATGTTTTTGATATTTCCATAAATATAGTATAGCAAGAGGTGTGCCAGATTAAAAACCCTTAAAAACAAAGGCTATTTATACAAATTTATTAATTTTTAAGAAAAATATCTATGTCAAGATGACACGATAATATGTCATCTTGACACTTATATTTAGATAAGACCATTTTACTATAGGATTAAAGGTAACAAGAAAGAAATAAAGAAAGATAAAAGGAAGGCTATATATAATTCAAAGATATACAAGAATAAGTTATCAAATAAAAAAAAATCAATGGCTATTTTCAGCAAATCTCCTTCAAAAATTCTTGACAATTTTTTATATGATTATTAAAATCAAACTACTGATTTTTATTTCATCAGGAGTATTGAAAAATTAATAATTAGCAAGACTTTAGGGAGAGGCTATAAAATTAGAAAGATGTTAATCTATCTTTCTAATTATCTTGCTATTTCTTATTTTTTAAAATTGTAGAACTTAGAGAAATTGCTGAATATATTAAATCTTAATATATCTTTTGATTTATTTTATAATTGTGTTTAGACCCAGATTAACTATATACAATTTATAAGGATTTTTAAACAATTTACATTATTTAATTTTACTTTACTGGTGAAGAGTAAAAGAGGATTTGAGTTAAGTCTCTACTAATGGATACAAAGAAGATATATAAAAAAAATACACTTAATTTAAGGGATTAATCTATGCCATTCAATTTTAAAAGACTTTCAATTCCTGAGGTAATAGTTGTTGAACCTAAAATTTTTAGAGACAATAGGGGATTCTTCATGGAAACCTATAAATACTCAGATTTTGCCAAAGTAGGAATAAAAGAGTTTTTTGTTCAGGATAATCACTCAAGGTCTTCAAAGGATGTTTTAAGAGGACTCCATTACCAGAGGAATCAGAAAGCCCAGGGCAAATTAGTGAGATGTATAAAGGGAAAAATATTTGATGTAGCCATAGATATTAGAAAAGGATCACCAACCTTTGGTAAATGGGTATGTGCAGAACTTTCTGATGAAAATAATTTTATAATCTATATTCCACCTGATTTTGCTCATGGTTTTGTTGTATTAAGCGATGTTGCTGATGTAATCTATAAATGTACTGAAGAATATTCTCCAGAGAATGAAAGGGGTATTATATGGAATGACCCGGATATTAAAATCAATTGGCCTGTTAAAAACCCAATCCTTTCATATAAAGACAGAATGAATCCGATGTTAAAAGATGTTTATGGTAATTTTGATTGATAATAAGGAAAAGATTTGAAAACTTTGATCACTGGAGCAAATGGACAGCTTGCAAGAGAATTTATTAAGAAAACAGAAAAATATAATTATAAAGTAATCCCTTTAACTAAAGATAGATTAGATATATCAGATTTAAATTCGGTTTTAGAAACTATTTCACATTATAATCCTGATGTGGTCATAAATTGTGCTGCTTATAATTTAGTAGATAATGCAGAGAAAGATTTTGATACTGCATTCAAGATAAATGCCATTGGGGTCAGAAATTTAGCTCTTGCCTGTAAAAAATGTGATGCCCTTTTAGTTCATTACAGTACAGACTATATATTTGATGGAACAAAGGAAGATTTTTACACAGAAGAGGATAATCCAAATCCAGTTAACAATTATGGAAAAAGTAAACTGTTGGGAGAAAGATTCCTGATTGAAGAAACAGATAGATTTCTGTTATTTAGAGTTAGCTGGGTATTTGGGGAAGGAAAGCAGAACTTCCTTTATAAACTATCAGAACTGGCTAAGTTAAACAGGATTTTAAGAATTGTTTACGACCAAATTTCCATACCTACCTATACCGAAGATATTGTAAAGTTTACGATATTTGCAATAGATAAAGGACTCAGAGGAATTTATCACCTGACCAATAGCGGATATGCTTCAAGATATGAAGTTGCACGTTATTTTATCGAAAAGCTTGGATTAAAGAAACTGATTCTACCTGTGAGCTCAGATTATTTTCAATCCCTTGCTAAAAGACCCTATTTTTCAGCAATGTCTAATAAAAAAATTTCAAAATATTTAGGAATTAATATTCCGGAGTGGAAAGATGGTATAGATAGGTTTGTTAAAAAGTTCAGGTAATGGAAGAATTGGATGTTAAGTTAAAATATAAAGAAAAAACTTGAAGATTTTTAGGAGGAGTATATGAACTTGCCGAATTTTATTTTAATTGGTGTTCAGAAAGCTGGAACCACATCTTTATATGACTGGATAGCTCAACATCCGGATGTTTATGGTCCCAAGGGGATGAAAGATTTTCCGTTCTTTTGTAATGACGAATATTATAAAAACGGATTAAAATGGTTCAGTAAATTTTTCAGGGATCATCATGGGGAAAAGATAATTTTTCATGGCTATGTGAATTACATATATAATAATATGTCAGCTCAAAGAATATATGATTATAAAAAGGATATTAAACTACTTCTGATCTTGAGAAATCCGATAGAAAGGGCTTACTCTGCATTCTGGTATATGCGGAAAATAGGGATTGAAACCTTAAAAACATTTGAAGAAGCAATCGATATTGAAGATAAAAGAAAATCTGGAAATTATAGAGAAAGAAATGATTTAACATACATTGACCATGGTTTTTATTATAAACAATTAATAAATTTTTATAAATTTTTCAGTAAAAGTCAAATTTTTATTGCATTTTTTGAAGATATTAAAGAAAATAGAGAAAATTTAATAAAAAAAATATACAATTTTTTAGAAGTAGATGAAAATTTTGTTCCTTTATTTAATGTAGAAAATCCTTCAGGAGTGCCACGTATAGGACTTATTCAACGAATTTTAAGTAAAAAGATTGCCCCCCCATATATTAAAGATTTAATTCCATTAGATAAAAGGATATTAATTAAAGATTTTTTAATGAATTTAAATGTTAAAAAGGTAAATTATTCACCCATTAAATTGGAAACAAAAAGGAATTTAATAAATACTTATAGAGATGAAATATTAAGGCTTGAAGATTTACTCGGGATTGACCTAAGTGGATGGCTTGAAGAATAATATTTATTTATAAATTAAATCTATTGAATTTGATACTTCTATAGTATAAATATAAAAGGAGATAATATATAAAGTTTCGAGGAAAATATATTATAATATCAAGAAAAATTCTCAGATGGTGGTTGATAGGTTTCCTTTGTATTTTGCCATTTCAGATCAAAATTGCTGAGAGTATCATGCTCTGGAATAACAGACTCTCAACATTTATCCGTTATATTGATGAACTTACAATAATTATATTTATTCCATTTGTATTAATAGATTTTTATAGAAACAGGAAGTTCCCCAATCCATTATATCTAATTCTTACAATACCATTCATTATATTTGGAGTCTCCGGAACAATATCAGGTGTTTTAAATGATAATTCTATATTTATAACCCTACTTGGAACCTTTGATTATATTAAGAACTTCCTTGTAATTTTTATCTATGCCTCACTATTCAAAGAGAAAGAAGATTTAAATAAGGTTTTTAATATATTATTGACAATAACAGTACTGCTTGGAATAGTAGCTTTCATCCAGGAATTATGGGCGGTTATTTCTCATTATATTATCGGAAAGGATATATGTGATAAAAGCAATTATATTCTGGGATGCTTACCACCAGGAAGTAAATGCTGGAAGTTTGATGCTTGCTGGAGACTTGGAATCTATAGAACTCCATCCCTCACAAATCATCCAAACACCCTTGGACTTTATACTCTGTTAATACTTACTATCTATATATTTATAAATAAGAAAGTAAATCCTCTTATATTTTTATCACTTTTTATAAATATCTTTTTTAGCGTTTCAAGAATGGTCTATACAGGATTTATCCTCTTGACAGGATTACAAATATTAAAAAGAAGAAAATGGCTCATAATTCCAGCAGTTCCTGTAGCAGTATCTCTTTTATTGATGAGCACTATACCCGATTTAAATCTGTTAATATTTTTAAAGAAAGGTATAAGTGGGGAGGAGATTAAAATAGAAGAAATTAGAAAGGAGAAAGTTAGAAAAGAAAAGATTAAGAAAAAATTTTTTAGAGTATATGCAAGAGACAAGGCTAAAGAGGTATGGCAGGACCATTTCTTATGGGGTGTAGGACCCGGTATGTTTGGAGGAGTTATTTCTATAATATTTCAATCTCCCGTTTATAAAAGATATAACTTTTCAAAGAAGTGGTCTAAATTCATAAAGCTTATCAGAGGTATTGACCAGTTTTGGCCTCAGGTAGTAGCAGAAATGGGACTTGCTGGAATTATAGCTTTTGCTGGATTATTTATTTCATTAGTTATAATGTTTTATATATTAAGACAAAGAACAACTACTTATGAATTAAGAAAGTTATTTACAGGACTCATAATTGCGACTGCATTTATAATTATTTACACATTTGGTAGTGGATTGAACTTAACATCATTTTTATTTACCTACTCTGCATTAGCAGGAATAGGATTGGGCCTTGAGAGTTCTACTTGTAAATAAATTCCTTTATCCAAAGGGTGGAGATGCTATCAGTACCCTTAAGACCGGTGAATTACTCTCTAAAAAAGGACATGAAGTATTTTACTGGGGTATGAAACATCCACAAAATCCTTCATATCTATATGGAGAATATTTTGTTCCGGAGGTAGATTATAATAAAGAATCCAGGATAGTTCAGAGATTAAAAATGGCTTTTAATATATTCTATTCCTTTGAGGCAAAGAGTAAAATAGATAGATTGATAAAGGTGATTAATCCTGAGCTTGCCCATCTGAATAATTTTTATCATCAGCTCTCTCCATCAATTTTAGACCCCATTAAAAAACATGGAATCCCAGTAGTAATGACCCTCCATGATTACAAACTGGTCTGTCCTTCTTATTCAATGCTTTTAAATGGTAGACCATGTGAAAGATGTAAAAATGGGAAATATTGCTTCTGCCTTTTGAAAAAATGCGTAAAGAACTCATATCTTAAAAGCTTTATTAGTACACTTGAAATGTATTTACATCATAAAATATTACATATATATAATAAAGTTGATATATTTATATCTCCAAGCATATTTTTATTAGAAAAGATTAAAGAAATGGGGTTTAAAGGTAAAATGGTTTATCTACCAAATTTTGTAGATATTGATAAATTTAAACCATTCTATAGATGGGAAGAAGAAAGTATAGTTTATGCGGGAAGACTTTCCTATGAAAAAGGACTTAATACATTAATAGATGCAGTAAAAGGACTTAAAATAGAACTTAAAATTATAGGGGATGGACCATTAAAAAAATATCTTTCAGCTAAAGTAGAAAACGAAAAGATTAAAAATGTTAGATTTTTAGGATATAAAACAGGTGAAGAGCTAAGAAATGAAATTAAGAAATCTATGTTTACAATCTTACCGTCTGAATGGTATGAGAATAATCCAATGATTGTAATTGAATCCTTTGCTTTAGGCAAACCGGTAGTAGGAGCAAAAATAGGTGGTATACCTGAGTTGGTAAAAGATTGGGATACAGGCCTTACTTTTGAATCCGGCAACTCTAAAAATCTTAGAGATAAAATAATACTAATGCTTAAAAACAAGAATAAAATTATAGATATGGGTAAAAATGGAAGGGAATTGGTAGAAAGAGAATTGAATCCTGAATTGTATTATAAAAATTTGATGGAAATATATAAAATGGCAATGGGGGAAATAAGGAGGTAAAATTGGAAGCAGCAATAATTGTGACCTATAGATGTAATGCAAGATGTCACATGTGTAATATCTGGGAACATCCTACAAAAAATAATGAGGAAATATCTCCAACTTTCTTAGAAAAACTACCTCCACTTGATTTCTGTAATATTACTGGAGGTGAGCCATTTTTAAGGAATGATATTGAAGATATTGTAAAAATTCTCAATACAAAAGCAAAAAGAGTTGTGATAAGTACAAATGGTTATTTTACTGAAAGGATACTCGAGGTTGTGAAAGAATACAAAGATATAGGAATAAGAATAAGTATAGAGGGGCTTCCTAATGCAAATGATGAATTACGAGGAATAAAAAATGGTTTTGATAGAGGATTAAGAACTCTTCTTGAACTTCATAGAATGGGATTAAAAGACATTGGTTTTGGAATAACAGTATCTGACAGAAATGCAAGGGATATGATTGAGCTATATCAACTTGCTAAGGCGATGGGAGTTGAGTTTGCCACAGCAATTATACATAACTCTTACTATTTTCATAAATATGACAATGTTATTAAAAAAAGGGAGGAGGTAATAGAGTGTTTTAAAATATTAATAAAAGAGCTTTTAAAAACAAAACGAATTAAAAATTGGTTCAGAGCATATTTCAACTATGGAATTATTAATTATATAAATGGTAAGAGCAGGCTTTTACCATGTGAAGCAGGGACTGAAAACTTTTTTGTTACTCCTTCTGGAAATATAGTTCCATGTAATGGTTCTGACGAACCCTGGGTAATGGGAAATATTAAAGCAAAAAGCTGGGAAGAAATATGGTATGGGGAAAGAGCTGAAGAAATCAGGAAAAGAGTTAAGAATTGTCAAAAAAATTGTTGGATGATAGGAACTGCTGCTCCAGTAATGAAGAAATATATCAAAGTGCCGATTAAATGGGTGATTAAAAATAAAATCAGAAGTATAACTGGCAAGGAAATATGCTTAGATTAAAGGAAATATTATGTTGATATGAAAATTGTTGTTCTCGGCACAAGAGGCTTCCCTGAAGTTCAGGGAGGAGTCGAAAAGCATTGTGAAGAGTTATATCCTCGTCTTGTAAATCTTGGATGTGATATTACAGTTTTTACAAGAACTCCCTATATTTCTGAAGAGAATCGAGTAAGCTCTTGGAAAGGTATTAAATTCATTCATTTATGGTGCCCCCGAAAAAAATCTTTGGAAGCGATAATACATACCCTATTGGGAACTCTGAGAACAAAGAGATTATCTCCTGATATACTTCATATTCATGCAATCGGGCCCTCATTATTAACCCCTCTGGCTAAATTATCGGGATTAAGGGTGGTAATGACCCATCATGGTCCAGATTATGAAAGAGCAAAGTGGGGGAAGCTAGCAAAAATAATGCTTAAGAAAGGAGAAAAATTTGGGGTTCTCTATAGTGATACTGTAATAGCAATTTCCAAAAGGATAAAAGAATTCATAAAAAACAGGTATGGTAAAAATCCGGTTTTTATACCAAACGGGGTTAATATACCAACTATAATACCACCTGGGAATGTTTTAGACAGATGGCAATTGCGGCCTAAAGAATATATTTTTACAGCCTGTAGATTTGTCCCGGAAAAGGGATTACATGATCTTATCAACGCTTACCGAAGTATTAAAAATCCATCGTTCAAAATGGTCATAGCCGGAGATGCCGACCATGAAACAGAGTATAGCAAAAGATTGAAGAAATTAGCATCTGAAACAGAAGGGGTTGTTCTTACCGGATTTGTATATGGGAAAAAACTTGGAGAATTGTTTTCTAATGCAGGACTATTTGTATTACCATCATATTATGAGGGACTCCCCATTGTATTGCTTGAAGCATTAAGCTATGGATTGCCAGTACTGGCAAGTGATATCCCGGCAAATAGAGAAATCTCTTTGCCAGAATTTAGATATTTTAAAGCTAAAGATGTTGAAGAATTATCTTCAAAAATAGTAAAAGCGATGGAAAATGGAATTCCTACTGAGGAAAAAGAGAAAAATTTCAAATTTCTCAAGGAAACCTTTAACTGGGATATTATTGCAAATAATACAAAAAAAATATATGAAAGAGTTCTAAAAAAACTATGATCCACTGTGCATTTGTTATTTTTTATCCTCAATTAACCTTTTAATTATTATATCCACTTCCTTCATAATTTTTTTATAATCAAAATATTTTTTACATGTCTCCTTACCCATCCTTCCTATATTTGTATATTTATCATATTCCATATACCTGATTAAAATCTTCTCTGCAAGCTCAAGTTCATCTTCTGGTTCTATAAGTATAGCATCCTTCCCATCTGTAAGATACTTTTCAATATCACCTATCTTTGTAGCAATTACAGGTATTCCTGTTGCAAGATATTCACCCAGTTTGTTTGGAAATCCAAAATAAGAATATTTTAAACGGTTGCGATTGATTACTAATAGATCGCATTCAGCTAAAAGACGAGGAATTTCTTCATCAAGAACTCTTCCAGTAAATTCTATCAGATTTTCATCTACATTATTCACTAAGGCAATATTCTTTAATTCTTTTATCTGGTAATCTTTAATATTTCCTATTAACCGTAATTTAAGACCCGGAAGTTTTTTAATAGCTCTGGAGAATGCCCTGACAATTCCAGAAACCTCGTCTTTTGGAGCAAATGACCCCAGATAACCTATCCGAAAAGATTTATAATAGGGTTTTACTTTGAATCGCTCCATATCAACAAATATTGGAATAAGGCTCAATCTATCTTTAGGAAATTTCTCTGAATAATGACTAAATAAATAATTAGAAATGACAAATAGGTGATTACAAAATTTATAAGCAAATCTCTCAGTTATTAAATTATCCATTCTAAATATTATATTTTCTAAGCTATTTTTCTTTATTAATAAACTCCTAAGCTCTACCTGTTCCATAATAATTGGTATAGAAAGATATTTTGCTATTAAAACTATAGGAAATACCTTCAAAATATTTGGGAAATATAGAAAAACAAGAGCTATTTTCTTTCTATTTTTAATCATATACTTAACAGCCCCCCACATTCCTTTTAAAGTATCAAATACTTTAAATATAATTACATCCGGACGATTAGGATTACCATTCAAAAACTTAAAATATATACCTTCAAAATTACCCTCTACTTGAGTATTAATCCTCTCTCCATTAATATAGGCAGCATGAAGCAATAATACCTCTATCTCATATCCTCTTTCTTTTAGCCCCTTTGCATATAATTTTACCCGGGGAGCTCCAATTGACCCTTCAGGGAAATCACCTATGTAAAAAATACTTATTTTCATAATTATTATTATTTTTTTAACTAGTGCATTTCTTTTTCTTTTTTAAATAATATACCATTAATCCACTCAATTAGTAATTTTCTCATCGGATGAATCCAGAAAGGGATAAAAACAATTATCGCAAATAGAAAAATAATTATACTATTTAATAAAAATGCATTAAGGATATTATTGAGTTTATAATGAGTTATTATACCAGTCAATATACCAAATAAAGATGCAGCAATAATTATTCTGCTTGATTCTGGGAGCAATTTAGTTAAAGAAATCTCATGTGTTATATGATAGGATAATATAATTATACTACTACCAAAAGCCAAAGAGACTACCCATGCAATGACTACTCCAATTCCATTATATAATACCCCTAATAATAGTCCCAGAATTATATTTAACACTCCTATTGTAACATGGCCGATAACATTCCAGGAAAGTTCTCCTATACCAAGATTTGCAAAATAGGCTGGAGCATTTAATGTATTAAAGAACCAGCCAATTACAAGCAATATTACAAAACTCACAAAAACCCTTTCATAGTGACCTATCCATAGTTGTGATATAATTGGGGTACATATAACAATCAGGGAAAATAATAACAATGAAAGATAAAATAGTAATTGATAGGAAATTAGATAAACTGATTCTATTTTATAAGGAATTTTTTCCTTTAAATCTGCAATAGCTGGAACAAGCACCTGATTAGCAGATACTATAAGAGCACGAAATTGCTGGATCATTCTACTTGCCATCTCATAGTACCCCACCATTGAAAGTCCACCAAATTTACTAAGTAAAGCTTTTGTTGTAGGATCGTAAAACATAGTAGTTATGAATATTACCTGAAAATTTATTCCATATCCAACTATTTCTTTAAATAAGCTCTTATTCCATTTATAGGGGAAAATTGGGAGTAATGGGAGATACCTTCTAAGTAAAAGCCAGCTACTAATAAGTATTGTAAAATTCTGAATAACTCTGGCATAAGCTACCCCCATCAGTCCGTATAAAGGAGCAAGGACAAAACATAGAATAAGATTAAGGCTCGCTCCTACTATCAAAAGAAGACTCCTAAGATCAATCCGCTGATATCCATCAAGTCCTGCTTGAAATACACTTGTAATTACCATACTCCACAATGCTAAAAAGGCATAAGGTAAAATACCAAGAGCAGAAGGAAGAGATTCATCTGGAATAACCAGATCAAGTATCTGCCTGGCAAAAGGATAACCAATTAATAAGACTAAACCGACCAATACACTGGCTGATATAGCTGCTGTTTGAATTACTCCGGATACATTCTCAAAATCTTGACGAGCAATATATTTAGCCACAAACTTTACAACACTTCCTGAAAGCCCCAGATTCGCAATCTGAGTCACTGATGTAGTAGCTAATACAAGTGACCAGACCCCTAACTGTTTAATCCCTATAGTATTTAATAGAAATCTATAAAGAACAAATAGAATCCCACCAATTACTACAATCTGTAAAACAGACATAATTGCATTTATAAGAATCTGACGCTTTTGCATTATCTATTTATCTGGTAAAAAAAGTATATTATCATAGGAGTATTTTTCTTTCTTAACATCATGCTTTATAATATTACCTTCTTTGTATTCATAGGGCTTATAGCCTTTATTTAAAAGAAAATTAATAATATCTCTGGTTTCAGGAACATCCTCTACATCTATATCTCCAACCTCAACCGTTATAATTGGTTTAGTACTGTTAATAGTTTTCTCCATCCCAATAAGAATCTCATATTCTGAGTTTTCCGCATCTATTTTAATAAAATCTGGTATAGCACCTGTATTCCGTACATATTCATCGATAGAGATAGTCTCAATTTCAACTCTTTTTGCTTTTAACTTTGAGAGGATCTTACGGGGTAATCTTCCACTATATATAGAATTAAATGCAGAATATTTAATATCGTAATCATTTATTAAGACAGATTTTCTATTAGAAAGTACAGCTAATTTATTTAAAAAAATGTTTTTTTTACTTAAAGTATTAGCTTTTAATATATTAAAAGTACTTGGGACAGGTTCAAAAGAGTGAACTTGACCTTCATCACCAACAATAGTTGATCCAAGCAGAGTAAAATAACCAAAATGTGCACCTATATCAAAAAATGTCATTCCTGACTTCAAATATTCAAGTATCATTCTCGTTAAACCTTCCTCAAAGAAACCATAACGGTATATATTCAATGAGACTATCTCCGGGATAAATACAAACATATAATCACCCCAAAAGGTTTTAGCCTTAACCTTTATAGACTTTTCAAAACAGAAAGCAATAAGTTCTAAGAGCTTCAAATAGAATAACTTTGTTGGCCCCCCCCTCATTTTCTGAATTAGTGTGCCTTTTGAAAAGGGAGTTATCTTCTGAAATGATCTAATTAATTCGATATTGCTCACTAAATAATAATCCTCGAGTTAATGTCGTATCTGTTTCATTGGAATATCTTCAATTAGAAGCTCATTAATTATCTTCCGCCTCGACCCTATAAATATAGCTCTTGTCAGCATCTTTTTAGATGGAGGTGAAGTCCAATCTATGGGAAACTCCTCATGATTAGGTTGTGTTATTGGTAAATAAACAAATTCAAAGTATCTTTTAAGCTGATTATATATCCATCTTCTTGTAGGTCTGCAACCCATGCCGGATGTAGACTGTGTTGGATTTGCCGGGTTTTCGATACAGGGATTAAGTAAATCATCTTCACCAAATGAAACACAGGTTTCCAATAGAAGCATTCTACGGCAACAACTGGACATAAATTTTATTGCCCGCTCAGGATTTTTAAGATGATATAATAATCCATAACAGTAAACGATATCAAATACCTTGCTGAACGTTTCTGGAGGAGTATCTAAATCTAAATGTAGCACCTTTAAATCAGGATATCTTGATCGTAATATCTCTATATTCTCCTCCCGTCCATCACTTGTAACTACCTGGCAACCACGGTCTATAAAGAAATTCGTATGGTCACCAATACCAGCTCCTACTTCTAATATAGTAGAATTAGCGAGATCTAATCTTAAGCTCGCAAGATGTTCAAGCCGCCTTTGATTATGACGGTGATAATGAGATGAAAGAAAAACATAATTTGGTTTTTGGGATATTCTAACTAAATCGAAACCAAGGGAATTAAATATTTTCTTAATACTCTTTTTAAAGAAACCTATCATGTTGTGAATATTTTTTATTCTCCAGATACCATTCGATTGTTTTTTTCAATCCTTTTTCAAAATCTGTATCCGCCTTAAAACCAAATTCCTTTTCTGCTTTAGATACATCTAACATTCTTCTTGGCTGACCATCTGGTTTTGTTGTATCCCATGTTATCCTCCCCTTGAATCCAGTTAATTTAGCTATTAATTCAACCAGATCTTTTATGGTAATTTCAAAACCTGCTCCTATATTTACCGGATCAGATTTGTTATATTTTTCAGTAGCAAGTATTATTGCCTTTGCTGCATCCTCAACATAAAGAAATTCTCTGGATGCCCTGCCTGTTCCCCATACTATAATTTCATCCTTATTATTATAAATTGCATCTATACACTTCTTGATTAGAGCAGGAATAACATGGGATGATTCAGGATCAAAGTTATCCCTTGGTCCATAGAGATTAACAGGGAAAAGGCAAATAGAGTTAAATCCGTATTGCTGCCGATACGCCTGTGATTGGACAAGAAGCATTTTTTTTGCCAATCCATAGGGGGCGTTGGTCTCTTCTGGATAGCCATTCCATAAATTCTCTTCCTTAAATGGTACCGGGGTAAATTTGGGATAGGAACAGATAGTAGCTAAAGCAACAAATTTCTCTACACCAGATAGCCTACCCTGTTCAATCATCTGAACACCCATCATAAGATTATCATAAAAGAATCTTCCAGGATTTTTTCTATTTGCACCAATTCCACCAACCTTTGCTGCAAGATGAATAACAATATCCGGTTTCGCATACCTATAAACTCTTTTAATAGCTTCCATATCTATAAGATTATAGTCTCTACTTCGGGGAACAAATATTTCCTTGCATCCTTTATCTTTAAGCTTCTCAACTACAAAAGAACCGAGAAATCCTGCACCTCCGGTCACCAAAATCCTCTTATCCTTCCAAAAGCCCATTTATCCTATCCTCACTTATTATACTATTTTTATTAAGAACCTTCTAAATCCTAATCCCTTAAATCCTGATGTTAAAGATGTGTTCATTTTAATGATTTTATTAAAAATTGTCAATAGATTCCCCCTTATATCACTTTATATTACCTGTTGAAATTATATCTGGACTTAATCTATATAATTCTCTCCATCTTGCATTATTATACCAACATAACACACCATACAAAGGACCAAAGTCCATTATAACATCCTTCATATCATTACCATCTAAATCCCCTGTTACAATCTCCTCAGGACTCAATTTATGTAACTTCTCCCATCTACTATTGTTATAGAATACTAATACACCATAGTTAGAACCAAAACCCATTATAACTTCATCCTTACCATTACCATCTAAATCCCCTGTTACAATCTCCTCAGGACTCAATTTATATAACTTCTCCCATCTACTATTGTTATAGAATACTAATACACCATACAAAGGACCTAAATCCATTATAACATCCTCCATATCATTACCATCTAAATCCCCTGTTACAATCTCCTCAGGACTCAATTTATGCAACTTCTCCCATCTACTATTGTTATAGAATACTAATACACCATAGTTAGAACCAAAACCCATTATAACTTCATCCTTACCATTACCATCTAAATCCCCTGTTACAATCTCCTCAGGACTCAATTTATGCAACTTCTCCCATCTACTATTGTTATAGAATACTAATACACCATAGTTAGAACCAA
>CAZCTP010000006.1:44594-66817 GCA_964501575.1 uncultured Thermodesulfobacteriota bacterium
TCCTTACCATTACCATCTAAATCCCCTGTTACAATCTCCTCAGGACTCAATTTATGTAACTTCTCCCATCTACTATTGTTATAGAATACTAATACACCATAGTTAGAACCAAAACCCATTATAACTTCATCCTTACCATTACCATCTAAATCCCCTGTTACAATCTCCTCAGGACTCAATTTATGCAACTTCTCCCATCTACTATTGTTATAGAATACTAATACACCATAGTTAGAACCAAAACCCATTATAACTTCATCTTTGATATTGCCACAAATATAATTCTCTGTCTCCATATTTACTATGCTCTTTCTTTCATCATCCTCACAAGTTTTATAATCTTCTTCAAATTTTATCCAATCAATTTTGATGATTTTCCGATTCTTTTCTTCTTTAGAAATTCCCCTGATCTTTTCTGGAACCAATCTAAGAGTCCTCCTATTTACCTCTCGGGTAATTTCCTTTTTTAGTTGAATTATATATTCTCTGAAATCCCCTCTTATAGATAAACATCCAATGAATTGTTCATCAAGATATATTTTAAGAATTGCTTCTTCAGCTACATCATGCGTTCCAGTAAATATACTAAGATATTTCGGATGATAATCCTTAGACCACGGAATCTGTATTAGTCCTACTCTATCGATATATCTATATTCTCTTCTGGTAAATCCAGAAAACTCAGGTAGAAACCACCCTTTTGCTCGCCGAGGTAGATTTTTTGTTTTTATTTTTAACTCCACAGATTCTCCTTTTTTATCCCTCCCTTTTAAACGGATATACTCTATTTGTACCCCTAACTCCCTATTATCCTGAGATTTTAATATATCCTTTGGCAACCAAGTTGAAGTTTTTAGATATATTTTGGTTACAGGACCTAAAGGGAGGGAATCAATAGTAAAGTTATAAGAAGTAAAGTCTTTATCTCGGGGGATTTCAAAAGAGGCAATATGGTATTCATTGATATAAAGCTTAACCTCAGCATTGGGAACACCCTTAGGACGACGGCTTGCTCCAAATATAGTAATTTGCTCTAAAGAAGACCAGTTACATGTATTTATTTCCAGTGTAGCATAGCTCCCTGTCCATCTGAAGAAGCTACTTGGGTATTTGAAACTTCTTGGAGTTGAAAATCCCTCCAATCCAAAGGGATTTTTCCCAATATCTACATATATATTATTCATCTTCCTATTTCTATCAGATTTATATTGAATAATCTTATAAAGATATAGACCAGCATGGAATAAATTTCTGCTCCGAGGCAAACTACCCTTAGTCTGTTTAAATACCTTTGTTTCGTAAACCAAATGCTTTAATAGTTTAAACTCAACTTTATCAGCAACTCCGGGTGTAATCGATATATCTGTTATATAATAGACTGGTATTCCCATCTTTAACAGAGAACGGAAATTTTTTAATAGTATATCTGTCTTAATCTCATCAGGATCAGAAAATTGTAAAGAATTTATACCATAAATCATATTAAGTGGGGTAGCAAGCTTCCACCATCCTCCACCAGTAACTACAACACCTTTTTCTGGAACCATTTTAGAAATCTTTTTCACAAAATCTTTTGCACCAGAATAATCATTATGAAATAGTATCGGTTTGATCGAATAAAGCATAGGGATAATTATGATGAGTATTAACACCCTCCCTATAGATTTTCTCCATACCCCTTCTCCATATACCGATGCAATTAAGTATCCAATAAATATTAGTATAAAGGGAATAATTATCTCTACTAATCTCCTTCCTGCCCAGAAATGGAAAGACTCAACCATAGGATTGATAGTAAACATAATTAACTGGGAAGAAAATATAAGGATAAGAAGGCTTTTTATTCCTTTTTCCCCTTTTAGAGCAAAAAACCATAATCCCAAGAAACCAATTATAAGTCCTGGCCAAGATATATACCATACTATTTCCTTAGAAGGTGAATGTTTTTGAATAAGAGAGACTTCTTTAATTGCGTTACTAAGCTGTAGAAATATAATAAGAGTAATAATTAATGTGATAATTATTGATAGAATAGTCTCCATTTTCTCTTTACTCTTACTATTCCACCATATTATAACTACACCGATAATAAAAGCACTCAAAAAGACAGATTTGTAAGGATAAGATAGAACCCCCACTTGCAATTTCGTAAAGATATGCAAAAGAACATAGAAATTGAGTTGAGTATGATGAGGTATTATTTCTGCATGGCTAAACCAGGAGGCCGCAGCTATTCCAAATATTATTACAGACCAGATCAGCCTTCTAAAGAAGGAGATATGAATAGGAGAGATAAAGAAATACAGGAGAAATGCTGGTAGAAGAATGAATGGCGTGTATTTAACTGAAAATGCTAAATAGAGACAAATAGAACCAAGTCCACCCCAAAATAATACAGGTTTTTCCCTTCTGGCCCATAAAATAAATGCATATATAGAACCAAGCAAGAATAATCGAGATAATGACTCAGAATTTGGAAATCCACTAAACCATAGCATCCCTACATTGAAAATTGCTAATATAGCGATAATAAAAGCCCCGGCTTTTCCAAAAGTAATTTTCCCTATAGAATATAAAGCCAGAAGCCCGAGCAAAGAGATAAAAACAGTGGTATAAAAAGTACCTTCTGTGTTAAAGATCATATAGAAGATTGCAATCCATAGAGGATAGGTAGGCATAAAGTATGGGATGAATTTACCTGTTTTGGGATTAGAAAGTATAAAGCCAGGGAATAATTGTCTCATTCTATTCCTTAAATGATAAAATGGTGCCTGTCGTTCTGAAGGGATTAGAGTTATTGTCTTATTATGCCAATTCACTGACCCAGATTTTGCTATCAATACTCCATAATTAATATATACACCTGGGTCCCATCCTCCAAAGATATATTCTGAAGGTTTCGACCATATAATAAATGCAATAATCAATATGAATAAAGTTCCTAACTGATGCTTAGAGATTGTGACTTGAGTATACTTACCTCTTTTGGCTAAAAGATATCGAGTTAGAATAAAGCCCACTATGGAAATAGAAAAGACTATTATTAATATGATTGGAGTAAATAGACCTGCAAAGATTAATAAAAGTCCTATAAGTGTTAAAAAAGAGAATCCAATTAAGATTCTAAGAAATATAATATCCTCCAGTTCCCATATATCATTATCTTTTTTATTCCTTAACAAAAAGAATAAGGATTGAAATATATATCCTGGAAGATAGATAATTAACAAAATCAGAATAATCTTAAAAGGAATTAGCATTATCTATTACGCTTCTCTTCTAATAAACTATCTCTAAATGCTTTAGATATTAAAATATATTATTAATCTATTTATACTATATATTTTAGGGTCTTTTAGAATTATTTAATTTTAAATTACATCCTAAATTCTGTATTAGATTATCACAAGAAATACTCTGGTGCAACCCAAATGGATTATAATAAATGGAAATACCAAATCACTATTTTAGGTAATATCAAAAAGAGATTGCTGAAAATCTCTTAAATCCGCTAAAATGTCATGCTGAATTCATTTCAACATCTAAGTATTTCAACGGATTATGAGACCTTGAATCAAGTCCAGGGTGACAAAATTGGACTTTTTAGTAATCTCAAAAAATTTTCTTGACAAAATAATTATATACTGATATATTTGATAAAAAAGGTCATGTTAGTCATATTAAAGGAGGAAATAGAATATGCACATAAGTAAAGGATGTGACTATGCACTAAGAGCTATATTATACCTTTCTTCTAAACCAAAGGAGAAAATATTTAGACTTGAAGAAATATCTATATCACAGGATATTCCCAAAAAATTTTTAGCGAAGATACTCCCTGTTTTAGTAAAAAATGGAATAGTAAAGTCCCACCAGGGTTTCCAGGGAGGTTATCTGTTAGGTAAATCTCCTTCTGACATAACCTTTTTAGATATTGTCGAGGCTATTGAGGGGCCTATTGTAATAAGCAAGTGTTTAGAAGATGAAAGTTCGTGTGAAAGGCGTTCCTCCTGCAATATGCACTCTATTTGGAGTGAAGTCAATGATGTATTAAGAAATTTTTTAGGTAGGAAAAAAATAGTAGACATTTTAACTAAAAAAGGAGATGATAGCTATGAGATGCCCAAGATGTAAAGGTATTATGGCCTATGAAAAATTTTTGAGTAATTTCGATAGATTCTATGGATGGAGATGTGTTCAGTGTGGTGAAATAATAGATCCCTTGATAATGGATAATAGAACACTAAAAAACTTTATGGATAGAAATTCTTCGAAGTTGAAGAAGTAAACATACAGAAAAGGGGGTGAAAAATCGTGAGGGAAAAGGTAGAAAAGGTTTTAGAGAAGATAAGGCCATCTTTACAGGCTGATGGTGGGAATATCGAGCTTGTAGACGTAACCGATGATGGTATCGTTAGAGTCAGATTAAGGGGAGCCTGTGCTGGATGCCCCAGTTCTATGATGACTCTTCAATTTGGAGTTGAAAGAACATTAAAACAGGAAATACCAGAAATTAAAAAATTGATCGCAGTAGATTATTAGTAATGTATTCCTTAAATATATCCCTGGATATTAAAAGCCAGGGGTATATTTTTTACTAATATGTTATTAATATGGGATTTAAAGAGCATAAAGAAAAATCTCTTAAGAAGGTAAGCTGTGTTGTAATTACTATAAGTGACACAAGGAATGAAAAATCGGATAAGAGCGGGAATATTATTAAAAACTTTTTGAAGAATGAGTCACATGAGATAGTAGATTATAAAATAATTAAAGATGAGCCCAGAGATATTAAAGAATATCTGGAAAAAATAATTAATATAAAAAATATCCAGGCTATTATACTAAATGGGGGAACAGGTATATCTAAAAGAGACAGAACCTATGAAGTTGTTAAATCTTTATTAGAGAAAAGAATTGATGGATTCGGAGAAATATTCAGGTATTTAAGCTTTAAAGAAATAGGAACACCAGCAATTATGAGTAGATCTATAGCAGGGATTTGTAATGGGAAAGTAATAATATCTATACCTGGCTCAGAAAATGCTGTAAGACTGGCTATGGAGAAGCTTATTCTTCCAGAACTTGGGCATATGGTATGGGAAGCAAATAGATAATGTTTGAAATAAAAAAAGCGAAGTATTTAGGTACATGTTTTGGTGTTGATAATGCGCTAAAAGAAGTAAAGGAAATAGCAGAAAAGGATAATGAAATAGTATATACTATAGGACCTATTATACATAATCCCATTGTGGTTGATGATCTTAAAAAAAGATTTAATGTCATACCAGTATCAGATATTAAAGGAATAGATCACGGAATAGTTGTAATAAGGACTCATGGAATTGATCCTAAAATAATCAAAAAATGCAAAGAGAAAGGACTAAAGGTAATAGATGGAACCTGCCCTTTTGTAAAAAGGGTTCAAGAAATTGCTAAAAAATTAATTAAAGAGAATTATAATCTTGTAATTATAGGAGAAAAGGAACATCCAGAAATTAAAGGAATTCAGGCAAATATAGATAATAAAGGAATAGTTATAGAGAATATTTATGAGTCCAAGAATCTACCTTATCTTAAAAAAATAGGAATTGTAGTTCAGACAACCCAGAGTATTAGAAAATTTAGAGAGATTATAAGCGAGATATTACTTAAGGGGAATGAGATCAGGATATATAATACCATCTGTTCTGCTACCCTAAGACGTCAAGAATCTGCAATTAAACTTGCTAAAGAGGTTGACCTTATGATAGTTATTGGTGGCAAGAATAGTGGAAACACAAAAAGATTAACTTCTATATGTAGTGAGATTGTTAATACATTACATGTAGAAGACTATACTGAAATAAATGAAGATATTTTAAAAGGAATTAAAAAAGTTGGTATAACCGCAGGGGCATCCACTCCTGATTACATAATCGATAGAATTGTAGAAAGACTAAGGAAATATAATTCCTAATTTTTTGGGGAGATTTTTCCCCGGGTTAAAAAACCCACTCATTTATACAGACAAAGAATATATGTTTAGTCTCCATCTTTATAATCTACCACTCTTTCATATATAGGGAATTCTATACTCAGAAGGATTGCTAATAAAAAGCTTGACTTATTAATATTATATAGATATAATCAATAATAAAAGATTTTATTATTGAAATTATCAATAACATGATATCAATTATATTTATTATGGGTATAATAGGTGGATTTATTTCAGGATGGTTAGGAATAGGAGGAGGTATTTTAATGACCCCTCTTCTCCTTTATATTCCTCCTGCAATGGGGGTAGGAAGTATTGGTGTTAAATCTATCACTGGTATAACTATAACCCAGGGGCTTTTTGGTGGATTGTTCGGGGCATTTGCCCATAAAAGATTTAATTCTGTAAATATAAGACTTGTCCTATGGATAGGTATACCTCTATTTTTTTCATCCCTATTGGGAGCCTCTATATCAAGCTATCTTTCAGATAATCTCATCTTAGGAATATTTGCATGTTTAGCCTTGTTGGCTCTGTTTTTTATGATTTTAACAATAAAAAATGGCAAAGAAGATTTAACCTCTGGAGATATCAATTTTAATATATATACAGCACTCATAATATCCTCAATAATAGGTTCCTTATGTGGAATGATCGGTCAGGGTGGTTCTTTTATACTCATCCCCTTTATGATATATGTGTTAAAAATTCCCACAAGAATAGCATTGGGGAGCAATTTAGCAATTATTATCTTTTCTTCTATAGCTGGATTTTTGGGAAAGCTAATTACGGGTCAGATACCCCTATATTTAGCTATTTCCCTTATTATTGGATTAATTCCTGGAACACAGCTTGGAGGATTTGTAAGTAGGAAGACACAACCAAAGTTATTGAGGATTTCTCTTGCTATATTGATAGGCATTGTTAGCTTAAAAATATTGAAGGATATATTAAATATATGATATTATTTATAAAGGAGGATATATAATGGAAGATATAATTAGGCTTACTTCTTTAAGTCATGGTGCTGGTTGAGCATGTAAAATAGGTCCGGCGGACCTAAAAGAGGTATTGAAAGAGATTTCAATAGTTGATGATCCCGAACTACTTGTAGGTATATCAACATCTGATGATGCTGCAGTATATAAATTGAGAGATGATTTAGCTATTGTTCAAACTGTTGACTATTTTGCCCCCATAGTTGATGATCCATATTGGTTTGGAGCTATAACAGTTGCGAACTCTTTAAGTGATATATATGCCATGGGCGCAAAACCTATTATAGCACTTAACTTAGTTGGATTTCCGTCAAAATCTCTTCCACTTGATATCCTTTCAAAGATACTTAAGGGAGGATATGACAAGGCAAAAGAAGCAGGGGTTAATATAGTTGGAGGGCATACAATCGATGATCCTGAACCAAAATATGGACTCTCTGTTACAGGGATTATAAATCCTAATAATGTAATAACGAATTCAGGAGCAAAGCCTAAAGATCTTATCATCCTCACAAAGCCATTAGGGATCGGAATTATAACAACAGGTATAAAGGGAAAACTTGTAGAAAAGGAGATTATAGATAATGTTATTAACATTATGGTTAAGTTGAATAAAGAAGCATCCGAATCAATGGTTGAATATAAAGCATCTGCCTGTACAGATGTAACAGGATTTGGACTGTTGGGACATCTATATGAAATGACATCCGCAAGTAAAGTTGGAGCAAATATATATGTATCAAAAATTCCTGTAATAGAGGGAACTCTCCCACTTGTTAGTGAAGGTATAGCCCCAGGGGGGGCATATTCAAATAAGAATTATTTATCTAATAATGTTATTTGGGATTCAAATATATCTCAGGATATGCAGATAATATTGTATGATCCTCAGACATCAGGAGGACTAATTATAGCTATACATAGAGATAGAGCTAATAGCCTTCTATCAAACCTTATATCAAAGGGAATAGATGCACAGATCATCGGAGAATTCGTTGATAGTAACAACTATTCTATCAACGTCTTAGAATAGTAACAACTGCTATAGCATAACCCTTTGAATGGGAAAGGGATACAGATATATCCTCCTCTTTTACCAATGAGGAATAAGTGCCATGAAGTCTTATATAAGGTTCCCCCCAATCCTTATTATATATCTCTACATCCTTCCATCTTATCTTATTAGTCTTCAAGGCTTTAAAGAAAGCCTCTTTAGCAGCAAATCGCGCTGCTAAATGTTGATATTTATTAATCTTCCTTGCACAATAATTTATCTCATTATCTCTAAAAATCCTTCTTAGCAATCTATATCCATTTTTTAAAACAGCCCTCTCTAATCTTCCAACCTCCAAAATATCTATACCATTAGAATGGTATATCATCTTCAAATCCTACATCCTGTTCTATATTTTCAGGAAGCTCTTTCTGATCTAAAGTACCCTCTTTATTGCCAGGGCTACCAAGCATAACCATATTCTTAAGATTTACCTCGGTTATCCATCTTTTGTTTCCATTTTTATCTTCCCATGAACGAGTTCTCAGAGAACCTTCAATATACACCTGTTTCCCTTTTGATAGATATTCCCCACACCTCTCGCCAAGTTTACCCCATGCTACAATCCTATGCCAATCTGTTCTTTCCTGTCTATTACCATCCTTATCTACAAATACTTCATTTGTAGCTAAATTGAAGTTTGCAACAGCCATACCATTAGCTGTATATCTAACCTCTGGGTCAGCCCCCAATCTACCTATTAATATAACTTTATTTACAGACATACTCCCTCCTCCTTATTTTAATAAAAATCAATCAAAAATAGCATCTAAGAAATCTTTTTGATTAAAATCTACTAAATCTTCTATCCCCTCCCCTATACCAATATATCTCACAGGGATATTTAGTCTATTAACTATATCCACAACAATTCCTCCTTTTGATGTACCATCCATCTTCGCAAGAATTATACCTGTGACTCCCAATGCTTCGTTAAACATAGAAGCCTGGAATATAGCATTCTGGCCGGTTGTAGCATCTAATATAAGGAATATCTCATGGGGAGCATCGGAAATTTCTCTCTTAATAACCCTGTTTATCTTCTTTAACTCCTCCATAAGATTAATCTTTGTATGTAATCTACCTGCTGTATCAATAATCAATATATCAGCCCCTCTTGATAAAGATGCATGTAGTGAATCAAATACTACTGCTGCTGGATCAGACCCTGCACTCTGTTTTATCACTGGAACCCCTATCCTATCACCCAATATAATTAACTGCTCAATAGCAGCTGCCCTAAATGTATCAGCAGCAGACAAAATAACTTTTTTCCCCATATTCTTAAATCTGAATGCCAATTTCCCTATAGTAGTAGTCTTACCAACCCCATTTACTCCTATAACCATTATAACAGAAAGGCCATTTACTATATTTAGTGGCCTCTCTTTAATAGATAATATATCTAATATCTCCTCTTTTAAACAGGTTTTTACTGATTCTGGAGTATTAGAACCAATCCTTTTTATTTTTTTCTCTACACCCTCTATTAATCTTGATGTAATATTAACCCCGAAATCTGCTGATATAAGAAGTTCTTCCAGTTGCTCATATGTGCTCTGCTCTATCTTCTTTCCAGAAAACAGATTTTCAATTCCATTTGTTATAAAATTTCTACTTTTTTTAAATCCTTCTTTTAATTTCTTTAACACGTTAATTTAACCGATACGAGTTTTGAGAGCCCCGCCCCTTCCATTGTTACACCATATAGGGTATCTGCTATCTCCATTGTTTTCTTATTATGAGTTACAACTATAAATTGGAATTTATCCTTCATTTCTTTAACAACCTCTTTAAAACGCTCAATATTTACATCATCCAAATGTGAATCAACTTCATCAAGAATGAAGAATGGAGATGGTCTTACAAGAAATAATGAGAATATAAAAGCAATAGCAGTAAGAGACCTTTCCCCCCCTGATAATTGGTTTATATATTTGACTCTCTTCCCAGGCAGTTCTATTACCATATCTATACCGCTCTCCGGTATATTACTTTCATCGGTCAAAATTAAAGAGCCCTTGCCACCTTCAAAGAATCTGGAAAATAATTCTTTAAATCTATTATTAACCTCAGAGAAAGTATTCAAGAATAGGTCTTTTGTTGTTCTATTTATCTTTTGGATAATTCTACGAAGAGAAGTTAAAGACTCATCCAAATCCTCTTTCTGCTTCATAAGGAATTCATATCTATCTTTTAGTTCTCTGTAATCATCAATAGCTTTTAGATTAATATCTCCAAAGGATTTTATCTTTTCCTTTAGTTCATTTAATCTACCTCTATCCTCTTTAGTGATTTCTTCTTCTATATCCATAATATCATCTATACCATATTTTTCAATTATATTATCTTTAATATTTTTTAGCTTAATACTATATTGAGATATCTTCATATTCTCTTCACTTATTCTATCTTTCAATCTTCTCATCTCTTCATCAATCCTGATCTTTACCTTCTCCTCATCTTTTAAGGATGTAGATAACCTATTCCATTCTTCCCTCTCCTTTGACAATAGTTTCTTCAGGCTACTTTCTGACTCTATAAGAGATTTAAGTTCTCTTTTCTTGTTTATTAATAGCTCATTTAGTTCCTTAATCTTTTTATCATTTTTACCTATATTCCCCTTTATCTCAAGACTCTTATGAGATAATAAATCTTTTCTACTAATAAGTTCTTCCTTATTTATGTCTATATTATTATACCTCTCTGTAAGGGATCTTATATCTCCATTAAGGGATAATAAATCTCTATTCAACTTATCCAATATTATCTTTTTATTATTTATCTCCTCTTTAACTCCCTCAATCTCTTTCTCTAACCTTAATTTCCTTTCCCCCATTTCTTCTATTCTCGAATTAAGCTCTATGAGCTCTTTATCCATATCCTTAACTTCTGACTCCATTTCATCTATTTCTATTGATAATATATCTTTCTTATTAAGGTAGTTCTTTTTCTCTTCGTTTAATTTAAATATACTTTTATCGAGCGCATTAATCTCTTCTTCTTCCTTGTTAAGAACAGCATTTAAATCCTTTAATTTATATTCTATAGCTGAAAGTTCACTAATAATATTCTCTTCTTCCTCTTTAGTAATTGCGGTTTCATTCTCAATGTTTCTTATCAGCTCTTTTAAATCTTTAATCTCCTTCTTTTTCTGAAATATTCCGTGGTTTATCCCTCCTGACATTATTCCAGAAGGGTATAATATATCACCCCCCAATGTTACAATTCTTCCTTCAAAATCTTCCCTATTCCATATCTCTATCCCCTTTTTTATGTCTTTAACAATTATCACATCTCCTAAAAGATATTCCGCTATATCTCTATATTCTTCAGATACATTTATATATTTAAGTAACGGCTCACCTTCATAGTACCAATTCATACAGGAACTGATACCCCTTAGCTTTATAGGAATAGCTGTAACCCTATTCTCTCCCAAATTATCAACATTCTCAATAACTCTAACAGCTTCCTTGGCATCTTTAACTATTATATATTTTAACCTCTCTTCAAGTATAGCTTCAAGTGGTATCTCATACCCATCTGATACCTCAAATATATCTTCTAATAATTTATAACTGGGAAATACTCCATCCTTTTTATCCTCGTAAATCTCAATAAGGGAATTTAGACGAGATTTATAAATATTGTAATTATCTCTAAGTTCTTCCATCCTTCTCTTTTTATCATCTAATAATTCCTTTAAGCTTTTTACTATGGACTCATTCTCTTCGATCTCCTTTTTAGTGACTTTTACATTATTCTCTTTATTTTTCAAATTCTCGTTAACTTTAAATATTTCTTTACCTATCTCCCTTAATCTGAATGATATATTATCTATTTCCTTCTTGGATATCTTAACCTTTTCAAATATTTTATCTCTTCTCTTTTTAATATTTTTAATAGAACTCTTTTCACCAGAAATCCTTGTCAATATATCTATAGTGGATATTCTTCTTTCCTCAAGCATCTTTTCCATGACTTCATAGCTCTTTTTTATCTCCTTTAACTCATTGCCTTTTATATCTAAATTCTTCTTAACCTTATTAATCTTGCTTAATAAATCACCTTTTATATTATCTACCTTATCTAACTTACTATAAATATTGTTTATCTCGGTATCCACTTCTATAAGCTCTTCTGAATACTCTTTATTCCTTATATAAAGGTTCTTAATCTCCATATCTTTCTTCTCAATCTCTTTATCTACAGCATTTATAAGGGAATTGACCTCCGTAATCTCTTTATTCAATAAATCCATTTTCCTCTCATAGCTTTCAATATTTAACTTTATCTCTTCAATATATTTAGAACTCTTAATCCTTAGTTTATCCAATTCTATCTCTCTATCCATTAAATTTGCTAATAATCTTTTACTCTTATTACATTTATCAATTAAATCTTTCATCTCCTCAGATGCTATTCTAATCTCTAAAT
Source organism: uncultured Thermodesulfobacteriota bacterium (assembly GCA_964501575.1). Classification (GTDB taxonomy): domain Bacteria; phylum Desulfobacterota; class CAZCTP01; order CAZCTP01; family CAZCTP01; genus CAZCTP01. The sequence goes on from CAZCTP010000006.1 coordinate 57,067, forward strand.
TCTTTATATCATTCATTATTGCTTTATATTCCTCTCCAACTTTTGCCTGAGTTTCAAGGGAATTAAGTTGCCTTTTTATTTCACCAGCTATATCCTTTACCCTTATTAAATTCTCTCTTGTTGAATCTATCTTCCTCAAAGCAGCAACCTTCCTCTTTTTATATCTTGATATCTGAGATATATCTTCTATAAATATCCTTTTTTCTATAGGATTCATATTGAGAATTATTTCAACTCCACCCTGTTCAACTACGAAATAGCTCCGTCTACTTATTCCAAATAGTTCCATAATATCTATATGTCTTGAAGGAATTTTATTTATATAATATTCATTCTCTCCATTCCTGTATAGCTTTCTTGTTATCATTATTTCCGTTAATGATGAATATTGAGGAAGAATTGCACCACTTTCATTAGAAAGTGTCAGAGATACTTCTGCCATACCCAGGGATTTATGCCCATTGAATATAAGATCTTCAAATCTTCTCCCTCTTAAAGACTTTATTCTCTGTTCCCCTATTACCCATCTTATAGCATCTACAATATTGCTTTTGCCACATCCGTTAGGTCCAACAATAGCTGTAACCCCTGGGGGAAAACCTATTACAATTTTATCAAAAAATGATTTAAATCCCATTATCTCAAGAGACTTTAACCTCATATTATGAGTAAATATCAGAATATATATAATTTGTAAAGAGGGAAATACAATAAGGTGGTATATATAAAAAAATTATATACAACATTTAGTAATTTTATGTTATTATTAGACTAATGAAGTGTCCCTATTGCAATAAAGAGCTTCCTTTAAGAAATCCCTTACCAACTGTTGATATAATAATAGAGTTTAATAACGGAATCATTTTAATAAAGAGGAAAAATCCACCAATTGGATGGGCTTTGCCAGGTGGATTTGTAGATTATGGAGAGTCATTAGAGAACGCTGCTATAAGAGAAGCGAAGGAGGAAACCTCTCTTGACATTACTCTAAAAAGGCAGTTTCATGCTTATTCCGACCCAAATAGAGACCCAAGACATCATACAATAACTGTAGTCTATATTGCGAAGGGGATAGGAATCCCAAGGGCAGAGGATGATGCTAAAGAAATAGGAATATTTTCTTTTAATAATCTCCCAGAACCTATAGTATTTGACCATAGGGATATTCTAATAGATTATTTCAACTCTATTTAATTAGGTAAAGATTCAACTCTATTTTTGCCTTTTCTTTTTGCTACATATAAAGCTTTATCAGCTTTACCAATAAGTATATTTTCATTCTCCATATTATCATTATAATATGTAGCTACACCTAAGCTAATAGTGATCTTTATAACCCTATTTCCCACCCCGAAATCATTATTTTCTATGCTATTTCTGCATCTTTCAGCCATCCTAATCCCATTTTCAGAATCTGTTAATGGAAGAATAAGAACAAACTCTTCTCCCCCATATCTTGCAACAATATCCACATCTCTGATAGAGTCTTTTAAAAGCTCTCCCAATTTCTTCAGCACTTTATCTCCGGTAGGATGTCCATAAAGATCATTTATATTCTTAAAATCATCAATATCTATCATTACACATGTCAATGGCAAATTATACCTCGTTGCTCTATTGAACTCTTCCTTTAACTTATTGACAAAATACCTATGATTATACACACCTGTTAACTCATCTTTGTTAGAAAGTTCTAAGAGAAGCTTATTCTTATTTTTAAGTTCTTTTGCATACTCCCTAAGTCTATTCTCCTCCTCTTTAATCTTTTCCTCTAATTTTATCCTTTCTACAGCTCTCTTAACAGAATTGAGAATTAGATCGTAATCGAATGGCTTTATAATATAGTCATATGCTCCCTCTTTTAATGCTCTAACAGCAGAATCCATTGAAGCATATCCTGTTATAACTATTATTAATATAGATGGATTTATCTCTTTTACCCTTTTTATTACCTCAAATCCATCCATTCCTGGCATTAATATATCTGTTATCAATATATTATATCTACCATTCTTTATCATGTCTATTCCATCTTCTCCTCTTGTTACAAAGGTAACACTATATCCATCACTTATTAAAAGAGTCTTTAGACTTTCTCCCAACCTCTCTTCGTCATCTATAATTATTATATTTGACATGGTATAATCACCTTAAAGGTTGATCCCCTTCCCAACTCACTCTCTACCCTTATATTTCCATTATATTCCCTGATTAATCTATATACTATAGATAGCTCTAACCCACTTTTTAATGGATCAAATATCTGTTCTATATCCTCTTTCTTTATCCCATGCCCAGTATCAGATATATGTATCTCTATCTCATTCTTCCTTTTTAATGTCTTAATCCTTAAGATTCCACCCCCCGGCATAGAACTTTCTGCATTCTTTATCATATTTAATATTACCTGCTTTATATGGGCGTGAGAGATAACAACTTTAGGAATGGTGTCCTCTAACTTGACATCAATTTTTATATTTCTTCCAGTTAACTGCTTTTCAATAATTTTTAATAAATCATTAATGATTAAATTTATATCTACAGGTTCTATTTCCCCAATTGGTAATTGATAAAGATTCATAAGCTCTCTAACTATAGCTGAAATTCTGTTAATTTCTTCATTGATAATTTTTATATCACCATTATGCCCCTTCTTCATCATTAGAGTTATATAATTCTTAATTATTCCAAGAGGATTATTTATTTCATGCGAAAGGTCACCTATTAATTTCCCAACTGCTGCAAGCCTCTCTTTATGAATAATCTCTTCTTTGAGTTTCCTTAATTCCTCTGTCTCTTTCTCCATTATTAGTTCGGCCTTCTTTTTCTCTTCAAGAAACTCTTTTTCTTTAGTAGCAATTCTTTTTAATCCTGAAGCTATTTCCTCGATTTCATCCCCTGCTTCTATATCCACCAGGCTATCATACTTTTCCTCTTCAATAGATCTGATATTATAAATAATATCTTTTAAAGGACTTAATTTCTTCATAATAACAGATAATAAAAATATTCCTATACTATTTACGATAAAGATTGTTAAAAATATAGAGAATTTAAGCTTTTTAATAACTTTCATCAGATATATTTTGGTTACTCCAATATATAGCATACCTATTCTTTCGGTATCAATCCTTATAGGGTATCCTATCTCCATGATAGATTCTTTATCTAATATGATAGGAGAATTGGATACTCTAAGTATATCCCCATTTATCTTACTACCTAATCTATATCTATCGGGATCCGAAGAAGCAAGTATCTTACCATCATTTTTTAATACCATAGCATACAATAATATATTGTCGTAACTTCCTTTCTTAACAAATTCTTTAAGAATCATATATAAATCTACTTCACTATCTCTTAAAATAGGATCAATTGCTAAATTAGATATGTTCTCAGATACTCCAATAGCTTCTTTAATAAGATCATCTCTTAATATATCATTAAAAAGCTTTAAAGCTATAAAACCAGAGGAGGTTGTTGTAATAAAAATCAGTACTATTAGGAATATAAAAAGCTTTATTCTTAACATATCGGGAGAGTTATTATGAAGGTTGTCCCTTCACTCAACCTGCTTTCTACATCAATGTTTCCATTATAACTCTTAATTATAGCATATGATAGAAATAGACCTATTCCTAACCCTTTTTCTCTCTTCTTTGTAAAGAATGGCTCAAATATATTTTTAATATCATTTGGAGCTATTCCGATCCCTGTATCTGATATTTTTAATTCCACCATCTTACCTTTTTTATCCGTCTCTATCTTAAGAACTCCACCATTTTCCATTGACTCTTCTGCATTCTTTATAATATTTATTATAACCTGCTTTATTCTATCTGATGAAACAGATAGTAAAGGAATATCCTCCTTTAAATCCCTTATAATTCTTATACCCTTTTTTAACAGTGAATCTTCAAGTATATTAATAATCTCATTTATTACATTATTTATATTGACAGGCTCACCCTTGGATGTCACTCCTATTTGATGGAATGTTGTAAACTCTCTCAATATTCTTTCTATTCTCTCTATTTCTTCATTTATAATAACTAGATTTCTTTTATTTATATCCAAATCCCCAGTTCTATCCATAGATATTCTAAGATAATTTTTTATTATACCTAAGGGATTGTTTATCTCATGAGCCATTTCCATTGCGATTTTCCCAATAATCGCTAATCTTTCACTCTTTAAAAGCTCTCTTGTCTTTTCTTCAACTCTATTTTCCAGATCCTTGAGTAGTCCCTCTAATCTCTTTTCTATTTTTACCTTTTCTGTGACATCCCTGATAGTCTCAATAATCTTTAATTCTCCCTTTTCATCTCTAAATGGAGTTGCTACTATTTCATGGTATCTCTCCTCCCCATTTTTAGCTATATGGGTATGGACTATCCTAAATGTTCCTTCCTTTTCCAGTACATATTTAACCGGACATTGATGGAAATCGTCACTACATGGAGACTGAGAATTATGGGTAATCTCATAGCATGGTCTTCCAATTATTTCTTTTTCTTTCCTCTTTGTTAGATTTATTATTGCTGAATTAAATCCCTCTATAATATAATCTCTATTAATAATAAGAATCCCATCTTCAATATTATCTACAATCTTCTTGCAATATATTATATTATTTATAAGATTATTTTCTATTTCCATTTTTATCTATTATTTTAATATATTTCTATGATTTTATATATGCAAAAATTATGCCAAGAATCTATATAACTAAGATAGAAAATTTAGACTAAATTAGATAAAAACTCTTCTATTCTATCCAAACCCTTTTTTATATTATCCATTGAGGTGGCGTAAGAAATACGAATATGATCATCAGAACCAAAGGCAGCTCCTGGAACCACAGCTACCTTTGCTTCTTCTAAAAGCAACTCTGCAAACCTTATAGAATTGTCAATGGATATCCCTTTATATCCCTTTTTATAATACTTTGAAAAGTTTGGAAATACATAAAAGGCACCCACTGGTTTATAACATGATACCATCTTCATAGAATTTAATCTTTCTACAATATATTTCCTTCTATTATCAAACTCTTTCACCATAAAGGAAACCATATCCTGAGGGCCATTTAACGCCTCAACACTTGCTTTTTGAGATATAGACGCAGGATTTGATGTACTTTGGCTCTGAATCTTTTCCATTGCTGATATTATATATTTTGGGCCAGCAGTATACCCTATTCTCCATCCTGTCATTGAATAACTCTTAGATACTCCGTTTACAAGGAGGGTTATATTTTTCACTTCATTCCCAAAAGATGGTATACTTACAAATTGAAAATTATCATATATAATCTTTTCATATATCTCATCCGAAATTATAGTAATATTTCTTTCAAGAGCTAAATTGACAAATTCTTTTAATTCTTCTCTGCTATAGACTGAACCAGTAGGATTTGATGGATTATTTATTATAATAGCTTTTGTCCTACTCGTTATAGCTCCTTTGAGTCGAGATGGATCTATTTTAAATCCTTCGCTTTCATATGTATTTATTACAATCGGGGTTGCACCTGAGAGAGTGACTATATCAATATATGAGACCCAGTAGGGAGACTGAATTATTACTTCATCCCCATCTTCAAATATAGCCTGGGCAATGTTATAGAGTGAGTGTTTCCCCCCACATGATGTGATTATTTCCCCTTTATCATATACAACACCATTTTCTCTCTCGAGCTTTCTTATAATAGCTTCCTTTAATTCATCTATACCACCAACAGGCGTATACTTAGTGAACCCCTCATTTATAGACTTTATCGCATAGTCTTTTATATTCTTTGGAGTATCAAAATCAGGTTCACCAGCTCCAAAATTTATAACATCAATCCCTTCCTTCTTCATAGCCTTTGCCTTTGTGCTAATTGAAAGGGTTGGCGACGGCTTTATCTTTTTTACTCTACTCGCCAATATATCCATATCCATCTCTTAATATATTATATCTTTCTTCAAAATTTATATTTTTAAATTTTTCTTTAAGTCTTCTCTCTACAATATCAGGGACTATATTTTTAACTGATCCACCGAGTGAGGCTATTTCTTTAACAATCCTTGAACTTAAATAAGAATATGTCTCACTTGTCATCATAAAAAAAGTCTCTATTTTCTCATTCAGCTTCCTGTTCATCTGAGCCATTTGGAATTCATATTCGAAGTCGGAGATGGCTCTAAGTCCCTTTATGATTACATTTCCATTACATCTATTCATATAATCAACAAGTAATCCTTTAAATGAATCAACTTTTATCTTATCTCTTCCTTTCAGAGCAATCTTTACCATTTCCACCCTTTCTTCTACAGTAAACAATGCTCTTTTATCCGAATTTATTGCCACTGCTACAATAATCTCATCAAATACCTTAAGTCCTCTTTCAATTATGTCTATATGACCATTTGTTATAGGATCAAATGACCCTGGATACACAGCTATCTTTTTCATTTACTGAATCTCCTTTAAATATGGATATTAAACTATCTCCATATCTTCTACTCTCTATAAATTTTATATTTGGATATGTATTATTAACACCTTCTTTTTTAGTATGTTCAACAATAATTATAGCATCCTTATAAAATATATCATAGAGATGTAAAAGGGTTAAAGTCTTTGATATATATCCTTTATTATACGGAGGATCTAAAAATATTATGTGGAATTTATCCCCCCTTCTTTCAAGTAATTTGATACCTCTTTCAAAGGATGCTCTAATAACCTTTGCGCTATATATAAGACCACATATTCCTAAGTTCTCTTTTATAATAGATATAGATAAAGGATCTTTCTCAACAAATACAGCTCTTCTCGCCCCTCTACTTAAAGCTTCTATCCCTAAACTCCCCGTTCCAGCGAATAAATCTAAAATATCCTTACCCTGAAAATCATAAATTATATCAAATATTGATTCCCTTACTCTTGATAGAGTGGGTCTTACATCTCTTCCTTTTAATGTTTTCAATCTTATTCCTTTTAAATCTCCAGATATAATCCTCATTTCGATAACTCTTCAATTACAAAAGAAGCTATACCTACACTTCTAAATGCCTTAATAAAATTCTTCGCTTCCTCATAAGCCATATTTTCTATCCTATCCCTGTATAGGCTACCAATACTGTCTATCTCCTCTTTAAATTCCTTTGTTGCAAACTTTATATCCTTATTATTATTTATAGCCCATTTTTTCATTCTATCCACCAAATCCTCTGGAAGGCCTTTATGAGCTATATTCTGCCATAGAGTCCCAACATTTCCTTTCCTTATACCATAATCTGCAAATTTTCCAACAATATTAAGGGGAGTACCAGTAATACCATGCTGAGCAATTGAAACCCCATAAGAACTGATAGCATCATAAATTTCCTTTGTCCTATTCAGATCTATATTTATCTCTTCATTATCTAAATAATTCCCATGCTTTGATCCATTATTTATTGCTAGTAGATCTGGATTAATACCATTATTAACCAAAGAGGAAATAAATGTTAATGCTTCATTAACAGTAGTAATATTCCCCTCCTGACCTGCAGACTTAATCTCTCCAACCTCAACTTCCAAACCAAGCCCTTTCTCCACAATAGGCCTTGCTAACTCTGTAGTTATCTTTATATTGTCCTCAAGGAGATTAAATGATGCATCTATGGCAAATGAGGTATATCCTGCCTTAAGTTCAGCAGCAATCAGCCTCTTAGCAGAGTTTATAGATTCATAAGTAGAATCCTTAATTTTAATATGATCTCCATGTATAAAGAATGGTTTATAAAATCTTCTCTCTTCGGCATAATTAATTATAGTTTCAAAAAATATTTCAGGAGTCTGCCCGGTATATCCTCCATCCACATCTCCTTCAGATTTTGCTATTTCAAAAGCTACAACTGCATCAAGTTCATCCGCTGCCTTCATTATACCAGGTACCACATGTTTTATCCTTATATTACATGCCATTACAATAACATTTTTATTTCTTAAAACCTTAAATATATCATGAGAGTTTAAAAGGCAAATTTTGCTTCTCTCTCCTAATTTTCTCACTATTTCCGGAGGTCTCCTATTTAATACTTTATCATATCCCATAATTTATCAACTTCTATATAGATCCCAAAGTAGATCATAAGCCGAATTCTGTCCTTAACCCTTATGGGTTAAGCGATGATCATTTATCTTAAGCATTGGTTACCCAATACTTTTAGCGACCTACCCGAGAGCTTTGGACGGGCCATCCTCAAATGCTCTCCTATTTGGTCTTGCTCCGGATGGGGTTTACCATGCCAGATTAGTCACCTAATCTGCGGTGAGCTCTTACCTCCCCTTTTCACCCTTACCTTGAAAAAAATTAACACTCAAATTTCTCAAGGCGGTATATTTTCTGTGGCACTTTCCTTGGGGTTACCCCCACTGGGTGTTACCCAGCATCCTGCCCTATGGAGTTCGGACTTTCCTCTGGTCCTAGATACCAGCGACCATCTGATCTACCTTGAGATCTATTGCACTATTTGCAAGCTTATCCGCTTCTTTATTTTCCTCCCTAGGGATAAAATTTATCCCTTCTATTTTAAAAACATTAAGAAGTTTATCTACTTTTTTCTTTAAAATGCTGAGCTTCTTATCCTTTATCCTATAAATACCCTTTATTTGATTAACCATAAGTTCAGAATCAGAATAGATAGTAATGCTTTCAGCTTTTAACTCCTTTGCCTCATTAAGAGCTAATATCAAACCTGTATATTCAGCTACATTATTAGTAGTATTACCTATAAACTTCCTTAACCTTTTTACAACCCTTCCATTCTTATCCTTTATGATAACTCCAACTCCTGCCTTTCCAGGATTTCCTCTTACTGCTCCATCAGTATATATAATCAATTCTTTATTTTGATTGATTTCCATTCCAGTATAAGAATCTACTACAACTGGGACAATTCTTAATGTCACCATTTTTCCTTATCTCATTGAACATCTGGGGAGGAATATTTATATGACACCCCTGACAAATACCATTTTTTACCGGAACAACAGCCAGTCCTCCTCTTCTTTCTCTTATAATATTATATTTATTAATAAGAGATGAATCTATTTCTTTTAATAAATCATTTCTGATATTAATTTTCTTTTCCAGTTCATTTGTTGCTTTAGTAAATTCTTCCTTCAACTCTATTTTTTTCCTCTCAAATTCTTCTTTTAATGAATTAAAATTTTTTTCTTTATCCTCTATCTCCTTTTTTAACACATCAGATTCATCTAGTATAGTTAATATTTCATCTTCTCTCTCCATATTCATCCTTTTACCTTCAGCGATCTCCTTTAAAATGGACTCATACTCCTTATTAGTCTTTACCTCATATAACTTTGACTCCAGATTCTTTATTCTCTCGGTCTCAATCTGTATCTCTCCCTCTTTCCTTCTTCTATCCTTATCAAGCTTCTTTAACCTTTCCCTTTCTACCTCTATCTTCTTATTTTCTTCTCCAAGTTTTAAATCCAACTTTTCTATATCCTTGGGATATCTTTCCTTCTTATTGTTAATTTCATCTATTAACAAATCGATATCCTGCAACTTCTCTAATAAAATCAAATTTTCTTCCAATGCCCCCTCCTAAATAGATGGTGGGCCCACCTGGGCTCGAACCAGGGACCATCCGGTTATGAGCCGGGGGCTCTACCAACTGAGCTATGGGCCCTAATTATTTTATTCTAAAATCCTTTTAAAATATTTGTCAACAAAAATCTACTCTTC
>CAZCTP010000007.1:0-59970 GCA_964501575.1 uncultured Thermodesulfobacteriota bacterium
ATACCTGAAAGCTGGAGAATTAATCTATGGGAGCAGTTATTTATAGATTTAGCATTATGTTTTATCTTAATCAATATAAATCTGGTATTTCCACACTTCTTATAAATTCTGCACTTTCTTCAGGGATTGATGTGTTTATATACATTCCTGATCCTAACTCAAATCCAGCAATCATTGAAAGCCTGGGAATTACACTAATATACCAATGGAAATATTCTACATTCTTTTCAAAGGTGCGTATTATATAATTGAAGTCAGGATCGCCCAATCCATAATAAAGCTTTGATAGAACATATTTTAGATTATAGGAAAAATCTTCTATTTCTTCATTTGAAAGTAAACCGAAGGAAGATGCATGATTCTTAGGAAATATCCATATATGGAATGACGAAAGAGCAGCATATGGGATAAATGATACAAAAAATTTGCTTTCTAATATGACCCTCATTTTATCATTAAGCTCATCCATTAATAGCTTACAGAATACACATTCTCCAGTATCATCATAATAACTCATAGCTCCATCTAATCTATATCTAACCTGAGGAGGTATAACTGGTGTACCAATAATCTGGGAATGAGGATGTTCTAATGATGTTCCTGCTCTTTCTCCGTGATTTTTGAATGTGATAATATGCTTAACCCTGGAGTCTTGAGAAATAGTATTATATCTTTCTTTATATGCGATAATAACATCTCTAATTCCTTCCAATGGAAGAAGTGCTAAACAGGCATTATGTAAAGGTGATTCTATCACAACTTCATGTATTCCAGCTCCGGTTATTGATCTTTTGATGCCATCAACCCTTCTTTTCAGTTTACCTTTCCTATCAAGTGCAGGGAATTTATTAGGAGTAACTCTAACCTGCCATTTATTATTGTCACCGATTCTATATACTTCTGCTGGGGTTTTATCTTCATTACCAGGACAAAATGGACATGTTTCCACAAATCTTTCTCTACTCTTAATCTTCTGCTTCTCTTTTAAAAAGTCTTCAGGCCTTTTCGCCCTTTCGGTGGCAATGATAACCCAATCCCTTGTTATTAGATTAAAACGCAACTCTGGCATTTTTATCCTCCTTTAAATTTTATGGATTACCCTTAATAATAAACTTTTTTCATTTGGATTACAATTAAAATTAAATGCTAATTTCCTTAAGAATAATACTGGTATGGATTAATATTAAACCTTAACTTCCTATAATCTAAGTAAGCGGAATAGCTCATTTCTTATCTCCTCACAAAATCAAACTTCTCCGCTCTTAGTATTTTTCTTAAATAAATCTTCAACAAAACAATAAACCACTGGTAATACATTTAGTGTTAAAAGTGTATTTACCAGCAATCCCCCCATCACAGAGATCGCAAGTGGTTGATGAATTTTAGAACCGATACCTATTCCAAGAGATATAGGGAAAAGTGCTAAGACTGATGTCAAAGCAGTTAGTAAAATTGGACGTGTTCTAATACGAGTAGATTCCTCTATAGCTTCTTTCCTTCCCATCCCCTGCTTTCTTTTTTTATTTATATAATCTACAAGCACAATTCCATTATTTACTGAAACCCCAATAAGAGTGATAAGCCCTATAAAGAAAGATAGATTTAAAGGTTGTCTTGAAATAGAAATTGCCAGAAATGCTCCTATAAATGAGAAGGGTATCTCGATCATAATGGCAAGAGGATGAATACAATTACCGAATTGAATGCTCATTATAAAATAAACCAGAAGTATGCTTATAATGCCAAAAAATATAATCTTTTTCAGCATTTCTATAAATAATTGATACTGTCCCCCAAATTCAACAAAATAATTCTTTGGTAAATGCAACTTCTCAATCTTGGTTTTAAGACGATTAACAATTCCCCTCATAGAACCTTCTATCTCCATTGGCAAGGTGACTTCCCTCTGAAGATTAATATGGGTTATCTTATCTGCTCCCAAGGAGGTTGAAATGTGGATTAGTTGAGACATTGGAATATATCTTTTTCCAATTTTTATTGGTAAATGTTTTATATCCTCGATCGATTTAATATTCTCATCTGCTTTTAAAAAAATGGGTATATTTTTTTCTCCTTTAATTACTGTTGAAATTACTTTTCCGCCAAGATAGAACATCAATTCTTCCATAATTTCCTTTGAGGAAAGTCCATATTGACTTATTCTATCCGGGATGGTTCTAATCCGAAATTCAGGTACGCGGTATTTTGTATTATTTATAATATTGCCTATTCCCTTAGTATGGCTAGCAACTTCTTCAATTCTCTCTGCATATTTTATAAGCTTGTTGTAATTTTCTCCATAGATCGTTATTCCAAATATTGTTGGAAGTCCTGAAAGACTCTCATCTATTTTTTCAGAAGTTACTTGATGGTAAAGTGTTATCACACCTGGAATCTGATCTGTTAATTTTTTCAAATCTTTGATAATTTCAAAAATCTGTCGTTTTCTTGATTTCCTTGAGGAAAGTTTTATTACAAGTTCTCCACGATTTACAGGTTCCACTTGATAAGTTCCTGCTTCAGAGCCTGTTCTTCGGTATACAGTATCTACGTCTTGATCACGCAAGGCAATATTTTCTAAAATCTCCCCAATTCTGTTGCTTTCATTAAGTGAAGTCCCGGGTGGTAAGATATACTCCAGTAAAATTGCTCCTTCATCCACTTGGGGGAGGAAAGATATAGGTGAAAATACAAGGGTTCCTGCAGAAAATATAAAAATTAAGAAAATTAACATAATAATGGCTTTCTTATGATTTAAAAATCTCTTTAAAATTTCTTGGTTTAATTTGATAAACCAATCAAGTATTTTTTCTGCAATTGGTCTGCAGGGTTTGTAATCCGCACCTTTTGTTAACATTAATGGTATAAATGATAAAGATACTATCAAAGAAGCTAATAGAGTAGTAACTATAACTAATCCAAAAGATGTGGTAAATCTTCCTGCTAAACCTGATAAAAAAATAAAAGGTATAAATGCAACAACTGTTGTTAATGTACCAGAAACGTCTGCACCTAATATCTCTTTTGTTCCCTCAGTTACTGCCTTAAAGATTGGTTTTCCTGATTCCCTATGTCTTAAGATATTTTCAAGCACAATTATTGAATCATCAACTATCATTCCTACAGCTACTGCCATGGCCCCAAGAGTTATCATATTTAGAGATAAATGTTCTATTGGGAATAAAAAGAAAGAGATAATTATAATGATTGGGATAGTCAGTGCTATAAGCAGTGCATCTCTTATCCTTCCTATAAAAATGAGGAGGACTATGATAACAAGAAATCCTCCTGCCAATATATCGCGTTTAAGATTACTTATAGCCTCTTGGATAATTTCTGACTGGTCATAGTATTTTGTAATATGGACACCATTTGGAATTAATTTAATTATTTTGCCAAGCCTTTCACTAACAGCTTTTGCAACCTTAAGAGTACTCATGTTTTTATTCTTGAATATGCTTAATGCAATACCCGGCTTTCCATTGATATAAACTGTATATCTTTGGGGCAAATAACCCTTTTTTATACAAGCAACATCCTTTAAAAAAATTGGGATACCATTAATCTTCTTGATAACTATATTTTTTAAGTCTTCGATGTTTCTGACATTTCCTACGCCTCTTACAGCATAGTCTTGATATTCCTTTTCAATATAGCTCGCCATAATCTGAAAATTATTAGCATTTATTATGCTTTTAATTTGAGATAGGGTAATTTTATATTTCATAAGAGCTTTTATATTAGAGGATATGATAAAAGCCTCTTCCTCTCCGCCAATAATTTCTACCCTATAAACTCCTTTGATCGATTTAAGATGATTAGCTATTTTCTTACGAATAACATATTTGAGTTGTGATAGGTCAATTTCTTTGCTTGTCAGAATTATTCCAAGTCCCATTATTTCCTGCAAGCTGGAACCAAGATTTTCAATAACAGGGATTGCACCCTCGGGCAATTCAGCAACTGCTATAGAGAGTGCTTGGGATACCATCTGCCAAGCATCTCTGACACTAACCCCCCAATCAAACTCAACTGTAACCTGAGAGAGTCCCTCACGAGATATCGATGAGATTCTTCGAACATGATTAAGAGCGCTCATTTGATTCTCTATGGGTCTTGTAATTAAAACCTCTATATCTTCGGGAGAACCTCCTGTGTAATGGGTTATAATATTTAATAGCGGATAATTTAGATTCGGGAATATATCTACCGAAAGTTGAATTGCGGTATAGATTCCACCCATTATAAACAAAAGCAATATTATTAGTGTAAGATATATTCTTTCTGATAAATACTTTAACACTTCTTTAATCCTCGAGTTTTATTTTCTCTCTAATATTTTTATTGAGTAGTTCATAAGCACCTGCAGTTATAACTACTTCGTTTCCCTTTAGGCCGGATAGCACTTCTATATATTCATTATCTTCTATGCCAACGATTATATTTATTTTTTTATATCCTTTTTCAGTTCTTATTATTACAACTTTTTTACCGTTGTCATTAAGCACTGCACTTTTAGGAATAGCAACAGACTTAATGTGTTTCTTAATGATTATTTCTGCCTTAACAAAATCACCTGGGAACAGGTTGGGAGACTTACTTGCTCCAACTCTGATCCCTATAGTTTTCCCCCCTGTTTTAGGGTCAACTGTAGGAGAAATAGAAACAACTTTACCCACCATTTCATTGTGATTGTGTATAATCAGTGTGGTTTGTCCCACTTTAATAAAGCTAATTTTATCTCCAAAAACTTCAACTTCTGCTAAAAGACTTTTTAAGTCAATAATAGAGGCTACGATTTTACCCGAATTTACAGCCGATCCAACGCTTCTACAGAACAGTAATACCCGTCCAGAGATTGGGGCTATTTTAACAATATTATCATTGTCTGAGTTTAGTCCATAAGAAGTCCCTGATTCTTTTGCCTTTATTCTATAATAGCCTTCTATTGAGAGGATTCTTTGTCCTTTTTTTACTTTATCTCCATTTTTCACCCATATATTTTTTATTATCCCTTGAGTATACACTACAATATCTGCCTTTCTGAGTGGCTTTATATATCCATATCCTGCAACTTTCTGGATAAAATTCTTCCGAATTACTCTAACAGTTTTGATTAATCCTATTTCTATTGGGTGAACTGGGGAACTATTACTTTCCTTATCTTTAGCACAGGATGTGATGAAGGCAAGATTTAATATCAAAAGTATTGATAAAACTAATTGTCCCATCTTTTACCTCCTATCCTTAGTCTTGTTGGCGATATCTCCAAGATTACCTCCTGCAAGAAGCTCTATCCGAAATAATGTATGATAATAATTCTGAAGTAAATTTAAATATCCAATCTTTGTCCTAACCCAGTTATCCCAAAAACGTTCTAAGGTTGGGAGTCCTATTTCTCCTTTTTGATAGAGAAGTTTAATACTATTCAGACTTTGTTGGGTTACAGAAAGGATTTCTTTCTTATAAATTCTTTTTTTCATATTGATAATGTTTAAAGCTTCATAATCTTTCTTTAAATCTAATGTAATTTTTTGGCAAATGTTTTGCTTCAATAAAATGTATTTCTCTTCCTTTGAGTGAGCACCACTTATTTCTCCCAATTTACGATTAAGAATAGGTAAAGGTATTGTAACACCTATTCCAAATATGTTATCTCTATCTTCCCGAGAAAATATAATAGAAGGAATAACTTTTGGGAGAATGGAATTAGCTTTTATTATGTCTAAGTTAGCAGAAGCTTTTTTAACATATAAAGAAGCTATCTTTATATCTGGATTGTTTCTCTCTGCGTAACTTGTAATTTTTTTAACTTCTGGAATATTAGAAGGATTTATTGGTTCAAAAATAATTTTTGTATTCTGAGAAACCCGACGATTCATTATAAGTTCTAGTTCTTTCCTTTTTGCTGATATTTCCTGTTTTAGAGTTAGTAATTCTTCCTCAGTGTTTGAAACCTCCAGCATCACTATATTTAATTCTACCTGAGAAAGTTCCCCATGTTTTACTTTGGTTTTTATATATTCCTTAAGATTTTCTTCTATTCGCAATATTTCATTTAGATTCTTCTCCTTTTCTTCTAATATATAAATATCACTAAATATCTTTTTGAGATCCGTAATTATTTCTATTTTCTTTTTCTGTAAACTTAATTTAGCAATTTGTAAATTTATCTCAGCTATTTCCTTACGGTATTGCCTTTGTCCCCTTACTTCAATTGGAAGACTGAGAGACACTTCAAAATCTATAATATTATTGTCAGATGCGAGTCTGTTTTTAAGCGCACTGTTAATCTCTGGATTCTCCTGGAAAATCCGTGAAGCTATTTGTATGTCTATTATTGATTTATCGATTTCTTTTTTTAAAGCAGCAATTTCTTTATTGTTTTCAAAAGAGATCTTTATAGCATTTGATAGACTTAGCGAATCTAATTGCTGTGCAAGAGAAATTTCTGGAAAAACAAAAATTATTATAATAAATACAGCAGTGATGGTATATTTTATCCTGCCTGTATGTTTCCATCTTTGTTCCATATCACAAATAATTATCTCCCTCCTTTCCTTTTTTCTACTCTACCACAGATGGTAGAAAGAGAAAATAGGCATTTTTTATGCCCCCGGTGGAGGGTAAAGAATTCCGTTCTCTCTCTGAGTTTATTTAAATTTAAAATAACATATTTAAGAGAATCAAGAATTTGTTAAATTGAAAGAATTTTATAAACAATAAGAGGGTTGGATTCTATGCTCTTACTATCATGAGAGTAATCTGAAGTCCCTATATCGCAGGGTTCGCCTTAAAGTGCAAATCTCCAAGAAATCTATTGACAAAAAAAGAATGTTACTCTATAATCAGAATTACATTTTAAGGTTGTTGTTTTAATATATAATGAGAATATGGTAAAAGGTGGATATATTCAGAAACTCCTCAGTGTTGATCTCACAAAAAGGGATTTTGGTGTGGAATATTTGAGCGAGGAGGATATAAGCTATTATATAGGAGGTTCTGCGCTTGGCTCACGAATTCTTTATAATGAGGCTCCTCGAGGGATCAATCCATTAGAGCCATTAAATCCGTTAATATTTTTAACAGGCCCATTAACCGGGACCGGGGCCCCTGGTTGTTGTCTTTATTCTGTTATTTCCAAATCGCCTTTAACATCTGGATTGGGAGAGTCTGACTCTCAAGGATTCTTTGGGTCCGAGTTAAAATTTTCTGGATATGATGGAATAATAGTTAAAGGGAAATCGGATAAACCTGTTTATATATGGATTAATAGAGGTAAGCCTGAGCTTAGAAATGCAGAACATCTATGGGGTAAAGATACATATGAGACTGAGGATATTATTAGGAAAGAGTTAGAAGACCCAAAGATAAAGGTTTCATGTATAGGTCAAGCAGGTGAGAATTTAAGTTTTATGGCATCAATAATGAATGATAAGGGCCACGCTGCAGCAAGAGGAGGGCTTGGAGCTGTGATGGGTTCAAAGCTGTTAAAGGCTGTAGCTGTGAGAGGGAATAATAAGGTTGAGATTGCTGATAGCTCAAGCTTTAAGAGATTTCAAAGGGAATGGAGATTGAAAAATAAAAGTTCTCAAATGGCTCAGATAATATCCGAGTATGGAACTGCAGGCCTTATAGCTGTCTTTAATGAACTTGGTGATCTTCCTGTAAAAAATTTTTCAGAGGGAAATTTCTCACATGTTGAAAGATTATCAGGGCAGTATATGAAAAAGATAACCAGAATGAAATCTGTTTCATGTTATAGCTGCCATCTTTCACATAATTCAAAGATTGAAATAGATAAAGGACTATATAAGGGTATATATGAAGCTGAGCCAGAATATGAAGGATGTGATTCCTTGGGTGCCAATTGTCTTATAGATGATATTACAGCAATTATTAAAGGTAACGATCTATGTAATAGATACGGCCTTGATATTATTTCGGTTGGAGGAGTGATAGCATTTGCTATGGAGTGCTATGAACGAGGGATTATTACAAAGAGTGATACGGATGGAATTGAGCTTAATTTTGGAAATAAAGAAGGAATGTTGAAAATGATAGATAAGATCGCTAAAAAAGAAGGATTTGGTGAGGTATTAGCAGATGATGTGAGAACAGCTGCTAATAGGATAGGAAAAGGTTCTATTGACTTTGCTGTTCATTCAGATGGGATGACCATCTATATGCATGATCCAAGAGCTGGTATAGGGGCTGGATTGGCATATGCTGTTACTACAGGAACCGATGATGTGGGTGGTATATTTACTCTAGAATGGGGGGGAATAGATCCTGAGTTGGGGTATGAAGCTTCTATAGATAGATTTTCTACTGAAGATCAAGCATTAGCAGTTATTAAAACTCAGAATAAACATATAATTATTGATGCTATGGGATGTTGCCTCTTTGCTACAATGGAAGTCCCTTTAAATATTATCTTAAAGACATTTTCAGCTGTAACAGGTATTGATATTGGATTAGAAGAGGCTTTAAAGGTTGGAGATAGGGTAGTAAATCTACGAAGAGTATTTAATATAATGAATGGTATAATTCCAGATGATAATGATGTATTGCCGAAGAGATTGACACATGAAGCAAAATCATATGGGGGAGCGAAGGATAAAGTTATAGATCTAAAACCTATGCTTGAAGAATATTATGAACTCAGGGAGTGGGATAAAGGAGTACCTAAGATAGAATTGCTCAAGAGCCTTGGACTATATGATATAGCCCAAGATTTTGATGAATATAACAAATAATAAAGGAGGTATTTATGCCAGAAGAGTATGATGTTGTATTTATAGGTGCAGGGCACAATGGATTGACCTGTGCTAGTTACTTAGCAAAGGCAGGTTTAAAAGTAATACTATTTGAAAGAAGACACAATATAGGAGGAGGTGCGTTTACTGAAGAGGTTACCCTGCCTGGGTTTAAACATAACTGCCATTCTCAGTTTCATGGATGGATAAAGGCAGGGCCGGTATTTGATGATCTGGAACTGGATAAATATGGTGTTAAATATATATACCCGGAGATTCAATGGAGTATTGTTTTTCGAGATGGGAGAGCAATGTTGTTTTATCAGGATGTGGATAAGACATGTAAGGCAATAGAAAAGTTTTCAATAAAGGATGCAAAGACATATAAAGAAATGAACAAGAAATGGGGATATCTCAGAGATGTGTTTGTTTCAGCATTTTATGCTCCACCACTTCCATTATCCCAACAATATGCCCCCTTTGAAGGAACTGAAGAAGGATTAGAGCTTTTAAGAATAATTCAGTCAAGTCCTCTATCCGTATGTAATGAACTCTTTGAATCTGAGGAGATTAAAACATGGATAATGGGTATGACAACTCAGATAGCAAATCCACAAAATATGTTTGGAACGGGTGTATATATACCTGTTATGTTTTCATTAATGCATACAAAACCATGGGGGATATGTATCGGAGGCTCAAGAAATCTTGCTGAAGGAATGGCAAGGTTTTTAGAAGACCATGGTGGTAAGATAGTTAAAAATACTCATGTTTCAAAGATAATAATAGAAGGTGATAGAGCTACAGGAGTCCAGTTGGAGGACGGAACAGAGGTTAAAGCTAAGAAGGCTGTTGTGTCAAATACCCATCCAATTATGACATTTATTGATATGATTGGAGAAGATAGGCTTGACCCTGAACTTGTTAAGAAGGTTAAAAGGTTTAAGGGGGATGATGTATGTCTTTTTGGTGTATATCTTGCATTGAATGATCCTCCTGATTGGAAGGCTAAAGAGAAACATCCTGAAATAATGCAAAGTTTTGGCGTATGGTTTGGTCATGAGAATACAAGAGAATTAGCGACTCAATTCAGTGATATAGAGGAGGGAGAACTCCCAAGGATGCCAGGAGGTATAGTTGCATGTCCAACCATATTTGATCCAACCCAGGCCCCTCCAGGGAAACATACAATATATTCGCTACAGTTCACAGCATATGAGCTTAAAGGTGGATCAAAGAGATGGGATGAAGTAAAAAAAGAGGTTGGTGATAGATTCCTCGATGTGTGGAATGACTATGCACCAAATATTTCTTCAACTCATCCTAATGTGCTTGGAAGATTTTATTATTCTCCATTAGATATAGAGAGGGAGATAGTATCTATGTATAAGGGGTCAATGATGTTAGGGGCAACGAGTCCTGATCAGATGGGTATATTTAGACCCTTCCCAAATATAAAACCTTATAGAGCCCCGGATATTGAAGGACTATATATGTGTGGTGGGCATAATCATCCAATGGGTGGTATAACGGGAGCCCCAGGATATAACTGTGCAAATGCTATTGCTGATGACTTTAAGATAAAGAAATGGTGGAAGTTATTTAAACCGATGTTACATAAATAGGAATAAAAAAAGGGGGGTACCCCCCTTTTTTTATTTGCAGGTTTTTTTAATAAAACAATACTTTAAATAGATGTATGTTGGACATTTATATTTATAAATAGATGGAGGATAGTAAAATGCAATATATAATAGGTATTGATACCGGGGGCACATTTACAGATACGGTTATTGTGGATGGGGAGGGGAATATATTTGAGGGTAAAGCCCTTACAGATTATCAAGATTTTAAAAGAGGGGTTATAGCATCTTTTGAGAATGCGGTAGCAAAGATGGGGATAAGTTCTGAAGAGGTTCTTAAAAATAGTGTGTTTGTGGGACATGGAACAACCCTCGGTACAAATGCTGTAATCGATAGAAGGCTATCTAAGGTTGGGCTTATCACTACAAGGGGGCATGAGGATGTATCTCTTATAATGAGAGCTGGTGCAAGGACTGATGGTTTAAGTGAAGCAGAGATAAGGCATCAGATTGTATGCAGGAAGCCTGATCCCCTTGTTCCTAAACCTTTAATAAAAGGAGTTGTTGAAAGAATAGACTGTTTTGGAAATGTTGTCATACCAATTGATAGAGATCAGGCAAAAAGATGTATTGATGAACTTATAGAGGATGGAGTTGAAGCAATTGCTATATCTCTGTTATGGTCGTTTTTAAATCCAGAGCATGAAAATATTATAAAAGATATAGCATTAAGTAATTATCCTGATATATATGTGGTTACGTCTAATGAAGTTGCTCCTCAGATAAGAGAATATGCAAGGACAATGACCGTTATGATAGATGCATGTATAGGGAAATTAATGAAGAATTATATCGATTCTCTTAATGTAGAATTTATGGGAAGAGGGCTTAAATATCCGATATCAATCATGCATGCCTATGGAGGTGTTACAAGCTCTGCTACAGCGAGGCCGGTTGCTACAATTGAATCAGGTCCTGTAGGAGGTGTGATCGGAAGTAAATATATATCCAATATTTTAAACTCTAAGAATGTTATAACAACAGATGTTGGGGGGACAAGTTTTGATGTAAGTATTTTAAAGGATGGAGAATGGTCTTTTGCAAAGGAACCTATAATGATGAGATTTAGAGTCGCAATACCAATAATAAAGATAAGCTGTATAGGTGCCGGTGGAGGAACTATTGCAAGAGTGGATCCAGTAACTGGTGGACTAAAGGTTGGGCCTGATAGTGCTGGATCGAATCCTGGCCCAGTCTGTTACGATTTGGGTGGGGTAGATCCTACTGTAACAGATGCTGATCTTATTTTAGGCTATCTAAACCCTGACTATTTCTTTGAAGGAAGAATGCAACTCAATAAGGATAAAGCATTAAAGTATATGGAGGAGAAGATTGCAAAACCATTGAATATGGATGTTATTGAAGCTGCAGCTGGAATATATGATATAATAAATTCCTTTATGGCTGATAATTTAAGGCAAGCTGTTATAGAAAGGGGTTATGATCCAAGAGATTTTGTGATATTCTCCTATGGGGGTAATGGTCCGATGCATGTTGGTTCCTATTCAAGAGAGTTAAGTGTAAAAAAAGCCTATATTCTTCCTCAAGCTCCTGTCTTTTCTGCCTTTGGGATAGCCTCGTCTGATGTTGTTCATATATACAGAAAATCTGAGATGTATAGAATGCCTGCTGATCCTGTTAATGTAACAGAAGCCTTTGAAAGACTTGAAGAAAAGGCTATAATTGATATGAAAGAGGAAGGTTTTAACCCCGAGGACGTAATTCTGGATAGAGAGCTTGAAATGAGATATATAAGGCAGGTTCATGAGGTTCCTGTACATATAAAGGGGGGGAATTTAAATAAAGATGATATTATTCAGATTATCAAAGATTGGGAAAAGAGATATGAAGAGATATATGGTAAGGGATCCGGGTTCAGAGAGGCTGGTATTCAGATAGTTTCTTTCAGAGTAACTGCAAAATGTATAACTTTTAAGCCTAAAATAAAGAAGGCAAATGAATCTCCTGCAGCCGATCCGTCTTCAGCTATTAAAGGGAAGAGAAAAGCGTTCTTCAGAGGATATAATGATTTTGTTGATACCGATATATATGAGTTTAATAGACTAAAGTATGGGAACATTATAAATGGTCCTGCTATTATTGAAGCGCCAACTACAACTATGGTGATATTACCAGGTCAGTCTGCAATGGTTGATGAATATATGAACGTTGTAATTGAAAAACTTTAGGAGGATGATATGAATATAAATATAGATCCTATATCATATGAGGTTATCAAACATAAGATATGGCAGGTATTGTGGGAAGGAAGGGCAACTATGGAACTTGTTTCTGGATCAGTAGTTGTTACAGAAGCGAAGGAGGTTCTATATGGATTATATGATAGGGATGGGAATATGGTATCAAGTTCTGCTGGATTATTGTTACATATGGTCGGTGGTGAAAGGATGATAAAGAATATTATAGAGTGGTATTCTGATGAGCCAGGGATATACGATGGGGATATATTCTTTTTTAATGATGCATTCATAGGTGGTCTTCATAATCCTGACCAGGCATGTATAGCCCCAGTATTCTATGAAGAAAAAAGAGTTGCATGGCTTTTGGCACTATTCCATACCCCGGAAACAGGGGCAATAGAACCTGCTGGAATGTCTCCAAGTGCAACAACTATATTTCATGAGGGTATAAGATGCCCTGGAGTTAAGCTTATGGAAAAGGGCATAGAGAGAAAAGAAATATTTAATATGATACAGAGAATGGTTAGAGACCCTGGAGGAATAACACTTGATGCAAGGGCAAGGATAGCAGCATTGAATATAGGAAGGGAAAGAGTTAAAGAGCTTATAGATAGATATGGTCTTGATACATTATATGATGTATTTAAACAGATGAACATAGATGCAGAAAGAGTTGCAAGAGCAAAGCTTAAAGAGCTTCCGGATGGAGTATGGAGGGATGTTGTATATCTTGACAATGATGGTAAAGGGTATAAAAGGTCAAAAATTATGCTTACAATGACAAAGGAAGGCGATAGACTTATATTTGATTTTACTGGAACTGATCCTCAGGTTCCAGCATTTATAAATCTTGTATATTGGGGGACTGTAGGATGTGTTTTTACTGTAGTAGGAACAAGACTATTCTATGAGGAATATTGGAACCGGGGGATGATGAATACAGTAAAGGTAATTGCTCCTGAGGGGTCACTGGTAAATGCAAGATGGCCAGCTGCTGTTGGAGGTTCTGCACTTACCGGAATGCCTGTTATGAATCTGTGTCATGTCACAATATCAAAGATGCTTGCTACATCTGAGAAATATTTTTATGATCAGAGTGCTTCCTGGGAATGTAATTATACTGCCCTTATGTGGGGAGGTCCTAATCAGCATGGGATAACTATGGCTACAGTATTGTTTGACTGCCTTGCCGCTGGTCAGGGTGCAGGAGCTAAAATGGATGGAGTTGATACCGGGATATTTCCGTATACCCCTGAGGTTATAGCAGGTGATATTGAAACTTATGAATCTGTTATGCCATTTCTATATCTATTAAGGAGGCAGGCCCCAGATTCTGGGGGCCCTGGTAAATATAGAGGGGGGGCTGGACTTGAGATTATTTATAAGGTTCATAATACTCCTCAGTTAGAACTCCTTGTAATTGGGTATGGGAAGAAGAGTAGCTGCGGTAATGGCCTATATGGAGGGCACTCAGGAGGAACAGCAAGGGCAATATTCTGTCAAAACAATGAGGTTGAGAATTGGCTTAAGAATGGAAAGGCACCATATTCACTGGAGGATATATACAATCTTAATGGAGAGATAAAGGACTTGCCTACTATGGTATCTGCTACACCCGCCAAGGAAGATGATATTATATACCTATTTGGTGATGGTGGTGCTGGATATGGAGATCCTATAGATAGGGATCCAGAGCTTGTTCTTAAGGATGTTATAAACGAATTAACGTCAATAGAGTATGCAAGGGACATATATGGAGTTATTATAGAGCCTGAGACTTCGGGAGTGGTGACGGATCCTAAATTAAAGAAGATTCTTAGGGTTAATAAAATAGCCACAGATATACAAAAAGAGAAAATTAGAAACTCAAGGAGAGAAAAAGCAAAATGAAAATTCATGAATATCTTGAGATAGATGAGAATAAAAATATTAGATGCCTTAAATGTGGACATATATTCTGCCACGCTAAGGATAATTATAAGAAATATGCCCTTAAAAGGGAAATACCAGGAAGAGAAATAGGTAAATGCTATGTTCAGGAAGATGATTTTGTAGTTTATCATGAATTTTATTGTCCTAAATGTCTGACATTACTTTCATCAGATATATTACCCAAGGGTGAATCTCCATTATGGGATATTGAGATAAAGATATAGAGATTATAGTAAAAATTATGATTAACTTTAAAATTCAGTCACAAAGAAATGTTCTTGAATCTTCTGCCTATGGAATTTAAATGTGAATATATAAAATCAATACAAAATAGTATAATAATATTTATCTCAACTGTTTTAATTCTTCTATTCGCTTATGATATGCAGTGATAATAGCCCTTCTTGTGAGCATAGCTAAAACGCGCTTTTTATCATATAATGATACTACCGGAAGCTCATCTATATCTTTAAAGGCAAATTCTCTTAATGCTTCATTTAAAGAGCTTTCAAAGGTAACAGTTGCTGCTGGATCCCTGGCTATATCCTTTGCTATAATTAGATCCCCTATCTCCTTTTCATCCATAACCTTTCTTATATCATCCAGGGATATTATCCCTGTCATCAAACCATTCCCGTCAACCACAGGGAAGCAAAAATGGTTGGTTTCAGTTATATATTTTAAAATGTCTTTAAAATGCATATCTTCAGGGATATATTCTAATTTATCATCAGGATTCAGTGCATCTTTAACCTTTATATCTTTTAATATATCTACAAAGAAATCTCCTAAATGAGCCTGGGAATCAACCCTTGAATTGACCTGCTTTTCATATATGCTCCATTTACCACTAAATAGATAAGCAATTGTTCCGGCTAACATCATTGGGACAAGTAAATTGTAGCCTCCGGTCATTTCGCTTACCATTATTATAGAAGCTATAGGAACCTTACCCACTCCTGCAAAGAATCCCCCCATACCTACAAGTATAAACGGAGCTAAATTAAAAATTATATTTGGAAATAATATATGTAATATTTCACCTAATGCTCCTCCTAACATTCCTCCTATAACCAAAGATGGAGCAAATATACCGCCACTGCCACCAGAAGGAAGTGTAAATGAGGTTGCTAATATTTTAACAAAAGGTAAAAGGATTATAATCCATGTTGCCATTTTACCATCTATAGCCAATTGAATCCATCCATACCCAGGACCTAATACTTGGGGAATAAAGATAGCCAAAATTCCGATCATAATGCCGCCCAATGCTGGTTTAAGATGGGGAGGTATAGGTACCCTTCTAAAAAATTTATCTCTCATTCCATAGAATATTCTTACATAATAGATTCCTAAGATAGCAGAGAATATACCTAAGATAGCATAAAGGGGTAACTCCCATGGATGAGTAAAGGCGTACTCAGGAATGTTAAATAGTGGTCTCCAACCAAAGAGTGATCCAAATATGGAATAGCCCACAATAGATGATATAATGGTTGGGAGTATTGCATCATACTCGAACTCGGGATTCTTATAAAGAACCTCGGTAGCAAAAAGAGCTCCGCCTAAAGGGGCTCTAAATATGCTTCCTAATCCAGCTCCGCATCCAGCTATTGTCATTATTCTTCTATCTCTATCAGACAACTTAAGGAGTGTAGCCAAATATGATCCAAAGCCAGCTCCTATTTGAGAAATTGGGCCTTCTCTTCCAGCAGATCCCCCAGACCCTATGGTTAAAGCTGAAGCAATGCTCTTTATTAGTGGTATCCTTTTTCTTATAATTCCTCTCTTATTATGAAAAGCTTCTATAAAGGCATCTGTTCCATCTCCTTCTGCCTCTGGAGCAAAGGTATATACTAATATTCCTCCTAAGATTCCTCCAATAACTGGTACAATTACTAAAATCCATTTATTATAATCTTTTGGTATAACTGTAATTCCTTCACCACCAGGAAGTGGAGAATAATAACCTGCCATTCCATGTAAAAACATATCATTACTTAGAGTTAACATATAATAAAAGATTATGGCTCCGAGGCCTGCTACTACCCCTATAAGGATGCTCCAGAATAGAAGTCTTCCCATCCTTATAAGAATAAGAGTGGATTCCTTCTTCCAGAATGTATCAAAATAATCTTTTAGTTTCATTCATTAATAATATATAAGGAAAGAACTACCTTGTCAAATTTTTACACTTCTGTTAATTTATATTATAATTAAAAAAAAAGAAGGAGGGAATAGTGGGAGATTTTCATCAAACAGGTGTAGTAGCTACATTTCATAGACTTGGGAAAGGAGAGATAGATAAAATAGAGAGAGAACTTGTAAGATATTCAAAGTATAGACCCATAGCATTGGTATTACCATCTCTTTACTCTGAACTTCAAGGAGAAGCCTTAAGAAATATATTAAAAGAGTTAAAAGATATTAAATATATATCCCAGATTATAGTTTCTCTTGGGTCTGCTTCCTATGAGAATTTCAAGCATGCAAAGGAATTTTTTTCGATACTACCTCAGGATGTAAAGATCATCTGGAACGATGGAGAAAAGATTCAATCAGTCTATAAACTCCTTGAAAATGAGGGAATAGGGGCAGGTGAAGATGGAAAGGGCAGGTCTACATGGATGGCTTATGGATATATATTGGCGAAGGGTAAAGCCCATGTCATAGTTCTCCATGACTGTGATATTTTAACCTATAATAGAGATATGTTAGCCCGACTCTGTTATCCTATTGTAAGTCCGAATCTAAATTATGAATTTTGTAAGGGTTATTATAGTAGGGTAACTGATAGAATGCATGGGAGGGTGACGAGATTATTCGTTACACCATTAATAAGAACTTTGGTAAAACTATTAGGTCATATCCCCATTTTATTATTCTGGGATAGTTTTAGATACCCCTTAGCTGGTGAATTCTCAATGATTACTCATCTTGCAAGGGTAAATATGATACCAGGAGATTGGGGGCTTGAAATGGGAGTCCTTGCTGAAGTTTTCCGAAACTGTACTGTTGAGAGGGTGTGTCAGGTAGATATAAGTGAAAATTATGAACATAAGCATCAACCTCTTTCAGCCGATGATCCTAATAAAGGATTGTTAAAGATGGCTATAGATATAGCGAAATCTATGTTTAGAACCTTAGCATCTGAAGGAATAGCATTTTCTGAAGGATTCTTTAAAACCCTAATGATTACATATTTAAGAACAGCCCAGGATACTATAAAGAGGTATGAAGATGATGCGGAAATAAATGGTCTGTTTTTTGACAGGCATGAAGAGGTTATGGCAGTAGAAGCATTTAGTAACGCTATTAGAATAGCTAGTGAAAATATTATGGAAGATCCTCTAAGGGGGGCCCTTATACCAAGCTGGCACAGAGTAACATCTGCAATTCCTAATATCCTTAATATAGTTGAAAATTCAGTGGATGAAGATAACAAATAGATGGAATCAATTCTAACCGAAGAGGTTGAAGATAGGTTAAGAGAGATAAAAAGAGCTGATATAATAGTAGGAATTCCGAGTTATAATAATGCTAAAACAATTGGTCATGTTGTAAAGGCTGTAAAAGCGGGATTGGTAAAATATTTCCCTGAAAGAAAATCTTTAATTGTAAATTCGGATGGAGGGTCCCATGATGGAACTCCAGAAATAGTAAAAGATACTGATATTAAAGATTTTGAAAAGATATTAATCAGGCATCATACAAGCCCGGTATATAAGATAGTTACTCCCTACCATGGAATACCTGGGAAGGGAAGTGCTTTCAGAACAATATTTCATATATCCCGGATGCTTGATGCTAAAGTATGTGTTGTAGTAGATGCAGACCTAAGGAGTATAACACCCGAGTGGATTGATTTGCTTGCGAGGCCTATAATTGAAGAGGATTTTGACTATGTTGCTCCCTATTATAAAAGACATAAATATGATGGAACAATCACAAATAGTATTGTTTATCCATTAACAAGAGCACTCTATGGGAAAAGGATAAGGCAGCCAATAGGAGGAGATTTTGGCTTTTCAGGCCGATTGATAAATCTTTATATAAGTAAAGATGTCTGGAAAACAGATGTTGCAAGATATGGAATAGATATATGGGCAACTACAACTGCACTTGCCAATGGGTTCAAGGTATGTCAATCATTCTTAGGGGCGAAGATTCATGATCCAAAGGACCCAGCAACAAGTCTGAGTGCAATGCTTGCTCAGGTAGTGGGAGCTGTGTTTGTTCTTATGGATGAGTATTATTATATATGGAAAGATATAAAGGGTTCTACTTCTATCATCCCTACCTTTGGCTTTCAATATGAGGTTGGGCTTGATCCTATAAAAGTAAATTTAGATACAATGATAAAGAATTTCTTTCATGGAATTGAACATCTCTCTTCTATATGGGGAAAAGTCTTATCAGTTGATGTATTAAAAGAGCTTAATAGTTTAGAGAAATCATTATCCAGTTTTTATATCTCTGATGAACTCTGGGTAAAAGTCATATATGATTTTGCTGTTGCCTATCATAATAGGATAATAAATCGTGACCATTTAATAAAATCATTAACTCCTCTCTATATTGGTAGGACAGCATCTTTTGTTATAGAAACAAAAGAGAGCTCGGCTGAAGAAGTTGAAAATAGAATAGAGAGATTATGTCTTAAGTTTGAAGCACTGAAACCCTATCTTATAGATAGATGGGAAGGAGGATAAATTATGTTTAAAGAAATTTTAAGCAAAGCTATATTATACCCATTAAAAGAGTTTAATAGGAAAATTATTCATTTTATCCCTAAAATTTTTATATTTTTTACGATATTTATCATAGGATTTGTAATTGCCAAAATTGTAAAGATTTTAGCATTAAAGCTCTTTGATATATTAGACTTAGATAAAGCCAGCACGAGAAGTGGATTTTCTGAAACTCTTGAAAGATGGGGTGTAAAAGAATCTCCTTCGGTACTTTTAAGTAAAGTTATATGCTGGATAATATTAACTATTTTTATAATGATAGGTCTTACATACTTAGATATTAATATAGTCAATAATCTGATAGGCAAATTTTTAATATATCTTCCCAATTTAATAATAGGTATTTTTATACTTATCTGCGGACATTTATTAGCAAATTTCTTTGGTAGAGCTGCTCTAATAGCAGGTGTTAACGCCAATATAAAATATGCAACTTTTATTGGTAGGGCTGTGAGATTTGTTATTAATATATTGGCTATAGCTATGGCAATGGAACAGATAGGTCTGGCAAGAAGTATTGTAATTTCAGCATTCTCTATAATTTTTGGAGGAGTAATCTTGGCTTTATCTTTGGCATTTGGACTTGCAGGGAAGGATTTAGCAAAGGAATTCTTGGAGAAAAGTATAAAAGAGAATAAGTCCAGAGAAAAGGATGATTTATCCCATCTTTAAAATAATATCTTTAATAATTCTATTCCATCCCCTTGGTCCTATATCCTCACTCTTTATTATATTTTTAAAAGAAATTTTATCTTCATAAGACCCGTCATATTTTTTAATCAATACCGGATAATCTACGGAGTTGAGTAGAGGAAGATCGTTCAATCCGTCTCCAGCCCCTATGGTTATTATATCTCCAAATTTTCTTCTAAAAAGTTCTTTTAATATCTCAACAGCCTTTCCTTTATCACTATTTCCAAATATATGGAATAATTTTGCACCCTTTGTAAAATTAAATCCTTTCCTCCTGATTATTTCAGCAATTATATCTACATTTCCATTTTCTATAATGAATGGTTCATCATATTCCCTTCTTTTCGCCAGAATAGCTTCGTTATAAGGTAGATCGGTAAGCTCCATTATTTCATCTAAATCCATTTCATTAAAACCTTTAATCTTACATCCCAATTCATTTTCTATTTCCTTTAAAGTCCTGCAAAGTATATCATAAGAAATTCCAAGCTGAATTATATAATACTTATTATCTTCTGAAAAAACTATATCTTTTAACCAAGTATCAGAGAAATAATCCTTAGGAATAAATATCCCTCCTCCATTTTCAGAAATAAAGGGATGATTGTTATTCATTCTTTCTCTATATATCTCTATTTCTGCTCTGCTCTTGCTGGAAGAGAGTATTAAGGGAATAGACCTTTTCTTTATAAGTTCTAAAGCAGGAAGAGCTTCCTCAAAGGAATAGGTTATATGGTCTAATAGTGTTCCATCCAAATCAGAAAATATTATAATCATTTATTTACCAATATAGTCCTAAGATCCATAACATTCGTCTTTGTGGGGCCAGTTATTATAATATCTCCAATATTTTTAAAAAAATTATAGGAATCATTTCTCATTAGAAATTCCTCTGCATTCATTCCTTGTTTCTTTCCCTTATCTATAGTAGAACCATCAAAAAAAGCTCCTGCTGCATTAGTTGGTCCATCAGTCCCATCTGTTCCGATACTCATACCAATAATATTATTTAATCCCTGAATTTCCTGCGCCATTGCAAGTGAAAATTCTAAATTTCTTCCTCCTATACCACTACCTTTAACAGTTACCGTCAATTCTCCACCGGATATAATAGCAGCAGGTGGTGGTATCGGGTTTCCGGTAATCAATATTTCTTTCACAATAGAAGCATGGAACTTTGCTACTTCCCTTGCTTCTCCTTCTATTATAGATGAAAGAATAATACTATTAAATCCTTTTCCTTCTAATAACCTTTTTACATGAGTTAGTAAAAATAAATTATTACCTATTATCATATTATCAACTCTATCAAATATTTTATCCCCTGGTTTAGGTGTCTCATCAGGGCCAGCTTCAATATGGTTTTTTACAGATCCCGGTATCTTATTCCATAGCTCATATTTTTTTAATACCTCCATTGCATCCTTAAAATAGCTCCTATCCGCCACTGTTGGACCAGAAGCAATGATATCCAACTTATCTCCGATCACATCTGATAAAATGAGAGATATAACTTTAGCTGGATAGGCTAATCTTACTATCCTACCTCCCTTAACCTTTGATATATGCTTTCTAACTATATTTATCTCTTCTATATTTGCCCCACATTTTAGAAGAAGATCCGTGGTAATCTGCTTATCTTTTAGAGTTATTCCATCTGAAGGACTACACAAAAGTGCTGATCCACCCCCTGAAATAAGGCATAATATAAGATTGTTAGGTTCTTTTTTATTTATAAGTTTAATTATCTCTTTTGTTCCATCTACACCCTTCTTATCCGGAATAGGATGTCCAGCTTCTATTATTCTAATCTTTCTTAATTCCTCCCTATATCCGTATTTCACATTTATTATCCCATCGCTTATTTTATCTTTGAATATTTCTTCTATAGCACAGGCTATAGAAGCTGTAGCTTTACCTCCACCAATAACAATAATTTTATTAAAATCATTAATATTATAAATATTATCCTTAATCTTAAATATATCCCTATTTAAAATCACCTGCTTTTTTACTAGTTTATAAGGCTCTACCACTTCAATGGAATTTCTTAAGATTTCTAATAAAAGTTTTCTCATATATATATTATCTTATCCTTTACATGTTCCAATGTAATCATTATAAAAAGATAGTCTCTTATATGCCTTGTTATTAAGAAGTTACGCCTCACATACTCCTTTGCTATACTTCCAATTCTCCTGGCTAATTCTGGCCTATTAAGAAGATATCTTATTCTATAAGCTGCTCCTTCTATAGAATGGATAAGAAAACCTGTCCTATAGTCAATTATTTGATTTGTAATTCCTCCAACTCCTCCTCCTACTACTGGCTTTCCTTTCCACATAGCCTCTGTTACTGTGAGGCCAAACCCTTCCTTTAAGGATTTCTGTACTACAATATCAGCACCTCTCTGCAAAGCATTTATTTCCCTATTACTATTAGGGGGCAAGTGAAGAATATGGATATCTTTATCATCAGATCCTCTTTCCATAACCTCATTAAGCACTTCCTCACCTTCAGGGTCATCTGTAGCCCCACCACCAGCCAAGATAAGCTGGCAATCAATATATTTTTTAACATTCTTGTAAGCTTCTATGACCCCCAAGGGGTCTTTAAATCGGTCAAAACGGGATACCTGGAGTATAATAGGTTTTTCCCTATCTATTTTAAATCTTTCTAATATAGTATCTATTTCTTTATCTGAAAGATTTATATTTTTATCACTTAGTGGATCAATGGATGGATGGATTATATATTGAGGATGGGAGAGATTTTGGGCAAAGTTTGGAAGTGAAAATATGCTTGCATCATATTGGCTTACAAAACTTTTTATAAATTTCCATGCATTTCTCTCAGGTTTTGAAACATCAATGTGGCATCTCCATACCCATCTTCCCACATTCTTTTTATGTCTTATTAATCCTGCTGGTTGTGGATCATGAATGAATATTACATCTCCTTCAAGATTTAATTTTTTTGCATTCTCTTCATTTATATTTATATAATAATCAAGCATCTCCTTTTTTAATAATATCTTAGTACCTTGGAGAGCATTATGAAGGCTCTTTGTGATCTCAAAAAATCTTTGATCTCCTTTAATAACTTCCCAGGAAGTTTGTATGCCGAGTTCATTCATAAGGGGGACTAATCTATTTAATATTTCAGCCACACCACCACCAATTTTAGTAGAATTGATATGTAATAATTTTTTGCTTTTTATATTTTCGGCAAGACGATATATCTGATTAATAACGTCTTTCCCTACTATTCTTTCATAATCGTTTAAAGTAAACATAGATAGTTAGTCCTAAATATATTTATCTATTAATATTAATAATTCTATCCTTAATTCCTCAAGGCTATAAAAACAAAAATCTATATCTCTTATTTCTTTCACTAAAGAAGGATAACTAAGATTTTGTTCTATCCATAATGAAAAATCGTCACTATTCACTTTAAGCCTTATTCTGGATTCATAAAAGTGATAATATATAGAACTTGGATGAATTATTGAGAGAGCATCCCTAAATTCGGCAAGGTTATATGCTTTTATACCTGTTGGTATAACAATAGTTTTCGAATTATTAAAATAAAATTCTAACCCCGGACGTACCGATGGAGTAAAGGATTTATCCCATAAATGATCCTCTATAATCTCAATCAAAGCATTTCTTATATCCTCTATATTGTTAAATAGATATGGATCAAGATTGGCAAACTTTTCAGCTAACTCAAGATCATCAAGGCCTCTTGCTGCCCATATACTAAAGTCATTAGGATATTCCCATATTTCAAATTGATGCTTCAGATGGAATTGATGCAGATGATGAAAGATAACATTTTCATCTACCTTCTTTAATATAATAAGAAAATCTCTTAAATCAAATGCTTTCTCTCCTGTTGGAATGAGGAGACATCCACACTCATAGAATATAAATGGATTCATTTATAATCCTCAAAAATTTTTTAACATCGGATAAATTTTTTAAATAATAATTAGCATATGTATCATTTTGAGGAGGATCACCAACAAATATAGAAATTCCTTTTTTATCTGATACTTCTTTAAAAGCGTCCTCATCTGTTTTATCATCCCCTATATATAAAATCAAGATATTATCCACATAATTCCCTGATAGTATATATCTAATAGCCTTTCCCTTATTCCAATTAATATTAGGTATGATCTCTATTACCTTTTTGCCTTTTCTTATCTTTAAACTATTATTACCATTAATGAGAATATTAATGATATTTTTTAGTCTTTCAAGAGTTTCAGGGTCTGCCATTCTATAATGAAAACTAACTGTTAATCCTTTATTTTCTATAATTATCCCTTTTACCCTATTTAACCTTCTTTCAACCTCTTCAGATATATGTCTAATTTCCTCTCTCATATTATAGGCTTTTTCATTAATAAATACTCTATCTCCTTTCTTTATTTCCATGCCATGATTCCCGGCATATATTATATTATTTAAATTAATCCTTTTCTCAAGATCATCTAAAGCCCTTCCACTTATTATACCAACAGAAATTTTAGGGTTTTCCTTTAACTTTTCAAGAATATCCTTTATTTCGTGATCAATATATGCATCATCAGGATTACTCACTATAGGAGATAATGTTCCATCAAAGTCTAAAAATAGCCATAATTTTTTTACTTTTATTATTATATATTTTATCTTCTCAATATTATCAAATAAATATTTTATATTTACCATCTTTATTTATGTAATTAGTTCTTTAAGGAAGCTTTTTACCCAATAGGATATATTATTTTTCTTAATTTTCGCTCTTAGAGACTTCATTCTTTCTATCTTTTCATCATTCGGAAGGGTTATAGCTTCATATATTTTATCTGCAACTTCCTCTATATTGAATGGATTTACCAATATTGCCTCTTTTAGCTCCTTCGATGCTCCTGCAAATATGCTCAATATTAATACCCCAGTATTATCAAATTTAGAAGCAGCATACTCCTTTGCAATAAGATTCATTCCATCTCTTAGGGGACTAATCAATGCTATGTCAGCGGCTTTATAATAAGCCACTAAATCTTCCAATGGGATAGAGCGGTATAGGTAATTTATGGGGGTCCATCCTGTTTCAGAGAATCTTCCATTTATTCTCCCTACAATTTCATCTATTTCTCTTCTCATACTCCTGTATTCTTCAACCTTTGTTCTGCTTGGAACAGCTATTTGAATGAATACCACTCGCTTTTTAAATTTATGATACTTTTCAAAAAATCTCTCTATAGCTAAAAGTCTTTCCTTTATGCCTTTTGTATAATCCAATCTATCTACTCCTAATATCAATATATTATCCTTTAAAGAACGTCTTATTCGTTTAGTTTTTAATGATATACTCTCAGCCATAGATAAATTGTTAAATCTTTCAAAATCTACACTTATTGGGAATGATCTTACCTTTATTAGTCTATTCTTATAATTTATTAATCCTTTATCCTTATCTACTTCAGCAATTCCCATATTTGCAACAGAGTCAAGGAAATTTGAAGCATAACTATCTGTATGAAATCCTATTAGATAAGCTCCCAAGATACCTTCTATAATATCCCTTCCCCATGGTAAAACCCCAAATAAGTCATAAGAAGGGAATGGAATATGAAGGAAAAACCCTATGTTATTAGAACTAATTTTATCTCTTATCATTTTAGGTAGTAACATGAGGTGATAATCATGAACCCATATAATATTATAATCGATAAATTCTTCTATAACACCATTACAGAATTTTTTATTTACTTTAATATATGAATTCCAATAATCCTCATTAAATATTGCTTTTCCAAGAAAGTAATGAAATAGAGGCCAGATAGTTCTATTTGAGAATCCATAATAATAGTTACTTATCTCCCTTTCCATTAGCTTAATAGTTTTTATCTTACAGGTAAAGGGTATATCCTCCTCTGGGATATAATAGTTTACAGACCTATTATTCTTTTTCTTATTCCTTTCTTCCCATCCTATCCATATATTTTCCTTTGAGCTAATAATGGAAGAAAGGGATGACACAAGACCTCCATCACTCTTTTTATAAATTATATCCTTACCAATCTCTATAGATTTATAAGGCAATCTATTAGATACTATCATTATTCTCTTATTTAATAATACACTCATTATATTCCTCCATACTTCTACTCTTCATTACTTTAAAGATGATATTTAAAAATATACTAATAATTATGAATTATCATAATATTAAATCTGAAAATATCTACTCTTCAAAAACTGCTTTTCCCATAAGTGACTTTATATTTTTATTTACAAAGAAATACTACTATATTTAAAGGTATTTTTCAAGGAAAAAGGAAGTCAGGTATCATGTGAACATAGAATATTATTTCTGCTGGGAGATTAATACAAAAGGTAGACAGATTTTCAAATGCTGAATTAAAAGCTTTTGATAGTCGGATATAGAGTGAATTGTCTATAAGGGATGTCCATAAAATTTACTTTAAAATTATCTTTCATTAAACTAAGTTGCAAATCAGGCCTCAATATAATTCTATAATACCAGATAGAATAATAATTCCATATTAAGAGTAAAGTTTAATAATTAATAGATTTTAACTATCTTTATCAAAAATTATAGAATTAACCATAACTTTGAAGAAAAATCGGAGATATTATTTCAGTAATCTTTTAAAAATACTTGATTAATAATATAAAAAGTTTTAAAAAAACAAAAAAAGTACTTGACTAATATATATAAATTATATATAAAAAATTTAAAAGGGGGACTAATTATAAGTATAGAATTATGCTAAAATAATATTGATTTGTAGATATGGATAAATAATAAATAAAAGATTTAATTTTTAATTAATTTAAGAATGGTATTAAATAATGTTATTTAGAAAAAAGGATATTATAGGTATTGATATTGGTTCAAGTTCAATAAAGTTAGTTGAATTAAAAGAAAGGAAGGGAGTTTATGAACTCCTAAACTTTGGAATGATTCCTCTCCCTCCTGAAGCTATAGTTGATGGTTCTATAATGGATTCGTTAACTGTAGTAGAAGGGATAAAAGGCTTAATTTCTGGATTGAAGATCAGGACAAAGAATGTAGCTACATCTATATCAGGGCATGCAATAATAATAAAAAGGATTTCTCTTCCGGTAATGTCAAAAGAAGAATTAGAAGAATCTATTAATTGGGAAGCGGAACAGTATATACCTTTTGATATAAATGATGTTAATATAGATTTTCAGATATTGGGAGAGAGTGAAGATCCCCACCATATGGATGTATTATTGGTTGCAGTGAAAAAAGATGTGATAACAGATTATACAACCATTATGAGTGAAGCGGGTCTTAGCCCTCTTATATTAGATATAGATTCACTTGCCTTAGGGAATATGTTTGAAATTAATTACCCCGATGAGGTAAAGAATCTTGTTGCTTTGGTCAATATAGGGGCCAGTATTATGAATATAAATATTATGAAGAATGCTATACCTCTCTTTACAAGAGATATATCTATAGGTGGGAATCAATTTACTGAGGAGATTCAGAAACATTTTTATATAAGCTATGAGGAAGCTGAAAAGATGAAAATAGGAATTAAAGAAGATAATGAAAAAAAGGATGAGATAGATAGAATTATAGGGAAAGTTTCTAATTCAATTGCTGTAGAAGTACAGAAATCGTTAGATTTTTATGCTGCCAGTTCTCCTGAAAAAAGTATAACTAAAATATATTTAAGCGGGGGGGGAGCAAAACTTAAAGAAATTGATGAAGTTATAAGAGAAAGGGTTGGAATAGATGTAGAAAGAATAAATCCTTTCAAAAATATTAATTATATAGATAAGGGCTTTGAATCCGAATATATTGAAAATATAGCTCCCTTTGCAGCTGTTGCTGTTGGACTTGCACTGAGAAGAATAGGGGATAAGATATGATAAGAATAAATCTTATAAAAGAGAAGGAATTTACAAGAAAAGAAATAATAAAAGAGGAAATTTTTATTGCATCTGTTGTTCTGGTGGTAATAATAATAGTTTTTGTTTTTATTTACGATAGATTATCCGTTAAGATTAAGCACGTGGATGCTGAGATATCATCTGTAACAAATGATATCGAAAGATTTAAAAAGGAGATTGGAGAAATAGATAAATTTAAGCTTATTAAAGAAAATTTAGAAAATAAGCTCAGTGTTATTAAGGAGCTGGAGGATGGTAGAAAGATAGTAGTTAAGGTTATGGACGAGCTTAGCAGGACTGTTCCTGATAAATTATGGATTGAAAATCTTAGGGAAGGGAATCTAAACATTACTATGGATGGTATAGCATTGGATAATGAAACTATAGCAACATTTATGATAAATCTTGAAAAGTCTCCCTATTTTAAAGATGTTGATCTTGAAAAAATAGAATATACAGAAAGGAATAAGATTAAACTTAAAAGATTTAGTATAAGATGCAATATAGAAATTCCTAAAAAGGGATAAAATTCATGCCGATTACAATAGATACCATAAATAGGCTTTCAACCACACAAAAGATTCTAATACTCTCAGGTAGTATAGTCATTATAACTATTGTGTTTATATATTTCTTTTATTTACCTAAGAAGAGGGTATTGAACGATAAAATAAGGAGATTAAGTGATTTACGGATTGAGAGGAATGAAAAGGAAGCAATAGCTAAGAACCTACCTAAATTTAAAGAAGAAGTTAAGAAACTTAATAGCGAATTAAAAAACGCTCTTATTAAGCTTCCAAATGAGAAAGAGATTCCCATAATCTTAAGGAATATATCTGATATTGGTAAAGAATATGGTTTGGAATTTTTGCTATTTAAACCCCTTCCCGAGAATCGTAAAGATTTTTATGCTGAGGTTCCAATTGAAATGAGAGTTTTAGGAAGTTATCATCAGGTTGCTACATTCTTTGATAAGATTGGAAGCCTCCCAAGGATAATAAGTGTGAAGAATATCGATATTAAATGGGGTAAAAGGAGTGGAAGTAGAATATTATTGAATGTATCATGCCTCGCAAAGACATATAGATTTATTAAAGAGGGAAAGTAATATGAGGAGAAATGTTATAATAACCTCTTTTCTAATATTTGTCTTCCTCTTATTGGGGTGCAGGGGTGAGAAGGAGGAGGTGCCTCGAGTAATAGCACCTAAAAAAGTCGTAGAGAAGTCAAAACCTAAGGTTGAAAAAAAGAAAGAAGAAAAGGAAGAATATTCTTATAATCCAGAAGGTAAGAGAGACCCATTTAAGCCATTTATTGTTGTTGAGTCTAAAAAACCTCGTATAAGAAAAGTTAATATACCACTTACTCCGTTACAGAAATATGATATTAGTGAATTGAAACTTACAGCAATTATTATCGGGGTAGGAGAACCACGGGCTATGGTTGAAGATAACTTTGGAAAGGGTTATGTTGTAAAAGTTGGAGATTTTATAGGTAAAAATGGTGGACAAGTTTTGAAAATTGAAAAGGATAAGGTTACAATTCGTGAAAATTATATAAATTATATAGGAGAAGAGGAAACGAGAGATATAAAATTATTCTTACATAAGCCTGAAGAAGGGGAGGGATTATGAAAATATCAAATATATTTATTATAGCTGTTTTCTTTATTATAATTTCTAATTTTTCCTGTGCTCATAAAATATCCCAACTTCCTGAAGTACAAAAGGAGAGTATTTCTGAGGTATCTGAAACAGAAGAGACTTTTATAAATGAAATAAAAGATGTTAAAGAAACTGAAGATGAGAATAGCATATTAATTACTATAGAGGGAGAAGCTCCCCTCTCCTATAAAGACCTCAGGCTTACAAATCCTCTAAGAATTGCTGTAGATATCCCAAACTCAAAATTAAGAAATGATTTAACCTCTCTTCAAGTTAACAACGGAATAATAACATCTATAGAGCCGATCCAGATGGAGGAAAATAATAAGCCCAAAAGCAGGTTTGAGATAGGGCTTGAGATGCCTGTTGATTATGATATTACCTCAGTAGATAAAAAAATATTTATAGATATAGATAAAAGGAAAAAAAAGCTTGTTAAGGAGATAGAAGAAAAATTAAAGAAGGCTGAAAAACCTAAAAAGGTTGAAGGAAAGGTAGCAAAAGAAATAAAAGATATAAAGGTTAGAGAAGAGGATGGGAATACTATAATAAATATATATACCGATGGTATTATAAAAGATTATAGAGCCTTTTCGCTTTTAAATCCTCCCAGGATTGTTATTGATATTCCTAATGTAGTTAGTATGTATCCTTCCAAGACTGTGAAAATAGAAACTTCTCATTTAAAGAGTATAAGGATAGGGAGATACTTTGATAAAGTGAGACTTGTGTTAGATTCTAAAGGTAGAGAACTACCTAACTATAAGATCTTTAAAGAAAAAGAAGGATTAATAATAAGCTTGAATATAGGGAAAGGAGTTAAAGAGAGTGAAGAAATTGCAAAGATAACAGAAGGGAGGAAGATTGCAAAGGAGGAGGAGGTAGGGGAAAAAGAGGAGAAAATAAAAGAAGAAGAGCAAGAAAAGAAGGAGAAATCAAAAAAGAGAGAAGAGTTATTAACAAGAAAAGAAGGAAAGCCCCAATATACGGGTAGAAAGGTAACACTGGATTTTAAGGATGCAGATATACATAATATATTTAGATTAATCGCTGAGGTCAGCAATTTAAATATTATTGTAGATGAGGATGTAAAGGGTAAGATTACTTTAAGATTAATTGAGGTTCCCTGGGACCAGGCTCTTGATATTATTCTTGAGAGTAAGAACCTTGGAATGTCAAAGATTGGTAACGTTATAAGGATAGCACCAATTAAAAAGATAAAGGCTGCTGAAGAGGCACGTCTGACTCAGAAAAAGGCGATTGAAAAGTTGGAAGAGCTTGAGACTAAATACATTCCAGTAAGTTATGCAAAGGCTGAAGATCTTGTTCCAAAGGTTAAGAATCTCCTTACTGATAGAGGGAGTGTGGAAATTGATGAAAGAACAAACACTATTATTATAAATGATATCAAGAAGGTGATAAAAAAGGTGGAGAGGCTTGTTAAATATTTAGACTCTGAAACTCCTCAAGTTCTTATTGAGGCAAGAATTGTTGAAGCCTCAACAGATTTTGCCAGGGAGATAGGGGTTCAATGGGGTGGTAGATATGTTGCCGATGCTCAGCATGGTAATGCTCCAAACTTTACATTCCCAAACCGTATAGGAATAAGTGGAGCAACAGATATTATTAGTAATGGAAGTCCTGCTACTTCCTCTGGAAGTAATTTTGCTGTTAATCTTCCAGCTGCTGTTGGACCTGGAGCAGGTGGGGCTATAGGACTTTCATTTGGATCCCTTAATAATAGTCTGCAGCTTGATATAAGGCTATCAGCAATGGAAACCGCTGGAAAGGGTAGAATTATATCAAGTCCAAAGGTCGTTACACTGGATAATAAAGAAGCTAAGATTGAACAGGGTGTATCAATACCCTATGAGACAACCTCAGCAGAAGGGACAAAAACAGAGTTTGTAGATGCCATACTAAGCTTAAAAGTAACTCCTCATGTTACAGCTGATAAAAGCATAATTATGAAGATAAAGGCTACTAAAAATGCTCCAAATACAGCTGTTAGATCAGCAGCTGGGGCTCCGAGTATAGATAAAAAAGAAGCAGAGGCAGAGGTTCTTGTAAAAAATGGACAGACAACAATAATCGGTGGAATATTCCAGAAGACTCAATCAGAAACCATATCTGGAGTTCCGTGGTTTTATAAAATTCCTTTAATAGGATGGCTCTTCAAGAATACAAAGAGAGAGAATAAGAAGACAGAGCTCCTTATATTTATTACACCAAGAATAATAACAGGTTCTTTGACATAATATGCTTAGGTTATTGACAGCTGGAGAATCCCATGGTAAAGGGATAATAGCGGTATTAGATGGTTTTCCATCCGGTGTTGAAATAGATAAAGACAAGATGAATTTTGACCTCAGAAGGAGACAGGGGGGGTATG
This sequence comes from uncultured Thermodesulfobacteriota bacterium, assembly GCA_964501575.1. GTDB lineage: Bacteria > Desulfobacterota > CAZCTP01 > CAZCTP01 > CAZCTP01 > CAZCTP01. Next base: position 31,991 of record CAZCTP010000007.1, read on the forward strand.
GTAGGGGTGGAAGAATGAAGATAGAAAGGGATAAAGTTGATATACTTTCAGGAGTCCGGTTTGGAGTTACAATGGGGTCTCCTATAACTCTAAGGATAGAGAATAGAGATTGGGAAAACTGGAAGGATGTGATGGCTGTTGATAAGTTAGAGTATAATGATATAAAAGATAGAAGGGTAACAAGACCGAGACCAGGGCATGCGGATCTCTCAGGGGGTATAAAATATAACCAAAGAGATTTGAGAAATGTATTGGAGAGATCGAGTGCAAGAGAGACTGCTGCAAGGGTTGCAGCTGGTTCTTTGGCAAAGATGTTATTAAAGGAATTTGATATTGATGTATACTCCTTTGTTATAGAGATAGGAGGAGTAGGAATTGAGGTGGATGGATTAAGTGACGAAGAGATAAAAATAAGGACTATTGAGTCAGATCTTGCTTCTCCGGATAGAAAAATAGAGAAAGATATTAAAGCATTGATAGATAGAGCAAAGGCAAACGGAGATTCAGTTGGTGGAATGTTTAAAGTAGTGGTTAAGAATCCACCAGTTGGACTTGGAAGCCATGTCCAATGGTATAGAAAACTTGATGGAAGGATAGCGATGGCTATCATGTCTATTCCCGGTATAAAGGGGGTAGAAATAGGAGGGGGCTTTGATATGGCTAAAAAGTTAGGCTCAGAGGTTCATGATGAGATATTCTATGATAGGGAAAGAAAAAAATTTTATAGGAAGACAAATAATGCTGGAGGGATTGAAGGGGGTATAAGTAATGGAGAGGATATAATTGTTAAAGCTGCAATGAAGCCTATACCAACTCTGTATAAGCCATTGAGATCGGTAGATATTGATACTAAAGAAGAGCTTAATGCAAGTATTGAAAGAGCTGATATATGTTCTGTTCCAGCAGCCTCTGTAGTAGGAGAAGCGGTTGTATCCTTTGAGATAGCAAGGGCCTTTTTGGAAAAATTTGGTGGGGATTCACTCGAAGAAATAAAAACTAATTATAATAAATATAAAGAATATGTTAGCAATTTCTGAAAAAATAGATGTGAATTTAGGTGAAAGGTCCTATCCTATTTATATTGGTAATCTTGATCTATTAGGGGATATTATTAAAGGATACGATTTTGGTAGAAAGGTTGGAATAATTACAAATCCATTGGTTGGAGGATATTATAAGGATATTCTGGAAGATATATTAAGGAATAATGGATTCAATCCTTTAAGTATTGAAATTCCGGATGGTGAGAAGTATAAGTCATTGAAGTGGGTTAATTATATATATGATAGAATAATATCATTTAAGATGGATAGAGAGTCTTTGCTTATTGCTCTTGGTGGAGGGGTTATTGGTGATGTAACAGGATTTGTTGCTGCTACATTTTTAAGAGGGATATCCTATATTCAGATTCCTACAACTCTTCTATCACAGGTAGATAGTAGTATTGGTGGTAAGACAGGAGTAAATCATAAGAGAGGGAAGAATTTAATAGGAGCATTTTACCAGCCTAAATTTGTTTTAATTGATATAGACTTATTAAAAACTCTTGATAAAAGGGAGTTTCTGAATGGATTAGCAGAAATAATAAAATATGGAATTATTCTCAGAGAAGATCTCTTTGAATATTTAGAGAATAAAATGGATCTGATTCTCAATCAGGATAGAGAGGCTCTGTTTAATATAATAAAGGTTTCATGTATAACAAAGGCTGAGATTGTTGAGATGGATGAAAGAGAGAGTGGATATAGATCCATACTAAATTTTGGTCATACTCTGGGGCATGCTATAGAGAATATAACAAACTATAGAGAATTTAGACATGGAGAAGCAGTATCCATAGGCATGGCATTTGCTGCTAAGTTGTCTTATAATATGAATCTGTGTAAAGTGGAAGATAAGAATAGGATTGTAGAGCTTATTAAAGGATTTGGGCTTCCGGTAACAGTTCCTTATTTTCCGATAAAGAGATATCTAAGGGCAATGGAATTTGATAAAAAGATATTAAAGGACTACCTTAAATACATATTAATAGAAAGAATAGGAAAAGCTATATTTAAAAGATTTTCTTACGGTTCGTATGAAATGAAGATATTAAGGGATACCTTAAATGAATCTCTCAATTAAAAAGGGGGTAATATGAAAAGAGCTAATCTGTTAATAGTTTTATTATCTATGATGATATTTGGGTGTGGGGGAGCTAATAGTGGAACAAATCAGTTTGGAAATTCAATGAGGATAATAGGATTCTTCACAGATAATACAGGAGCAACAGGGCTATCAGGGCTCGTTACCTCTCTCTCAGATGGTCCCTATGAAGCTGCTGTGGGGGTTCAGAATAACATAACAGGTTCAGGGACTGTAACAGATCCAGGATTATATATAAAGATCACAAGTATAAGGGTTGATTACAGGGCCCCCAGTAATTCTCCAGCTATTCCATCAAGAGAATATCCGGTCTCTCTGTCAATTGAACCAGATGGTAAAGGATATATAGAATTCTTTATATTACCATCTGATATAATTCAATATATAAACGACCATAGGAGTTCATTTCCAGAAACCCCGTTTCAGATGAATGCTACTGTAACTGTATTTGGGGTTACGAGCGCTGGTAATGGAATAACAGATACAGCGGCTTTTTTCTTTGAAATAGGAGAATAGGAGGATGGCTATGAAGAGATATAATAAATTATTTTCTTTGATTATAATATCTATATGGATTCTTTCCTGTAGTAGTGGTGGAGGAGATGACCCCACGGTAACTCCATCGTCTCCTTCAACGATTCCAGTAACAGCAGGAAGAGCTACTCTAACTGTAACCCCTGCATATTCTACTCTCCAGAATGATGGTATCGATCAAGTAACATTGGTTGCAGTACTTAAAGATGCAAATGGAGTTGGAATAAAAAATCAGGAAATAACCTTTACAGCTGATAGGCATGATGTAATCGTAGTTCCTCCTGGAGCTACCACTACAACCACCTATCCGGGGTATGGTGTAAGTCCTTATAAAGGGACATCAATAACAGATGCTAATGGTAAAACATCTGTCACTGTGAGGGCAGAGAGTGCAGGGATTAGACCTGGAAGCTGCGGAATATTAGTTGAGGCTCCAACTGGATTTAATCTTAAAAAGTTGGTAACTGTTAATATTGTGGGAGCTGGTGTTGGGGGATTGTATCTATCTGCCAGTCCTGCAACAATTACCGTAGGTGATACATCTGGTGGGTCTACTGAGATAACTGTGACTGTCATGAGTATGAATGGTGTTCCTATGGAAAATATTCCGGTTACTTTAACTATAGACGGAGATAGAAAGACTGGAATAACAGGCCAGGATGGTAAATTCATTTTGACAATATATACTCCTGCAGCATGTCCTAATGGGCCTGGGGAGAGTGGGTGTGGAGCATCTGCTGGAACAAAGGTAAGAACCATAACTATTACTGCAAGAGCAGGCGGTGTATCAAAGACTATTGAAGTCCAGGTTGTACATTCATAATTATAATTTATAATTGGCGACCTTTTAGGTCGCCAATTTTCTTATTGAATCTCTTCTAAATTTAATATAAATTTAATAAAATGATATTTTTAACCGGAGCTACAGGATTTGTAGGTAGTAATTTATTAAGAGATTTATTGAAGGATGGCTATAAGGTTACCTGCCTTATTAGAGATAGAAATAGAGGTAGAAAGATAGAAGAGATAGGGGCGTCTGTGTGTATTGGTGATATATTGAATATAGATAGCCTAATAAAGGGGATGGAAGGAGCAGATACAGTTATACATCTGGTTGGTATAATATATGAGAGAAAGGAATCTACATTTTATAAGATACATTATGAAGGGACAAAGAATATTATAGATGCAATGAAATCTCTTTCAATAAATAGATATATACATATGAGCGCCCTTGGAACAAGAAAGAATGCTAAGAGTAATTATCACAGAACAAAATTCTTGGCTGAGGAGTATGTGAGAAATAGCGGCGTTAATTATACAATTTTTAGACCATCGATAATATATGGGGAAGGAGATCAATTTATAAATATGCTTGTAAAAATGGTAAAATTTTTACCCATTATACCCATTATAGGTTCAGGTAAAAATCTATTACAACCCATTAATATAAATAATATATCTCAATACTTTATTGGAGCCATTGGTAACAAGAAAACTAATTCTAAAACATATGAAATAGGTGGTCCTGACAGAATATCATTTGAAGAGCTTATCAGGCTTATATCAGATATATTAAATAAAAAAAGATTGCATATACATATTCCAAGCTCACTTATGAAGATTAATGCTATTATGATGGAAAAGATACTTCCAAAGTCATTAATTACGAAAGATCAGTTAATGATGATTGAAGAGGATAATATATGCGATATTGAAGATACACTCAATGATTTTAATGTTGATTTAATCCCTTTAAAAGAAGGACTAAGAAATTATATAAAATTATATAAAAGGAGATAACAGATGAAGAATAGATTAAAAGAAGAACTACCTCCAGAAAATCTCAGGAATGTCTGTGATATTAATATCTTTTCCTTTAATACCACAGAAGAGGTTCCACCGTTAGAAGGGATAATAGATCAACATAGAGCTATCAATGCCATTAAATTTGGCCTCGGGATTAAAAGCTCAGGATATAATATATATGTAGCAGGGCTCACTGGGACAGGTAAGACTTCCATAATAAAATCTTTCTTAGAAAAGATAGAAGAAAAGGGGAATACTCCTGATGATTGGTGTTATCTATATAATTTCAAGGATGCAGATACCCCTATTGTAGTGTCTCTCCCAGCAGGAATGGGGAAAGTCCTAAAGAGAGATATGGATGAACTAATAGATAACCTTAAAATAGAAATACCCCAGGCATTTCAGAGCAAAGACTATGGAGAAAAGATAAATAGATTTACCCTTGAGAGCCAGAAAATGGAACAGAAGCTATTTGCAGAAATTGAAAAAGAGGCGAAAGAATCGGGTTTTGTAATAAAAGGGACAAAAATGGGGTTGATGTTTTTCCCTGTCGTAAATGGCAAAACAATAGATGACAATGAATATGAAAAGCTTGAGGCAGATAAAAAGAGGGATATTGAGAGGAAAAGGATAGAATTAGAACCGAAGATAAAGGAATTCTTCAGGAATGTAAGGATGATAGAACTTGAAAGGAAAAAGAAAATAGAAGAGATTAATAAGAAGATAGGACTCTTTGTGGTTGGGAACAGGATAGATGACCTGAGAGAAAAGTATAGAAATTTTCCTAAGATATTGTCTTATATAGATGATGTTAAAGAAAATATTTTAAAAAATATCTCCGATTTTCTTCCTCCAGAGTCAGAGCATACTTTAACTTCTCAAGATCAACCTCCCAAGGGGTTTATAGAGTATAAAGTTAATGTAGTTGTTGATAATAGTGAGACTAAGGAGGTTCCTATAGTAATAGAACCAAATCCTACATTTTATAATCTATTTGGTAGAATAGAAAGAAAGGCTCTATTTGGAACGCTTATTACAGATTTTACAATGATAAAAGCAGGAACATTACTTAGAGCAAACGGCGGATATTTAGTGGTTAATGCTATAGATATATTGAGGAATATAGGAGTATGGGAGGGATTAAAAAGGTGTATAAAGAACAAAGAGATACGAATTGAGGATCTTGGAGAGCAGTACGGACTAATACCTACTATTGGATTAAGACCTCAACCAATACCTCTAAATATTAAGATAATCATGATAGGAAGCCCTGAGATATATCATCTCTTATATATATTTGATGAGGATTTCAGAAAAATATTCAAGGTAAAGGCGGATTTTAACTATATTATGGATAGAACAAAGGAACATATAATGGATTACGCATCATTTATAAGTTCCAGATGTAAAGAAGAAGGGATCAAACACTTTGATAGAGAAGGGGTTGCAAAGGTAGTTGAGTATGGTTCAAGGGTAGTAGAGGATCAGGATAAACTCTTTACAAGGTTTAGTGATATCGCTGATATAATAAGGGAGGCAGGGTATTGGGCGGATAAAGATGATAGCAAATATGTAACTGGTAGGCATGTAGATAAGGCAATCAAGGAGAAAATATATAGATCCAACCTAATTGAGGAAAGAATAAGAGAGATGATAGAAAAAGGAATGATACTTATAGATACTAAGGATATGGTAATAGGTCAGGTAAATGGACTATCCATATATGATCTTGGGGATATAAGATTTGGTAAGCCATCCCGAATAACGGCAAGAACATTTATGGGTAAGAGTGGAGTTATAAATATAGAAAGGGAAGCAAAGCTAAGTGGTAAAACTCATGATAAAGGTATTTTGATATTGAGTGGATATCTGGGAGGGAAATATGCGAAAGATAAGCCCTTAACACTATCTGTGAGCCTTTGTTTTGAGCAATCCTATGGTGAAGTAGAAGGGGATAGTGCATCAGCAGCAGAGCTATATGCTCTTTTGTCAAGTATATCTGAGATTCCAGTAAAACAGGGTATAGCTATTACTGGTTCTATAAATCAACATGGAGATATTCAGCCAATCGGAGGGGTGAATGAAAAGATTGAAGGGTTCTTTGAGATATGTAAAATAAAGGGTTTGACAGGGGAGGAAGGGGTTATAATTCCTTACCAGAATACTAAAAATCTTATGTTGAAAGAGGAGGTTATCAAAGCTGTGAGAGAAGGGGCTTTCCATATATATCCTATCAAACATGTTGATGATGGTATTGAGATATTAACAGGGGTTAATGCTGGTATAAAGATGGATGATGGTTCATATGAAAAGGATTCCTTTAACTATATAGTGGATAAAAGATTGAAAGAATTGGCTGATGGATTAGATAAATATAAAGATGGAAAAGAGAAATAGAATAAAATATTCAATGTTAATATTTCTTCTTTTTCTAAATCCATATATAATAAAGGGAGAGATTATAGATAAGGTATTAGCAAAGGTTAATTATAGGATAATATCTCTTTCTGATCTTTTGATAGAATGTAGAATTCAAAATATAATATCAGGGAATAATAAAAAGATAACAGAGGAGTTCAAAAGTACTGTTTTAAGTCAATTGATAAATAGAATACTGGTACTACAGGAAATAGAAAGACTTGGATTAAAGCAGGAATATAATAGTAAAAAATATAAAGATGATCTTAATAAGTTTAAAAATAGATTCAAAAACAAGAAAGAATTCAATAAATTCCTTTATGAAAATGATATTAAAGAAGAATATTTAATAAATAGGTTTAGAAATATAAATCTGGTGTCTTCATATCTTGAGGATAGGATAAAGAGTGAAGAGGATCTGAATAGTCTATTGAATAGACTTAAGGGGAAGAATGATGTAAGGAGGATAGATTGTACGAAGTAATGGTTAAAGGAGAGTTTTCATCTGCTCATAGTCTAAGAGACTATGATGGAGATTGTGAGAATATACATGGTCATAATTGGAAGGTTGAGATTACTTTTCTAAGGAAAGATTTAGATAAAATAGGTCTGACTGTCGACTTTAGAAAATTAAAATATATATTAAATGAGGTTATAGAAAAATTAGACCATAAATATCTAAATAATATAGATCCATTTAAGGATATAAATCCAAGCTCTGAGAATATTGCAAAATTTATATTTTATCAGATAAAAGATATGGTAAAAGATGCTAACTTAAAGAGTGTAAGGGTATGGGAGTCTGAAGATTCGGCCGCTTCATATTATGAATAATGTATTATTGACAGGTCCCCCTGGTGTTGGTAAAACAACTATTATAAAGAAGGTTATTAACTCTATTACTATGAAAAAGGGGGGATTTTATACAGAAGAGATTAGAAGAGATAATAAAAGGGTTGGTTTTAAGATTGTAAGTTTCTTGGGTGAGGAAGAAGTATTAGCCCATATAAATAGTAGGAGTAGATATAGAGTCGGGAAATATGGTGTAAATGTAAAAGCTTTTGAAAAGGTAGGGATTCCTGCAATCCTTGACGCGATTAGCAATAAGGACTTAATAATTATTGATGAACTTGGAAGAATGGAGCTGTATTCTGAGGAGTTTCAGAAAATAGTAATAAGAGCACTCGACTCAGAAAAGCCTTTATTAGGTGTTATCCAGCTTCATAGAAATTATTTCTTAGATAGTATAAGGGAAAGAAGAGATGTTAAGATTATTAAAGTTAATGAGAAGAATAGAGATGGTCTTCCTAATTTGATAATAAAGGAGATAACATGTTAGGTATCTCAACTTCATGGAAATCATCAGATATCGAAGACGGCCTTGAGTTATTGGAGGAATTTATAAAAATTGATATTAATAAGCTCGAGATGGAGTACAGGATATCCGAGGAGGCATTTAATGAAATATATCCAATGCTAAAGGATAGATTTCAGATCCTGAGTATCCATAATATGTTTCCTAAAAGGGGTAAGGAACCTTTGCTTTCATCATTGGATGAGGAGGAGAGAAGTTTAGCAATAAAATATACTATAAAAACAATGGAGATTGCCAATGACCTTGAAGCGAAAAGAGTTATATTGCATTTAGGCTCTATTGAAATGGATCATAAAACAGAACTCTTTAAGAGGCTCTATGACCGGGGAGAATTAAGAAAAGATATCATATATGATGAAATCAAAAGAAGAGAGAGTAAAAAGAGTAAATACATTGATGCTGTTTTGTTCAGTCTGGATAAAATTCTAAAAGTAGCTATTAGTCTTGAAGTATATATTGGTATAGAAAATAGATATTATTATCATGAGATTCCAAATCAGGATGAGATTAGAATACTGTTTAAAGAGTTTAAAGGGGCTAATATAGGGTATTGGCATGATGTAGGGCATGCAAATGTTTTACAAAATTTTGGATTTTTGAATCATGAAGAACTTTTAAAAGAATTCTCTCCTCATCTTATAGGAATACATCTACACGACTCAAAGGGTTATAATGATCATGAGGCTCCCTTAGGAAAAGCTGAAATAGATTATAAGATGATAAAAAAATATACAGAAAACAATCCTGTAAATATTATTGAAGTTCATTCCAAGGTAAAAGAGGAGAATTTATTAAAGAGCATTGACTTTCTTAATTCTGCTGGATTTTTTTAATCTTTCATCTTTAATTATTCTTCCATCCGATAGATATATAATTCTATCTGCGAGTTTTGCAATATTTTCTTCATGGGTGACAAGAATGATAGTTTTTCCACTCCTATTCAATTTAATAAATATATCTATTACTTCCTGTCCTGAGCGTATATCAAGATTTCCGGTTGGTTCATCCGCTAATATAATATCAGGATTGTTTACCAACGCCCTTGCAATAGCAACTCTCTGAGATTGTCCTCCCGAAAGTTCATTTGGCCTATGAAAAATTCTATCCTCAAGTCCTACATCTTTTAAAGCCTTTACTGCTAACATTCTTCTTTTATTACTATTTATACCAGCATATATTAATGGAAGCTCAACATTTTCTAATGCTGTTGTCCTGGGAATAAGATCAAAAGACTGAAATACAAATCCTATCTTTTTATTTCTGAGCTCAGCAAGTTTGTCATCCTTAAGCATAGATACATTAACTCCATCTAATATATATTCCCCCTTTGTAGGTTTTAATAAACATCCCATAATATATAAAAGAGTTGTTTTACCACTCCCTGATGGACCCATTATAGATAAAAATTCCCCCTTTTCTACTGTAAATGATACATTAGATAATGCTTTAACATTTACTATATTATATAATTTCTCTATTGTTTTCATTTCTATTAACATTGGATCTGTTAGAGCTTTGTATTAACTATTTTATTCTTATCAGAATAGACTATCTTTATCTCTACATTATCTATATCATTACATCCCTTAAGAGATGAGAGAATACCCGATATCACGCCTTTTAATACAGATTTAACAAATGGGGTTAAAGGGATAGGTTGCCCATTCACTCTAAGTAGAACATCACCTGTAACCTCACGTTTCAAAAATCTATCTTCTATGAAATCTACCAATTCCTTGATCTCATCAAGATCGAATACAGGTAGATCTAAATCGAATCTATTATCACTAACCACTGCTATTAGTCCATTCTCTGGATTAGATAAAAGTGATTCACTAACTACTTTTCTTGAAATCTCTATCTTTGGGTGTTTATCACTCTTATATCCTTCAGATATTATGATATCTACATTCTGTATATATCTTCCACTCAATTCGTCAAGTCTAAGATCTCTTTCCACATCCTTTACAATTCCTACTTTAGCTGGAGATGATATTATAACAGTATCTGCCCCCGCCTCTTTATGTCTCCAACTATCTTTCCCTTCTATATCTATATTAAAGCCGTGAACATCATGTTTTACTGTAGCTACCCTGTAGCCTCTTTTTCTTAATTCAGGTATTAATTTCTCTATAAGGGTTGTTTTCCCAGCATCAGATTTTCCAACTATTGATATAATGGGTATCATATCTCATCTCCATATAATATTTGAACCTTTATAGACTCTTTAGCCTTGATATATGCCCTATCCTCAGGGACTACAATTATTGCATTAAACCCTCTTTTTGTTGGATTAACAGAATAGTTATTCATATCCCATTTTAAAGAAGCAGTTATAAAATTTCTTATTCCATTATTAGATTTAAGATCCTCTTTAATAATAGCGTCAATAGTAGGTCTAAATATTTTATTACATCCTGTGATCTTAAGTATTGATGGACGAACAAACTCTTCAAAGGTAATCATAGCAGCTCCCGGGCTTCCTGGGAGTCCGAAGAATGGTTTGTCATTTATTAGGGAAAATATTATTGAACTTCCAGGCCTTATTGCTACATCTGAAAATATGATATCAACTCCTATTGACTTAAGTTCATCCCTTATAATATCATAATCTCCCTTACCAGTTCCCCCTGTTGATATAATTATATCACTATTTGATAGACTCGTCATTAATATTTTTCTAAAATTTCCTCTTTTATCCTTTGTTATTCCTGCTATTATTGGTATAGCGCCGCATTCAATAGACTGAGCCCCCAACATATAGCTATTACTATTTATCAATTTACCATTTTCTATCTTGTTATTAATTTCAATCAATTCATCGCCAGTGGATATTATAGATATCCTTGGAATCTTATAAACCTTTATATATGAACTTCCAATAGATGCAAGCAGAGAGATATTTTCAGGTTTTATTTTTTCACCTTTTGATACAATAATATCTCCAGATTTTATATCGCTACCGGAACTTTTTATGTTTTCATTAAGTCTTACACTCTTAAGAATTTTCACTTTATCTCTTTCTCTCAAGGTATCTTCTAACTTGACCACAGCTTCACACCCATGGGGGAGTTTGACCCCTGTCATTACCCTAATTGTTTCTCCTACTTTTAATCTCTTGGATGGGATATTACCGGCTGATAATTCTTCTACTATCTTTAGAATCTTTGGGTTATTAATAGAGGCATTATCAGTATCACTATACTTTACAGCATAACCATCCATCCTGGAAATATCAAAAGAGGGAAGATCAATTGAAGAATATATATCTTCTGCAGCAATCCTTCCTACCGAATTAATAATGGAGATATTATCTATTCCTATTATTTTTACATTATTCAGAATGATATTTAAGGCATTCTTAAATGTAATCATACAAGAATATCAATCAATACTTACCTTCAACCTCAGTTTACCTCCAGCATAAATCCTGTTTCCCTTTATATTATTCCAGCTCTTAATATCTGATAGATTAAGATCATATTTTTCTGCAATATCCCACAAAGTGTCTCCTTTTTTAATTCTGTATATAATCTCCTTTATTCTCTTAACTCTAAATCTTTTATAACCATTATTAGCATATATCTTTAACCTTCTTCCGGGGCGTAAGATATACCCTTTCCTTAATCTATTCCATCTATAGATAGAATGCATACTTACTCTGAATCTTTTAGATATATCCCATATTGTATCTCCTCTTTTTACAGTATATATAAAGAATTTAGCCTTTCTTTGATAACTTTTAGCAACCATAACTTTTGAAAAGATTTTTTCTCCAACCGGGATCACAAGCTTAGACCCTCTACGAATTTTATGAAAACTATGTAGATTATTTGCCTCTAATATAGCTGTCATGGAGGTATTATATAACCTTGCAATCTTTGAAAGTGTATCTCCTCTTTTTACAAGATGATATATAAAATTCTTAGCCCGTAAGGAACGAATCTCTATGAAATTCTTCATAAACGCCTCTTCCTTGCCGGAAGGGATCTTTACTTCATAATTGGAATATGGGGGAGTATAGCCCCTCTTTAGTGCAGGATTGAGCTTTCTTATATATCTAATACTGCTTCCACATGCTTTTGCAATAAGCCTTAAATTTGTTTTGGGAGAAACCTTAACCCTATCATAAATAACAGGTTTTTTATAACCAATATCATAAAATCCATATTTTTCAGGATTTTCAGCAATAAGAACAGCTGCAAAGAATTTTGGGACAAAATTCTTTGTTTCTAAGGGGATATATCTCTTCTTAGATAATTTCCAGAAATCTCTGGTTTTATATCTTTTTATAGCCCTCTGAATTCTTAACTCTCCAGCATTATAGGCTGCAATAGCTAATTCCCAGGAATTAAACATATTATATAGATCCTTTAAATATCTTGCTGCAGCAATTGTAGACTTTTCTGGGTCTCTTCTCTCATCAACCCAGAAATCTATCCTTAGTCCATATTTTCTTCCAGTCCCCTTCATAAACTGCCATAGTCCATAAGCTCTTGCTTTAGAATATGCGTTGATCTTAAAACCGCTTTCTATCAATGCAAGATAAGCAAGTTCAGGAGGAAGATTTTCCTTCCTAAATATTTCTTTTATTAACGGTATATATCTACCAGATCTTGAAAGGGATTCAGAGAAAAATCTCTTCTTTTTACTCTTAAAATATCTTATAAAATATTCAACTTTATCATTTATAACTATTGGTATTCTTGGTTTTTCTTCTTCCTCTTTTATGTCTTCTAATAGGTTTTCCTCCTTATTTTGCACTTCTTCATCTAATAAGATATTAGGGTCAATCTTTAAGCTATCAGGATCACCAATATTAAAATTATCAGAAATTTTATCTATAAAATGGTCATTTTTCTCCTTCCTATTATTCACTTTATCCTTTAATTCTAATGCTTTAGCCTTGATAATATTTAAGTTTAATAAGACTGTAAAAAATAGGATTAAAAAATATATTCCCTTTCTCACTATTATCACTCCTTTCTTTATATAAAAACTAAAATATTTTTTAATAATAACATAAATATTTAAAAATGCCCAATTTTTAATAATTTGATAAGATTATTTAACTTTCAAATTGTTTATAATTTCAAAACAATCAAGATTTCCTACGATTCGTCCATCCCTTACTACAGGTATATCCTGTAAATTATATTTAACAGCGATTTTTAGTGCCTCTTCTATATCGTCTTCTGGGGATACCCACTTTGGTTCTAACATAATATCTTTCGCTCTTTTTGCCATAATTTGACTCAGGCTTGGAATAATGTCTTCCTGAATATATCTTTCTCCTAAAATATTTAATACCCGTTGAACACTTATTATCCCTACCAGTTTATCTTTATCATCTACAACATATACTGATCGTGAAGCAGGATTTCTTGAAATAGAGTTTATTATATTATCTATAGTGGCTTCAATATTGACTACATCTACATCCTTTGTTACAGAAAGAAAGCAATCTCTTACTTTCATAATTTAATGCTCTTTTTCATCAATGATTTTATTATAAAAGGAGGAAACATTATGGTAACTAAACACATTAATGTGGCAGCAGCAAATACAGAATCATCTATAACTCCACCTGCTCTACCAATTCCAGCAATAATAAGGCCCACCTCCCCCCTGGGCACCATGCCTACTCCAATAATTAAAGCCTTTTTAAAATTTATCCCCCCTAACAATGCTCCTAATAATCCTCCAAATGTTTTAGTTATAATGGATATTAATATAAGAATAGTTGTAAATATAAGTGATGTTAAAAGTTTTTTTAAATCAACTTGAGCACCAATTGAGACAAAAAATATTGGAGCCATAAAGAAGTATAAAGGTTTTAATCTTTCTATTATTTCGTTTGTTTTTGATTTACTACTCAAAATAATTCCTATCAAGAATCCTCCTATTATGGTTGCAAGACCTAAAACTTCCGCAAGGTATGAAGATAGAAATGTCAATCCTAAGATAAGGATAAAGACAGTATCAGTATTTTCAAATCTCTTTAATATATTGTTGGATATAATCCACAAAATAGGAAATAATATTAAGAAAAAGATCAAAATGTCCACAATTTTTCTCCCTATTCCTATGTCAGAACTTCCTATTAAAGCAAGTACTCCACTAAGTACCAAAATACCAAGCACATCATCGATCAATGCTGCTGCCAGAATAGTTTGGGATTCTTCAGATCTTCCCATCCCTAAGTCCATCAATACTCTTATGGTAACAGCAACACTTGTAGCCGTCAATATAGATCCCAAAAAAAGAGAAACTTGCCACTCATAGTTGTATAATTTACCTAAATAATATCCTCCTAAAAGAGGGATTATAACACCCATTGTGGCTACCAGTATCGCTACTTTCCCAACTTTTAGAAGCATTCCTAAATTTGTCTCCATACCTATTAATAGAATCATGAAGATAACGCCTACTTCTCCAAATATGTGAAGAATAGAAATACCATGAATAACCCCTAAGAAAGATGTTCCCAGAATAATCCCTACTAATATCTCACCTAATACAGGACTTATTTTTAATTTCTGGAATATATCTGAAATAATCTTGGAAAGTAGTAAAACTACACCTAATTCGAGGATCCAATTAATATTACCCTCTACCATATATAATTTTATAACAGGTTATATATTGGGTGTCAAGCAAGAAGCTTGAAAGATAGTAATTTTGGGTAAAAAATTTACATAAATTTTCTATTTATAAGGTTAGGAACTTCTGCAGACAGGGTCTTCTCAATTCTCTGATTTTTTGTTAACCGAATCTACCACTTATATAATCCTCAGTTCTTTTATCAGAAGGTGTGGTAAATATCTTTTCTGTAAGGTTAAATTCTATTAATTCACCCATTAAGAAAAATCCTGCATAATTTGATACCCTTGCAGCCTGCTGCATATTATGAGTAACTATGATGATAGTATATTCTGATTTTAAGGAAAATATTAATTCTTCGATCTTAGAAGTAGATACCGGGTCAAGTGCTGAGCATGGTTCATCAAAAAGTATCACTTCTGGTTCCACTGCTAATGCTCTTGCGATACATAATCTCTGCTGTTGCCCTCCAGAAAGGGCAGCTCCAGAAATATAAAGCTTATCTTTTACTTCATTCCATAAAGCAGCCATTTTCAAACATTTTTCTACAGTCTCATCTATCTTATTCCTGTTTTTTATCCCGTTTAATTTTAATCCACTTGCAACATTATTATATATTGACATAGTAGGAAATGGATTTGGTTTTTGAAATACCATTCCTACCTTCCTCCTAATTTTAATCGGATCAGCATCATAAGAATAGATATCCTCTCCATCTAAGATAACCTTTCCACTCACTTTTGCATTGGGAATTACTTCATGCATTCTATTTAAACATCTTATAAAAGTAGACTTACCACAACCTGAAGGACCTATAATAGCTGTAACCTTCTGTGGTAATATCCTTATATTTATATTTTTTAGCGCTTGCAGATTCCCAAACCATGCATTAAGATTTTCGACGATAATCTTTTCCTTCATCTCATTCATTTAATATATATCTCCTTCTCATAAATATCTTACTCATAAGATTTATGAGAAATACTATAGTAATAAGAACAAATGCTCCTGCCCATGCCTGTTTGTGCCACTCCTCAAATGGTGATATAGCATATATAAATATCTGTAAGGGCAAAGCAGCAATAGGATGATCTAATCCTTGATACCCGAAATTATTACCAAAGGCGGTAAAGAGGAGTGGGGCTGTCTCCCCAGCAATCCTTGCGATTGCAAGCATTACACCTGCAAGAATTCCTCCTATGGCGGTCTTTAGAACTATACTTAAAGTGGTTCTAAATCGGCTTAGGCCCAATGCCAGCCCTGCCTCTCTGAGGTTCTGGGGAACCATCTTGAGCGTTTCCTCTGTAGTCCTAATTATTGTAGGGATCATCATTATCCCTAGTGCAATTCCGCCAGAAATAGCTGAAAATCTCTTCATGGGAAGTACTATTATAGTATAGCTGAATATACCAATCACGATAGAGGGAACTCCAGATAATACATCAGCAGTGAAGCGAATAATATTACTCAATTTATTATTGCCAAACTCGGATAGATAAATACCTCCTAAAATACTTAAAGGTATAGCCCAGATAGAAGATAGGGCTATAAGTATTAATGTTCCTATTATAGCGTTTCCTATGCCACCTCCTGGCTCTCCAACTGGCTTAGGCAACTTGGTTAAAAAATCTATATTTATATTGGATATTCCCTGAGAGATTATATAAAAGAATATGCTAATTAAAGGAATAATAGTCAATAGAGCAGATAAAGAACATATACTTAGCATAAAAAAGTTTATAAATTTTCTTCTAATATAAATGTTCATATCTTTGCCTCTGAGACAAGCTTTTTAGAAACAGACCATATTAAAACTCTTGCAAAAATATTTAATAAAAGCGTAATAAGAAGTAAAATTAGTCCTATTTCAAATAAAGCAGATAGATATAGATCTGTAGTAGCTTCTGTGAATTCATTGGCAATAACTGAAGCCATAGTATAGCCTGGAGCAAATAATGAGGCATTAATCTCTGGACGATTTCCAATAACCATGGTTACAGCCATTGTTTCACCAATTGCTCTACCCAAACCAAGGATTATAGCTCCCAGTATACCGGATCGAGCATATCTTAAAAGCGAAATTCTAATCATTTCCCATTTGGTTGCTCCTAAGGCTAAAGCAGCTTCTTTTTGAGTATAGGGAATAGTCAAAAACAGCTCATAACATATAGTAGATATTGTTGGAATAATCATAATAGATAAAATTATCCCTGCAGCTAACATACCTATTCCATATATTTCACCCTTAAAAATAGGTAAAAAGCCAAGATATTTAGCTAATAATGGCTCAATATGTATTCGTAGGAATGGAGCCAGTACAAATATTCCCCAGAGTCCATAAATTACACTCGGTATAGCAGCTAATAATTCAATTAGAAAGGAGATAGGTCCCTTTAAGACTGAAGGGGCAAGTTCTGATAAAAATATGGCTATACCAAGACTTAAAGGTACAGCAATAAGAAGGGCTAAAAGGGAAGATATTATAGTTCCATATATAAAAGTAAGAGCTCCAAATTCCTCAAATACCGGATCCCATACAGAGGTAAATAGAAAATTTATACCAAATTTTTGAATAGAAGGTCCGGATGACCTGTAAAGATAGTAAATCATCCATAAAAATATGATTACTGTAAGAAAGGATGATATAGCTGTAATACCCTTAAATACCAGGTCTACTGAGCTTTTTCTTCTATAATAAAGGCTTACCCTTGTAATTAATCTCTTTAATCTTTCTTTCAATCTTTCTTACCATCTCCGAAGGTAGTGGAGCATATAATAGGGAGGAAGCATACTTCTGTCCATCATGTATAGCCCACCATAAGAATTCAACTATCTTCTTCCCTATTATTTCATTATCCTGATTCTTATATACCAGGATCCATGTTAAACCCACTATAGGGTATGTATTTTTACCCTCAGGATTTACTATAGATGCTCTGAAATCAGGAGGTATAGTTTTAACTGCACCAGCTATTGCATCAGTGATAGATTTTATAGTAGGTTTAACAAATTTCCCGGCTTTGTTTTTTATAAAGGCATAAGAGAGATTATTTTTTATTGCATAGGCTAATTCAACATAACCTATAGAAAAGGGTAATTGCTTTATTAATCCACCTACTCCTTCATTTCCTTTGCCTCCCAATCCTGTGGGCCACCTTACAGCTATGCCTTTTCCTACTCTCTCTTTCCATTCTTTAGATATACCACTAAGGTAGTCAGTAAAAATGTTCGTGGTTCCGCTACCATCGGAACGATGTATAACAATTATATTTTTATTACTTGGTAGGTTGATATCGGGATTTGTAGATATTATTCTTGGATTATTCCATTTCTTTATCTTTCCTAAAAATATATCTACTATTATGTCAGAAGTGAGCTTTATATTCTGCTTTACATCAGGTAAATTATAAGCAATAACCACAGCTCCTGCAACTGTGGGTATATGAAGTATCTCGTCTGATAACTTTCTTAGTTGTTTATCACTCATAGGAGCATCTGAGGCACCAAAATCTACAGTTTTATAAATAAGCTGTCTAATTCCACCTCCTGAACCAATTGACTGATAATTGAAATTTACAGTGGGATCTATTTTTTTGTATTCACTAAACCACTTAGAATATAGGGGGTAAGGGAAAGTTGCTCCTGCACCATTTATTAACAAAGGGCTTCTGGCAAAAGCTACCCCTGATAAAAAAAGAGTTTTTATAAAAAGTATAATTATAATCTTCTTTATCATAACTTAATTCTCCTTCAACTCATTATTGATACTCTTAATTTATTATAATTTGTTATTAAATTAAGATTAGATTAATTTTATTATATAAAAACTATCTTTCTCTCGATAAAAATAAAGCAAAAAAGGTGAAGAAAACTTAAATTAAAAATTCTTATAATTCAGTTTTTATCCACATTAATCTCATGTCAAAAGTTTATTACCTAATTTTCACCTTTTTAAATTTTATTAATATTCAAAAATTTTCTGCTAATATTTCATAATATGATTGTGGATGCTTACATGCTGGGCACTCCTTTGGAGGTTCCTCTCCTTCAAAAATATATCCACAATTCCTACAGTGCCATTTAGCCGTTTTCCCCCTTTTAAATACTATACCCTTTTCTATATTTTCTATCAATTTTCTATATCTCCATTCATGAAACTTTTCTACCTTTGATATCTGATCAAATGAATTAGCTATTTCATCAAATCCTTCTTCACGGGCAATCTTTCCAAAATCTGCATATAGGGTAGTCCACTCAAGTTTTTCACCTTCTGCAGCTTGAAATAAATTTTCTTTTGTTCCCTTTATAATACCAGCAGGATAAGAGGCTGTTATTTCTGTATCTCCCCCCTCAAGGTATTTAAAAAATATCTTTGCATGTTCTTTTTCATTCTCAGCAGTTTCTATAAAAATTGCAGAGATCTGCTCATAACCCTCTTTTTTTGCCTGGGATGCAAAGAATGTATACCTATTCCTTGCTTGAGATTCCCCAGCAAAGGCTGCAAGTAAGTTTTTCTCTGTCCTTGTTCCTTTTATACTTCTGCTCATGAACAACCTCCTTAAATTTAAAATATCACCTAATATTATACAATTATTATACAATAATTATTAAAATAGTGAATTGTTTTTTTGGAGATGCTATTATTTTTTCTGATTGACATAATATCATCATATTGTTATTATAAGACTAAAGCGGGCGTAGCTCAATGGTAGAGTGCAAGCTTCCCAAGCTTGATGTTGCGGGTTCGATCCCCGTCGCCCGCTCCATGATAATTTCTAAATGAAAAGATTTTTATTTATATTCTTTGCTATAATATCTATTTTCGTTATTTTCTCTATTACCTATTTTAAACTAAAAACAGATCTTTTGTTATATATAAAGGGTAAAGTAGAGAATAAATTTCTAATACATGTAAAGTTAGAAACTATAAAGATTAATCTCCTTCCTCTTTCAATAGAATCGTTTAATACAGAAATAAAGCCATTCCATAAATCTAAAATGATAATATCTTCCCCAAGGATAAAGATTCTTCTAAATCCATTTAGGATTATAGGAAGAAATAATATTATAACAGGGATAACTATATCTAATCCAGAGATTATTATAGACCCAAAAGAAAGAAAATTTATTATTAACTTATTAAACAGGATTAAGCCAAAAAAAAGAGGAAATCCAATAGATATAAGAATAATTAATGGTAGAATTAATATTTTAAACTACCTGAGCTTAAAAGGGATAGAGGTTATTGTCAGTAATGGAAGGGTACATTTTATATCTGAAAATGGTTTTATAAAGTATAAAAATATTAAAAAAATTATATCAAGGTTATATGGAGATATAAAGATAGAGAAGGGTATTATAAAAATTAATAAATTTAAGCTCTATACTCCAAAAGAATGGATTTTGATATCAGGAAATGTTTATAAAGGGTTAAATGCTGATATAAATTTTTCTTCAATGGTAGATGTAAAATTAATTAATGAACTCTTTCCAAAGCTAATAAAATTTGGAGGCAAAGGATATATAGCTGGCAATATATATAGAGATAATAGAGATTTTAGAGCAAAGGGCAATATAAAGATACTCAATGGGAATATTAATGGTTACTTATTTAGAAAACTTTCAACAGATTTTTATATAGGTAAAAGAAGAATAAGTATTAATAATGTAATCATGGTTGGAACTAACGGATCAATAAAGGGAGATATAGATTATAAGAACAAGTTATTAAATGGGGAATTTAAAATAAAGGGTATAAATATTTCAAAATTTTTTAAGGATTTAAATCTTCCATATCATTCATTTAATGGAATTATTGACGGTTCTCTATCTTTTAAAGGATATCCAGGAAGTAGTATAGAAGGTAAAGTAAATGTATTTGTAGACAAGTTTTTATTACTTATGAGAAATAATTCAGCCATAGATCTCAAAAGATGTAATATTAATATGGATTTTGAGCTTAATAAAGAAGGGCTTATTATAAAGTCAGGAAATATAATAAGTGAAGCAATAGAGAATTCATTTAGTGGAGCTATATATAAAAAAGGAAAAGTTTATTTAAGTATTAATTCAAATATAGTTGATCCAAGGGTTATGCCTTCCACTATTACTAAATATCTAAACCCTTTTTCCTTAAAAGGGATAATAGAATATAAAAATGGTGTTATATCAAGTGGCGGAATTCTGTTTATTAGTGGTAATAGTTCTCTTCTAATATCAGGGTATGGATGTAGAGACAATATAAATATAAATATTGACAGGATTGAGGGTAACATAAGAGATATAATTACTTTGCCTAATATTAATGGAGATTTCAAGGGGAGTATAAGGTTACATGGAAAAATAAATAGATTAAAGGGTAATATTAGTCTATCATTTAGCTCATTAAATATATTTAATGAAAGTATAGATAAGATATATTTAAAATCTTTCTTTGATGATAAAAAATTAATATTTAAAAATTTTATAATAAATAAAGGTAAAGCTAAAATAAAAGGATCTGGCTATATAGATATTAAGAAAGGTGTATATATTCACCTAAAGTCAGATGGTCTTACTTTACAAGGGATAAATTATATAAGGAGAAAGAGAATACTGGCTAAAGGAGGAATATTATTTAATGGTGATATAGTAGGTATGTTTAATGATATTAGATTAAATGGCTCTATCAGGAGTAATGAAATAATGTATAACAAGTCTAATATAAACAATTTGAAGATTGATATTAGTATGAAGCTTAAAGATAATTTCCCGTTTAATATGAAAGGGGAGTTTGGGAACATTAATATAGATAGATCAGGTATAGAATTAAATGCATCTGGGGTGGTTACACTATATGGTATTCTCAAGAATATAAGGAGTTCAGTGGGTAAAGCTTATATTAAAAATCTGAGTATTAAGAAAAAGAAATTTTATATCAAAAATGTTAATTACGTTGTTATAGATTATAAAGATAACAGTATATCAATTCATAGGACAAAATTTAATGGCATCAAATCAAATTTCTCGATAGGAGGGAATCTTAGAAACTTTAATTATATAGATATAGATATTAATGGCAATATAAATCTAAATTTTCTTAATGTGATAGATCCGGATATTAACGGATACGGAATGGGAGTACTTAAGGGTAAAGTAAAAGGTAATGTTAAAAAACCTTCTATATCCGGAAGGTTTGATGTGAAGAATGGGGTATTTAAGATTAAAAAATTTCCCTATAACATTACTAATATAGATGCATTGATATTGTTCAATAAAGATAAAATAATCTTTAATTCTTTTGAAGGAGTAGTAGGGGGTGGGAAAATAATAGGTGAAGGATATATCTCATTAGCTGGGATAATATATAATTTGCGGGCTAAATTTAATAATGTAGAGATAAAATATCCACCATGGTTGCCATCACGAATTCATGGAGAGCTTGCTTTAGTTGGAGATAAATTATCTCCTTTATTAAGAGGAGATATAACTGTAGAAAAGGCTATATACTCAAAGAGACTTAATTTAAGAGATATTATTAAAAAGATTAATAAAAGAAGTCATAAAATCAAAAAAGGGAAGAAAGGAAAGATAACTTTTAACATAAATATAGATTTGGATAGTATAATTGTATCAACAAATGTAGGTAAAGGTGAGTTAAAGGGAGGATTAAAAATTTCAGGAAATCCACCAGATATTAACTTATTAGGGAACATTAATGTATTAAAAGGGAGTATATTCTTCAGAGAAAATGAATTTAATATAATATCAGGGAGCGTTGACTTTAGAGACCCACTAAGAGTTAATCCTGTATTTGAAATAACAGGGGACGCAAAGATAAGGAATTATTATATAACACTTAATATAAGCGGAACGATCAAAAAATATAATATAGTATTAAGATCCGATCCAGTCCTGAGTGAGTCCGATATAATCTCATTACTTTCACTTGGTGGAACAAGAGAAGAATTAAAAGAGAGTGGATTGGGGGTAATAGGTGTTACATCT
The DNA here is from genome assembly GCA_964501575.1 of uncultured Thermodesulfobacteriota bacterium. GTDB lineage: Bacteria > Desulfobacterota > CAZCTP01 > CAZCTP01 > CAZCTP01 > CAZCTP01. The sequence goes on from CAZCTP010000007.1 coordinate 54,861, forward strand.
CTCGTAACAGGAAAGATGGAAAAAAGGATAGAGAAGAGAATAAAGAGGATTTTTGGATTCGATACCTTTGAGATAAGTCCGCATTCTTCAAGAAATCCAGATGTTTCTGGATCTATTTTAACAATAGGGAAAGAGCTAAATCCAAAAACAAGGGTTAAATTTTCAAGAAGTTTAGAGAGTCCGGTATCTCAAGATGTAGAGGTGGAATACAATCTAAGTAAGAATCTTTCTATATTAGGAGATTGGAATGATAGAGGAGGCGGTAGCAGAGGATCGTTCGGAGGGGATATAAAGTTTAGATGGGAATTTAAATAGAGGATGGCCAAGATTTTCCTTATATTTTTTCTGTTAATAGTTTTAACCTCTCAGGTTCTATATGCTTCTCAAAGATTTTCAAATAAAAGAATCAGGAATATTATAATTGATAGTCCAATTAATATATCTAAAAGGGATATAAGGGATCTGATTCTATTGAAGAAGGGAGATATGTATTCAAGGAGTTTAATAAGAAGAAGCCTTGAACTTATATATGCAAGAGGATTATTCTCAAATATAATTATTGAGGCAATTCCAGTAAGTAATGAGATAGATATAATATATCATTTAATTCCAAAGGATTTTATAAAAGGGATAAATGTTAGAGGCAATAAGATTATATCAAAGGATGATATACTTTCTATTATTGATATAAAGGAAGGGGATGAATATTATCCAGAGAAAGTTTATAAGGCTATAAATAGACTTAAAGCAGAATACAAAAAAAGAGGCTATTATCTTTGTAAAATAGAGGAGGAAACATCAAAAAAGAAAGAGATTATATTTATTATATATGAAAATGAGCCAGCAAGAATTAAGAATGTTGAAATAGAGGGAAGATATCCTTTCAGTAAAGATGAAATAGTAAATATTCTAAAAATAGAAAAAGGGACAGTTATAAATGAGATATATTTAGATAAGAATATAGAAAAATTGTCAAATATGTTTAAAAAAAAGGGATTTTATGAAGTAAGGATAGATGAGCCAGTAATAAAGTATAATAGAGCTGATAATTCAGTATCTTTAAAGATTTCTATAACTTCAGGATATAAAATAAAGATAGATATGAACGGTAATAGAGAATTTTCAAAGGATTATCTTTTAAAGGTAATGGAGCTGGATAAAGAACCTATATTGAGAGAGTTTATAATAGAGAAACTTAAGCTATTTTATCATAGTAAAGGATTCTATTTTTTTAATGCTTCTGTAAATATTGAAATAGATGAGAGGAAGCAAGAAAAGACCATTCATATTTCAATAAATGAAGGGAATAGAGTTAAAGTTGGATCAATTGCCTTTAAAGGTAACAGGCATATTAAAGAAAAACTTCTGAGAAGAGAAATGCTTTCAAAAAAACAAAGCCTATTTAATGATGGAATATTTGTTAAAGAAATTTTTGATGAAGACCTTCAAGCTATTCTATCCCTTTATAAAAGGTCAGGATTTTTAAATGCTTCTATTAAAAAGGAATTTTTGTTTAATAATGATAAAAGTATAGTATACATAAAGGTAATAATAGATGAAGGAGTCCAGACCATTATAAATTCTATAAATATAAAAGGTAGTGAGTCTATCACAAAGCTTGAGATTCTTAACACCATAAAAATTAGAAGAGGATTACCTATAAATATGGAGCTCATAGAGGAAGATAAAGAAAGAATATTATCGATATATTTGAAAAAAGGTTTTATAAATACAGATATATCCATAGATATAAAATATTCTAAAGACAGAAAGTATGCTTACATTATCTATGATATAAAAGAGGGTAATCGAGTAAAGGTAGGAAGAATTCTTCCAAATGGTAATTATTATACCAAAGATAAAGTTATAAAAAGAGTGATGACCTTTAAAGAAGGTTCTCCATTTAGCCCTGAAGATATATTTAGGAGCGAACGAAGAATCCGTCAACTTGGCATATTTAAATATGTAGACATAAAACCTATCAATGATGGGAGCGTTAGAGACCTTATTGTAGAGGTAAAAGAGAGGAAAGGGAAGGCATTTGAATTTGGATTTGGTTACGGGACCTATGAAAAATTTAGAGGTTTTTTAGAGTTTTCTGATAGAAATCTTGCTGGCTATGGAAGATACTTATCTATAGGAGGAGAGAAGAATGGAATAGAAAATAGGTATATGCTTAGATTTAGGGAACCATGGCTATTTAATCGCCCATATAATGGAAATATTGAATTCATGAAACAGACAATTAAGAAATACCAGTTTCACTTAAGGAAGAATTCTTTTACATTAGGATTTGAGAAAAGATTGGCAGAATTGACAAGATTGATAATAGATTACGACTTAGAGTTCGATAAACTATTTAATTTGAAAGAGGGGGCGATATTGAGTTCGAAGGATATTGGTAAGAGAAGGATAGGAGCCCTGGGTATATCCTTTGTCAGAGATTCAAGAGATGATCCATTTAATCCTAAGAAAGGAGCATTTAATTCTTTTAGATTGGAATATTCAGATCAAAAGATAGGTTCCCAAATAAAATTTCTTAAGCTGAATATTCAGAGCAGTCTGTATATACCAGTAAGAGATGAAATAATAGCTAATATTTCATTAAGGGGTGGAAGGGTACAGAGCCTTAAAAAGACTTCAGAGATACCTATACATAAGAGATTCTTTTTAGGCGGGAGAGATAGCGTAAGAGGATTCTCTGAGGATTCTATAGGACCTAAAGGTAAAGATGGAGTTGCTACGGGGGGTAATATATATATACTCTTTAATGGTGAGGTTCAATTTCCAATATGGTTGGGTTTTAAAGGATTAATATTCATTGATAGCGGCAATGTCTGGCTCAAGGATAGAGATGTTGATCTGTTTAATTTGAGACTCTCTGCAGGATTCGGTCTCAGGTATAAAACTCCAATAGGACCAATAAGCTTAGATTATGGGTTTAAGTTAAACAGGAAAGATCAAGAGTCAAGAGGAAGTATACATTTCTCAATAGGAGCAAGATTCTAAATCTTTTTTACAATCTCATCTTTTAACATAGCTATAAAGTCTTCTGTCTTCATTAAATCTAAAACCTTACTACCATCACCCTTTCTTGGAGAAATAAGTTCCTTTTTTTTCTCATTTTCTCCCACAATAGCCATATACGGTATCTTTTTGAGTTGTGCTTCTCTTATCTTATATCCCAATTTTTCGTCCTTCATATCTATCTCAGCCCTTATTCCAGAATCGATTAATATATTTAGAACTTTTTTTCCATAATCGTAGCTCTTTTCGCTTACCGGGATCACAATAACCTGAACAGGGGCCAGCCATAATGGGAATCTTCCTGCATAATGTTCAATAAGACATCCAAAGAATCTTTCAAGTGATCCCATTAATGCTCTATGAACCATAATAGGCCTATGAATATACCCATCCTTACCAACATATCCTATATCAAAACGCTCCGGTATATTAAAATCTACCTGGATGGTAGAACATTGCCATAATCTTTGAAGGCTATCCTTTATCTTAATATCTATCTTAGGACCATAAAATACCCCTTCTCCAGGGTCAATACTATATGATAATCCGGATTCTTCCAGTCCTTTCTTCAATGATTTAGTAGCTCTATCCCAATTTTCCAGACTACCAACAAACTTTTCTGGTCTGGTGCTCAAATATACCTCATAATCTTCAAATCCAAAGGATTTTAATATATATAAAGTAAAATTAATAACCCTTATTATCTCCTCATCCAGTTGATCAGGCCTTAGAAATATATGAGCATCATCCTGGGTAAATCCTCTCACTCTGAGCAATCCATGAAGAACCCCGGACCTCTCATATCTATAAACTGTTCCCAGTTCAGCCCATCTAATAGGGAAGTCTCTATAACTCCTTATCTGACTTTTATATATAGCTATATGAAAAGGGCAATTCATGGGCTTTATTATATAATCTACTTTATCTATATTCATCGGAGAATACATATTTTCTCGGTAGAATTCAAAATGTCCACTTGTTTGCCATAATTTAGCCTTTGCAATATGTGGAGTATACAGGAGTTGATAACCATTCTTATAATGTTCCTCTCTCCAGAAGCTTTCAATTATATTTCTTACAAGAGCTCCTTTAGGATGCCATAATATAAGGCCGCTCCCTATATCATCGTTTATGCTAAAAAGATCCAATTCTTTCCCCAATTTTCTATGGTCTCTCTTTTTAGCTTCTTCAATTCTTTCTAAATATCTATCGAGTTCTTCCTTTGTTGGGAAAGAAGTCCCATATATCCTTTGAAGCATTGGATTTCTCTCATCGCCTCTCCAGTAGGCTCCAGCAATACTTAATAATTTAAAGGCTTTTATTATACCTGAGGAAGGGAGATGGGGACCAAGGCATAGATCCACAAAATCTCCCAATCTATATATGGATAAAATATCTTCCCTAATATCTTCTATAAGCTCAAGCTTATATTTTTCATCTTTAAATAATTTTAGAGCTTCATCTTTTGTTATTTCTTCCCTTATAAATGGAATATCCTTAACTATAATCTCTTTCATTTTTTCTTCGATTCTATTCAGGTCATTTGAAGAAAATCCTTCCTTATATTCAAAATCATAATAGAATCCATCTTCTATAGATGGTCCAATAGCTATTTTTACTTCTGGGAATAGGATTTTAACAGCATAAGCCATAACATGGGATGTGCTATGTCTGTATATATCTAAGCCAGTAGAAGAATCCAGAGTTATGGGGGTTAAAGAAATATTTTCCTTTAAGGGCGAATTTATATCTACCAATCTATCATTTATTTTACATGCAATGATAGATAAAGATTTATATTTATCAAATAAAATATCTTTAAGGATTCTGCCCTCAGGATATTCTTTCAGAGAACCATCTGGAAATTTAACTTTTAAAATATACTAAATCCTCCCTTTGTATGGTAGGCACGGGGGGTATCGAACCCCCGACTTCTACCGCGTCAAGGTAGCGCTCTCCCACTGAGCTACGTGCCTATTATATTTTTTTATGCTAACACTCCATATAAAAATTGTCAAGAGTTCCTTGTGACCCAAATTCCGAAATAGGAAGGTCAAACAAGCCAAAAAGTTAGGGCCCTCCT
>CAZCTP010000008.1:0-49496 GCA_964501575.1 uncultured Thermodesulfobacteriota bacterium
AAGGTGGTAAGATATGCTGCATAATGTTATCACGAAAAAAGAGATGCTTACAAAACAATTAAATTACTCTAAAATTAAAAAGTGATTTGATATAATATATAAATTAAAGTTAAGAGGGGTTAAGATATTATGAAACATAAAATATCAAAAAAGTTTTTAGTGTTTGCGTTGTTTCTGACACTATCCATAATTAATACATACCCATTGATAAAATATTTCAGAACAGGGATGCCATATAGCCATTCCCCTGTAAAAGGATATGAAGTTGTTCCTTTAATCCAGGGAGATTATATGCAGTTATATTATGTTCTATGGTCATTTAAGGATGCTATATTTGGCAATACGCCTCTATTTTCTGATCCATATCAATTCAGTGTTGGAGAAGATATCCATAAACAATATAGCAATCAATTTTTCCCTATGTCTCTTTTCTTTGCAATATTCTCTGTATTTGGTAATATTACAGCATATAATATACTCGTAATCCTCTCTTATATATTAGCAGGGGTATCTGGCTATCTGTTAATAAAGCTCTATACAGATTATGTCCCTTCAGCCATACTCGGAGGGGTTATATTTTCTATATTTCCATATAGAGTTGCTCAGGTTCTTGGGGGACATCCCAATGGGTTCCTATTCTTTTTAATACCCCTTATGATATATTTTATCGAGAAATCATTAAATAAAAACAGTCCGTTATATGCAATCTTTGCTGGGTTTTGTATATTAACAATGTCTTTACTTGAGAGTCATTTTTTCTATTACTCTATGTTATTTCTTCCCTTCTTCTTATTATTTAGAATATTATATTCAATTGATTCCGATTCAAAAAGGGATAACATTAACTTAAAATATTCTCTTTTACCATTTTTAACTGGCATTGCTCTATCTATTATAATAATATTTGTAAGGATAAGAGATTTTAATCCCTTAGAGGATAGATATGTATATCTTGCCTTGATGTTCCCTTTTATTTTTGTACTCCTATCATTATTATATGGAATAATTGTCCATAGATTATTTAACCTTCCATTAGACACTATACTCAAAGAGGATTCTATTACATATCTTCCATTTTTATTATTTATACTGTATCCTTTAAAACTTATCCACAATGTTCCCCATCTTGGTGAAGCTCTTTTCTTTTTATCCTTTTTATCTATGTTTATATTAAAAGGCTATAATATTTATAAAAATAGAACAAGATTCAAGAAAATTCCATATCTCAAAGAGATTATATATAACACTATAATTCCTCTATTTATCTTAATACTTATATCAATAGGATGGAGTGTATTCCAGAGGGTACTTCTATCTAAATCTATTCTTTCTGGGGGAAGAAGATTTGAAGAGGTCAGTGACTATTCTCCGAACATAATAGACCTTTTTAGAAGAGAGAGTATAAGTGTTGAAAAAAATATATATTTAGGCTATCTGGTAATATTGCTTGCATTCATACCGGTAATTTTCAAAAAATTTAGGAATCATAACGTAATATTTTTTCTTGGGGTATTTATTATCTCCCTTATTTTATCCTTTGGTCCTAATCTTGATCCATATGTACCTTTCTATTACATTCTATATAAATATCTACCAGGATTTAACTATCAAAGAGTTGCAGGAAGGATTATAACATTTACAGTTGTTTCATTGACTATATTAGCAGGACATGGATTAAAATATTTATGTAGTTCAGAAAGAAAAGTTTTAAAGTATTTATTTATTCCTATTATTATACTTGTAATCCTTGACTTCCATCCGTTTAAAGTAAGAGGTATAACAATCCCACCTCGAGAAAATAAGGTTTATGAATTTATAAAGAATAATATTAGAGAAGAGGAAAGAGTTCTTGAGATACCTATCTGGCCAGGGGATTCTGCATGGTCTTCTATATATGAATATTATGTAACTCTTTACAAATACAGGATGATAAATGGATATAGCGCATATATAACTCAGAGATATTATAATGAGATATTCTGGGGATTTTATACATTAAATTTGGGTGAAATAAGAAAGGAAGAATATGACATACTTAGGAAATTTAAGGTTAGATATATAGTTATGCATGAAGAGGCATTCCCTCCCAAGGTAAGTCCTTTCCCTTTCTCATTATCATTAGAGAATATGAAAAATTCTCCATTTGTTAAATTTATCAAAAATGATGGTCCGGTATATCTCTTTAAAGTCATTGATAATCCAAAAACTAAGGGAGTAAGGTTTAAAATCAGAGAAAACTATAGCTTTACATGGGAAGGAGAAGATTCTCAAACCTTTATAGGTAAAGTAGTTGAAGATTTTAAAGCATCAAATGGAAAAGCAATGTTTGGAATAGCAGGAAAAACAGATGGTTTTTTGATTTTTGGTCAATATATTACTCTACCTACAGGGAAATATGATGCATATTTTAAATTAAAGATAGGAGCTATGGAAAAATATAATAAAGATAGAGACGTGGCATTAATTGAGGTCACCTCTAACAATGGTGAGAATAAGCTTTCCAAAAAGCTCATTAAAGTGAAGGATTTTGAATCAATATTAAAATATAAATACTTTGATCTCCCATTCTTTATTGATTACCCAACCCCTGTTGAATTTAGAGTATACTTTAAGAATTGGGTTGACTTGTGGGTAGATTGTATATATGTAAAATTGAATAAGAGTAAAGATGATTAAATTATTCAGACTAATAGCAATATGTGTAGGAGTTATTATTATATTTTATCTATTATCATTAGCCCAATATCCACAAACAAGGTATATTGAAATAAAAAATGCCAATACAATAAATTCATATATATCCTATGGAGGGAAACCTCTTTTAGCCTTTGGTCCTGGAGACGAATGGAAACTTATGGCATATTCACATAGGCCAGAAAGGTATATTCGTTGGGCAAATTGGCAGCTTAAAAATGGAATGAATTTAATCCGTTGTTATCCGAATCTTGTTCATAAGGAAGGAACAATTGAACCATTTTTTAGGAATAGAGATGGCTCATATGACTTAGATAATTGGAATGATAGATATTTTAAATCTATTTCTGGATTCTTTAGATATTTAAATAAACGGGGTATTATTGTCCATCTTCAGTTATGGCAGGTTGTAAATTTCAAACCTGGTAAGAATAGATGGGATATATGTTTTTACAACCCTAAAAATAACAATACGGCATGGGCTAAAGACTTTAAGAAAGGTAAAGACTTCTTTGAATCAGCTGAGGATAAGTCACACCCTGCATATCTACATCAAAGGGAGTGGGTACGGAGAATCCTTGATGCAACCAGAGGATGCGGCAATGTATTTATAGATGTAATGAATGAGCTGGGGAATGCAGGAATAGGCAGAATGAAATGGGCTCATGAGATTGTTAAAGAGATTCGTTCATGGGAAAAAGAAAATGGGGAAGAACGGCTTGTAGGAGTAGATATGGTCTCCTGGAGTGAAAAAGAATTTAAAGAATATGCAGATGATTATGATTTACTCATTTTTAATGAGCCTCGGATAAAGAATATAAAAAGAGCTAGGGTTAAATTTTTAAAACCGGTAGTCACTGTTCGTTCAAACGATGGGGGCAATAGGTGGGAGAATTATATATTCGTTTCAAAGAATCATATAGACCATACCTATCAGGTTAGAGGAAGAACCCTTAATTGGAGAGCCATGATGAATAAGGTCCAATCCATCGGGACATATTGGGGAGAAACTATTGAACAGACGGATTATATGGAACTAAAGGAATATTCTAATTGGGCAAGAATACTCAGGCAATTTTGGGATTCAATTGAAGATTATCCTTATCTCCAACCTAATGATTCTATTATCAAGTCAGGACCAGGCAATAATAAATATGCATTGATATCAGAGTCTGAAGCAATCTTTTATTTTGAGGTAGGACCTAAAAAACATGATGCTATTTTCCCACCTTATAATACGGAACTTGTGCTTAAAGGATGGAAGGAATGTAAATATGAAATATGGGATCCCAAAAACGGAAAATTATCAGAAGCTGTTGCTAAAATTAAAAATGATATTCTTATAATATCTTTACCATCTTTTGTAGATGACATTGCTATTAAGGTTTTAAAGAAAAAGTAAAGAATTAAGATGAAGCTATTGAGTCTATTATTTTATGGTTTAGTATTCTATATTTTGCTTGTTTACATACTTGATCCCGCACCAAATATCCACTTCCCATCAGTATCCCCATGGCTATTGATTATAATGCTAAGTATTACTGGATTTATCATCGGTAGAATAAATAAGCTTGATTTAACTCAGAAAATTTCAGAGGAAGATATTACCGGAATCAATGCTATACTTATTTCAATAATATTCGGAGTAGTTCTAATCACATCCCTCGGAAATTATAAATGGTTCTTCTTTGAGAATCATCAGATATATCGTCAGATATTTGCTATTTCTATATTATTAACCATAATAATTGTAATAATACCAAGCTTATGGAGATGGATAATAATCCTGTTATTTATTATTGCAGTTATTTATATAGCCTATGGATTCCTTACTCATACAGAGTGCAGGATGATATATAAAGATGACCATACCTCATTTGCTTATCGAATGCTTCTTTTCCGTGAAAGTTTTCCATCACTTCACTTTTATAATCCAGGATGGAATGGTGGTTATTCTGGTAAAGAACTATTAACAACTGGTGTACTATCTTTTTGTTATCTTTTATTTCCATTGGTTATGAGTTTTGACCCTGTAAAACTCTATACTCCAGCACTCGCGATTATCTTTATTGGTATTATTCCATCCCTATACTATTTTGCCTTACGTGCTATAAAAGTAGATAAATTTGGTGCTGCCTGTGGAGCTATATTATCTATTGGGGTTAGTCGATATTTTTTCATATCCCTTCTTTCCTGGGGAGTGGGCCCATCGCTATTATCCTCTGCTCTGCTTCCTATTATCTTTACCCTATTATATCGTTCATTTATACTTGAGTTTATAGATATTCCTACCGGTTTTGCTTTGCTTATAACCGCCATTCTCGCAAGCTTCTGGCCAGGGGTAATATTTATGTTTATCCCGGTTATTGTCGGATTTTTCATCTGTTTAAGCTCCCTGAATTTAAAAAAGATAAGATTTGGGATTATAATTCTAATTTTATACCTTGTTATAATTACCCCATGGCTTTTGGACATTTTAAAGTATGGAGATATCTCCCAGTTTTCTAACTTAAGGGGAACAAGTTCCCTACACCCTGACATAAAAAAAGCATTGGGGGCTATGGGATATATAAAATTTATTAATCCTATTATACTTATGCTTGGACTTGGAGAATTATATATTACAAAAGATAGATATTTAAAGCATTGGATGATAATTATACTTATTCTCTATCTTCTATTAATTGGATTTGGTAATCAGTATAAACCTCAGTTTCAATTTTATAGAGTTTCTATTCCCTTTGCTTTTTTTCTTATAATTCCTTCATCAATTTTTATTGGAAAGATTTTAAACTTACCTCAGAAGTGGATAATACCCGTTAAATCTTTGATAATTGCCACATTAATAGTAAGTATAATAAATATATCACAATTATATAAAGGGAAAGGTAAAGAAAAATATCATACTATACCTAAGGATGTCTATGAGATGGTAAATTGGATTGAGAAGAATACCTCTAAAGATGGTAGGATTTTATTCGCTGGGAGGACAGTACATGCCTATGGTTGGGCTCATGTAGCTATATTGCCCTATATGACGGAAAGAGAAATGATGGCTAAAGATTTTTATCATTTTGACCTCCATGAAATTGGTGATTATGACCTCAGACCAGTTGTATACAGAGGGAATATCAGTCTCACAGAGAAGTACTTTGATCTCTACAATGTTTCGCATATTATATCTTTTGACCCAAAATGGATAAAGCTATTTAGAAATTATCCATATCTATATAAAGAGGAAATTTCATTTAAAGATAAATTTGGAACAGGGAAAGTTATATTTAGCAGGATTAACTGGAAGCCAAACTGGTTTATTGAGGGTAGAGGTAGGATTTATGCCAGAGTTAACCGAATCCAGGTGCATTTAGGGAAAGAAACTCCAATAGTTGTACTCAAATATAACTGGGTTAAAGACTTATATACTTTACCGAAACTTTCTATAAGTCCCTATATTCTTCCGGGTGGTATTAAGTTTATATCTGTAGAGACCAAGGGAATAACAGATTTTGAGATTAGATTTAAATGAAAGTATTTAAAGAACATTTGATATTTTTGATAATTCTTTTAGCTGGTATTATTTTAAGAATACTATTTATATCAAATTCTTGTATTGATAGTGATCAGGCAATCTCTGGATTGATAGGAATGGAGATGTTAAAGGGCCGCTTTGTTCCATTCTGGTGGGGACAGAACTATATGGGTACCCTTGAATCCATTTTAGCTGCAGGTATCTTTGCCGTATTTGGCCCAGGAATTTGCCAGTTATATTTGGTACCTCTTAGTCTATGGGTTCTGTTTATGATTTTCAGCTATAAATTTCTATTATCTGCTGTAGATAAACATTCTGCGTTAATCCTGAGCCTATTGCTTGCATTATCGTCTTCCTGCTTTCTTGAATGGACAATAGTTCCAAGAGGCGGATATATCGAGACACTCTTATTTGGATCCATTCTATTCTTCCTATTATTGAAAATGGAGACTGGTTCCAAATATCCATACTTAATATCAGTAATTTTTGGTCTAATTGCAGGGATAGCATTATGGACTCATTTAATTATTATCTATTACCTTATTCCTGCTTCAATTGTAATTTTTTGGGTGAATTATAGAACGAAACGTCTAATAAATATCTTAATCATTTTAATATTCTTTATAATAGGCTGTTTTCCTCTATGGTATTTTAATTTTATTCATAAAGAGGTTCACACCACAAAGCTACTCTTATTCTTTCAACCTTTTATATACTGGCATAAGGCAATTATGAGATTTATTACACATAATATATGGGTATTACTCGGACTTAAAACATTCTATAAACCCTTCTATTGGACAGCTATCTTACCTCTTAAACTTACAGAGCCTCTGCTACCTGAATTTAACGCCATTCATTTAGCTAAGATGCCGTTATTATCAAAGAATATTGCCCTTGCACTGGAACCATTTGCCTTTATAACATCCTTAAGTCTACTAATTGTGGTAATGGCTGGATTATTTTCTATTTATCTTTTATTAAGACATAAGAAGATATTAATTAACTTTCCTCTGAGTTTGAAAGTAACAGGATTAATAATACCTATAAATATATTCTTTATAATATTCACTCTATTTGGTACCTTCAATACCCAGCGATATATACTTCCTGTATATTGGACTTTAGCGATAGGCATAGCTATATTTCTTGCTAATTTAATAAAAGGACGTTATCGGTGGATTGGTTTATTTCTTTTACTCTCTATATTTCTTCATAATGTATTTACTAATCTTGACTTTTATTTCAGGGTTTCTAAACCCAAGGCTATCGAGTTCAATAGAAGAATGGAAGAGGCAAAAGAATCCTTAAATGAACTTAAGATAAGCCATATATACGCAGGATTCTGGGATGGATATGTTGTTACTTTCTATAATAAGGCTAAAGTAATTGCTGATATTATTGGTAAGAAGGAATATATAAGATACCATGAAGAGATTAAGTCATTGAAAAAGAGTCCAGCTATTCTGGTAAATCTAAATTTTTATGACCCCAATGTATTTAGAGAGTATTTTATTGCAAATGGGGTTAAATGGAAGGAGAAAACCATCTATTCATATACCATTTTTTATGACTTAATAGTTCCCTCCCATGGCACTGTATTCTCAGAAAAGGAATTCATTATTAAAGAAATAGAAGAAATTCCCAATGATTTGGGATTATCCAACATCCCGCTTGTACCACATACCAAGCCATTAGCGAGAAGGTGTTTTTTAATCTATAATCTTAGTAAAGCTTCTGTTAAAAATATACTTATTGAAAGAATCGGTAACGGGGCTATACATTTTGCTATATTTGGAAGAGGATTAAATGGGAGATGGATAAGACTGGCTTATGTATATCGTAATTTACTCGGATTTTTCTTCTATAATAATAGAATATTTTATGAACCGGATGATAGATTCAGCGCGGGATGGGAATATAATGATATTAAAGAGCTATTGATAATAATAGATTATGAAAAACATATTCCAAAAAATAATAGCCCTTTTCCAAAATTTACATTATTTAGGTGAGAAGTCTGAATAAAAAAAGAGAATTAATTTATCTTGGTATTATTTTCCTAATTATAGGATTAATATCTACTTACCCTCTCATTTTTTATATTAATAAAGCAATGCCATATTCTTTCAACCCTCCTGCTGGAAAGAAGATGGTATGGATGCAGCAGGGCGATTACCTCCAGTTCTATTATTGTCTTAATCTTTTTAATGACACAATAAAGGGAATAATTCCTCCATTTACTGATTATTACCAGTTTGCTACACCATATAAACAGAAGCAGATAGTAACATATTTTTTCCCCCTTTCTTTAATATTTTTTATCTTTTCTATTTTAGGAAAGATAGCGGCTTATAATATTTTAATAATTCTTTCTTATCCAATTACAGGAATATCATCCTATCTTTTAATAAGAAACACAACCAAAGAGAGATTAGGAGCATTATTGGGAGCTATGATATTTACTATTGCCCCTTATAGAATATCATCTATGATGGGAGGACATCCTGGGGGATTTGTATATTTCTTTATACCACTTATTATATATTTAATTGATATAGCATTATTTGAAAACATAAGAGGTATATACGCCACAATTATAGGTATTTGTATCTTCTTTCTTTTAATTAATGATCCCCATTATCTCTATTATCTATTTTTTCTCCTTCTCATTTATATACCAATAAGATTTTTTGATAGGGTAATTGATTTCGTAAAGAATGAATATCGAAAACTAATAAGAGAAACTGATAGAAATATAGCAAATATTATACTAAGGCATCCACCTATACTAATTTCAATATTATCTATAATATCTTTTACTGTAATGATCAGTATATATAAATCAGGAGGAATAAATCTCATATATATCTTCACAGGTTTCCTTATTTCTATCACTCTCGCAGGGGTGTGGCTTTTCTTCAGTTGGTCTCTAAGAGGGCTTTCTTTCTTAGAGGCTCTTAAAATAGATTCTATTTCATATTTACCACTTATTCTTCTAAATCTATATTTTATTAAATTCTTTCACGGATTTCAGAGTTTAGGAAGAAATATAATTATTCTTTCCTTTGTTTTTATAATCATAATTAAATTTATAATTCATTTTAAATTTAGATACAGTTTTTTTAAAAATAGTTTAAGTATTATAAAAAGATATTTAGGTTTAATATTATTTTTATTACTATCAGCATTATATATACTTCATTTTAAATTTATTGTTTTAGAAGAATCAGCTTTAAGTAGAGGGAGGAAGATTAAAGAAATTATGCTATTTTCACCAAATATGGTAGAACTTTTAAAGAAAGGGGATTGTAATTACATAGGAGTTTTTTCTATAATGATAGCAATATTCTTCCCAATATATATCTATTTTAACAGGAATAAAAAGGATCTAAGAATACAAATATTTTACTTCTCTCTTCTTATTATTACCACTCTCCTTGCCCTTGGTTTTAATGGAAATAATATCTTACCAATCTATAAGTTTTTATATACCTATGTCCCATTTTTTAATTATATCAGATCAACCAATAAAATACTCATTCTTACTTATCTTTCCTGTGGGATCCTAGCAGGATTTCTGGTAAAATCTCTTAAAAGATTAAAGGGAGTGCTTTTTTATCCTATTTATATTCTATTAATTGGTATCATAATGTATGACTTTACTCCATCAGGTCATATAGGATTAAGTTTAATTGATAAAGATAATAAGATCCATAATTTTATTAAAGATAGAAGAGGTGAATATAAAGTTTTATATATTCCTCTATGGCCTGGGGATAGTTCTTGGACTTCTATCCCACAATATTATACAACAATTACCAAAGTGAAAATGATAAATGGCTATTCTCCCATAGTACCTAAAGGTTATTTTGAGAATATATATCTTCCCCTTGAAAATATTAATTTTGGTGAAATCAGATATAAAGAATATAGCATTTTAAAGAATCTTAATGTAAAATATATTTTATTGGATAAGAGGTGTTTTATTTTTAAAGTAAGTCCTTATCCTTTTGAGTTTACTCTGAATAACATTATAAGTTCAGGATATGTAAACTATATTATGGATGATGGATATATATGGCTTTTTGAATTAAAGAAAAAAAGGGAGCCTATGAGAAGAAAATTTGACCAAAGAATTTCTATGGGAATCTTCTATGAAGCAGAGAATCTTCCAAGAAGAACAGGAAAAGTTGTAAGAGAAAAAAATACATCAAATGGAAGAGTAGTAGAAGGAAGAAAGGATAGAGATAGAGCTGATTTTCTTATATTTGGACCCTACAAAAAGATTCCTACTGGATCATATGTTACTATTTTTAGAATAAAAGGGGAACCAATATCTGGAGCAATTGCAGATATTGAGGTTTCTGTGGATAAAGGAAGAAAAATAATTGCTCAAAAGAGAATAAGAGGAGAAGACTTTTTGGATAAGATAGATTATAAGGATTTTACTCTATCTTATTCTCTTGATGTACCAAAGATATTAGAGTTCAGAGTACTCTTTTATAAAAATTCTGACATATATATAGATTATGTTTATACTATTCAAAAGGGAGAAAAGGATCCATTAGAGCTCTTTGAAGCCGAAGATTCGGCTAATTTTCAAAGGGTAGTTTATGATAGGGGAGCGTCGGGAAGTAAAGCTTTACATATTGGAGAGAATAAAAATAATGAAGGAGATTATATTACAAATGGCCCTTATAGAGTATATAGAGAAGGAGAGTATAAAGCAATATTTCGGATTAAACCATTAAAAAAAAGAACATCAGATACTAATATCGCTATATTAAGGGTTACAACAGAATATAAAAGAATGATTTTAGGAGAAAAAATTATTAAGGGAGAGGATTTTAAAACTATAAATATATATAAAGAATTTAAAGTTCCTTTTAAACTTAAGAGTCCAACGGCTCTTGAATTTCCTTTATATTTGATGGATAATAATGCAGATTTTTATTTTGATTCAGTAAAGGTTATTCGATTAAGATGAAAAATATAAATCATATAATTAAGCTCTTTAGAACTTATCTAAACTATAAAGTTCATACTAAATATCCTCCTTTTCCTATACGCTTATGGGTTGAACCCACAGACTTCTGTAATTTAAGATGTAATCTCTGTCTGAATAAAAATATTCCTAATAATAAAAAGGGATATATGGATTTTAAATTATTTGAAAAATTGATAGAGGAAGTAAAGGAATTTGTATATGATATCAATCTCTTTCATAGAGGAGAACCACTTCTCCATCCAGAAATTTTCAGAATGATTGAGATTTCAAAGAATAAAGATATATTTACCAGAATTCATACAAATGCAACACTTCTTTCAAATGATAAGATAGAACAAATCTTCTCTTCAGGATTAGATTTTATTTCCTTTTCCTTTGATGGTTATGATAAAGAGGGATATGAAAAAAAGAGGGTTAATGCTACCTATGAAGTTACCCTTTCCAATATTATAGAATTTTTGAAGATGAAAAGGAAGAAAGGGGTTAGACATCCATTTACTGTACTTCAAATAATTGAGGAAGAAGGAGAGAAAGTAGATAAAAAGAAAAAGAATGGATTTCTTAAAAAGTTTAAAGACCTTCCAGTGAACAGGATAGTTATAAGACATCCCCATAATTGGGGGGGCAATCTTGATGAGCTTGATCTAAAGTACGATAAAAAGAGATATATATGCTGTACCTTTCCATGGTATTCTTTGACAATATTATGGGATGGGAAAGTTGTGCCATGTCCTCAAGACTTTAAAGGGGTTCTAAACTTAGGTAATTTGAATAATTTAGGAATTAAAGAAATATGGAATGGAGATAAGTTAGTCTCTCTAAGAGAAAGATTCTCAAAGAGATCCATAGAGGATATTATACCCTGTAACAAATGTGATAGGATATGGAGAAAAACCATATTAGGTATACCGACTGATTATCTTTCGCAGTTTTTAAGTGATAATATTTTTGCATATAGAAGAAAAGGATAGAAATTTTATATGAATAGTATATTAATGATAGCACCAACTCCATTTTTTGCGGATAGGGGGTGCCATGTAAGAATATATGAAGAAACAAGGGCTTTAAAATCTTTAGGATATAATGTTATTATTTGTTCATATCATATAGGAAGAGATATAGATGGTATAAAGGTAGAAAGAATTGTTAATATACCATGGTACAAAAAATTGTCTGCAGGTCCTTCCTATCATAAATTTTATCTTGACATCCTTCTATTTATAAAATCATTAAAGGTAGCTATACGTACAAGACCGGATATTATTCATGCTCATTTACATGAGGGTGCACTAATCGGAGCTCTTATAAATAAGTTACTCGGTATACCCTTTATAGCTGATTTTCAGGGAGGTATGGTGGATGAGATACTTGCCCATAACTTTGTTAAAAAGGGAGACCTTGCTTACAAATTTTTCTTATACATGGAGAGTATAATAGATAATCTACCTGCAAAAATAATAATAAGCTCTAATGAAGGAGCAAGAATATTGACTGAAAGATTTAACATTCCTGAAGAAAGGATCCATGTAATAAAGGATGGAGTTGATATATCTGTGTTTAACAATGGAATAGAAATTAATAAACTCAGGAAAAAACTTAGAATCATTGATGGACGAAAGGTAGTTGTATTTGTTGGAGTCTTTACGGTCTATCAAGGAATAGATATAATTTTGAATATTATACCAGATGTGGTTAAGAGGGTAAAGAATGTCCATTTTCTTATGATGGGATATCCTGATGAAGATTTATATAGGGAAAAAATAAACTCAATGGGATATGAAGAATATGTTACTTTTACCGGAAGAATAAATTATTTTGAACTCCCTACCTATCTCTCTATTGGAGATGTTGCTATATCTCCTAAACTATCAACTACTGAGGCAAATGGGAAATTATATACTTATATGGCTGCTGGTTTACCTGCTGTTGTTTTTGATACTCCAGTAAATAGAGAGATACTTGGAGACTTAGGGGTATACGCAAAACCCACCGATTCTGATTCTTTTAAGGAGAAATTAATTGAAGTGCTCCTTAATGAGGATTTAAGAAAGGAACTTGGAAAAAGGATGAGAAACAAGGCTATTAAGGAGTATTCATGGAATAATAATGTGAATAAGATAATTGAGATTTATAAAGAAGTTAATAAAAGATAGATTTTTATATACTGGAGGTAATAATGAAAATTCTTGTAACCGGAGGGACCGGATTTACTGGAAGTCATCTTGTAAAGAGGCTTTTAAACAAAGGGAATGAAGTTATAGTCTTAGATAGTCAAAAAGGACTTTTTTATAATGAACTTGCTGAAAAGGGAGCTAAGATTATCATAAGTAGTGTTACTGATAAAAAACTTGTAGAAAGTATTGTTACAGGGTGTGAAGTAGTCTATCATCTTGCTGCTGCTTTTAGGAAGATAAACCTTCCAAAGAAAGTTTATTGGGATATAAATGTAGAAGGGACAAGAAATATTATTGATGCAGCCTTTAAGAATAGTGTTAGAAAATTTGTATACTGTAGTACTCAGGGAGTTCATGGCGATATTAAAAATCCCCCTGGAGACGAATCAACTCCAATAGCTCCTGTCGATTATTATCAATATACAAAATATGAGGGGGAAAAGGTTGTTCATGAATTTATAGAAAAAGGGATGGATGCAACTATAATAAGGCCCATGGCTATTTATGGTCCCGGAGACCCAGGTAGATTTCTTTTAATTTATAGGATGGTAAAGACCGGAAGATTTTTAATGTTTGGGAATGGAAATACCTTTTATCATCCCCTTTATATCGATAATCTTATCGACGCCTTTGAACTAAGTGTAGAGAAGTCTCAAAGCAGAGGAGAAACTTATCTTATAGGAGATGAGAGATATTATACTATAGAGGAGCTTGTACTTAAGGTAGGAGAATCAATGGGAGTTAAAGTAAAGATATATCATCTTCCATTCTTTCCTATATGGATAGCAGCTCTCATATGTGAAGGAATTTGTATGCCTCTTAGAATATCCCCTCCAATCTTTAGAAGGAGAATTGATTGGTATAGACAGGTCAGAGCATTTAGCATAGAAAAAGCAAAGAGGGAATTGGGCTATATTCCAAAGGTAGGAATTGAAGAAGGCCTTGCAAGTACAGCAAAATGGTATAAGGATAATGGATATATCTGATGTGTGGAATATGCGGGTTTAATTGGAAGGATAAAGATCTAATACTCTCTATGTGTAGAGAGCTTTCTCATCGGGGTCCAGATGATGAAAATATCTATATAGATGATCGGATTTCATTGGGACATAGAAGACTAAGTATAATCGATTTAAGCAAGAATGCCACTCAACCAATGCCAAATGAAGATAAGAATATATGGTTAATATTTAATGGAGAGATTTACAACTTTATAAAGCTCAGAGAATTACTCGAGAAAAAAGGGCATAAATTTTTAAGTAAAACAGATTCAGAAGTTATACTTCATGCCTATGAAGAGTATGGTCATAAATGTATTTCCAAATTACGGGGAATGTTTGCTTTTGCTATATGGAACAAAAAAGACAGAGAGATATTTATTGCAAGGGATAGAATAGGTATTAAACCTTTATACTATGCTCTATATAATGATAAATTAATATTTGCATCAGAGATAAAAGCAATTCTTAAATATAGAGATCTTAATATAAGGTTAAATAGAAAGGTTCTTTATAACCTCCTTGGTTTTGAATTTATACCAGCCCCCGATACCCTTTTTGACGGTATAAATAAGCTTAAACCAGGACACTATCTTGTATATAGAGATGGAAGGCTCGAAATAAAAGAATATTGGGATCTTGAATTTAAAAAAGATAGGAAGGGATACGAATATTATAAAGAAAAACTCTCGGAGATATTGGAAGAGGCTGTAAAATCTCATCTTATAAGTGATGTGCCTTTAGGAGTCTTCCTATCGGGTGGTATTGATTCCAGCTCAATTGTGGCTTTTGTCAGAAGAAGTGTTGAGGGTGAAATAGAAAGTTTTTCACTCGGTTATCAGGACAAGTCTTACAGTGAATTTGAATATGCAAAGAGAGTAGCAGACCATTTTGGTACAAAACATAAGGAGTTAATAATAGATCCTATTACTCCTGAAATAGTTGAAAAGGCCCTTTGGAATTTTGATGAACCTATGACGGATTTCTCTGCTCTCCCTTTCTATATGATATGCAAGAAGGCACGCGAATATGTTAAAGTATGTTTAAGTGGAGAGGGAGGGGATGAAGTATTTGTTGGATATGATAGATTTATAGCGAGTAAGATAGATTGTTACTATAGAATATTGCCTAAATGGCTGAGAAGCGGGATAATTTCAAAGCTCGTAAGTAGTTTGCCGGACCAATCTCAGAAAAAGGGTTTTATAAATATGTTAAAACGGTTTATTTCCGGTTCCGAGCTTACCTTAGATGGTGCACATATGAGATGGCAATATTTTATGGAAAGCGATGGAGTATATGACTTATTTAAAGAAATAGAAGAATTTGATCCCTTCTATTATATTAGAAGGGTTGTTGAAAACTGTGGAAGTAATGATAGATTAGAAAGAGAAATATATATAGATATGAGATTTACTATGCCCGATAGTGTCCTTATGAAGGTTGATAAGATGAGTATGGCTCATTCTTTAGAAGTAAGAGTCCCTTTCCTCGATCATAAAGTAGTTGAATTTTCAGCATCTATTCCTTCAAATATGAAACTCAAAGGGTTAACAACAAAAGCTATTTTCAAGGATACTATGAAAGATATACTTCCACCAGGTATAGCATACCGAAAGAAACAAGGATATAGTTTCCCTATGAAAAATTGGCTAAGGAAGGAACTAAAAGATTATATGATAGATATATTAAGTTCATCAGAAGTAATAGAGGAAAATTTTAATATGTTTTATATAAATAGATTAATTAAAGAACATCTTAATTATACTCATAATCATAGCCATCTATTATGGGCATTAATAAGCTTGGCAGTATGGTATAGGATTTTCTTCAATAGATAGAGTTATATGAATAGCTATAAGGTTCAAAAAGCATTAAAGGATAAAAAAACATCTAACATAAAAAAGTATCAAGAGCTTGTAATAGGTGAAAGTGGAATTATACCTCTTATTAAATATGAGCTTATAGTTACTTTTACAAGCTGGATCCCTGGAGCTATAGGAATATTCCTCAGAAAATTACTCTATCCATTAATTATAGGAAAGGTTGGTAAAAATGTAATCTTTGGAAGAAATGTTACATTGAGGCATCCATCAAAGATAAAAATTGGTAACAATGTGATTATTGATGATAATTGCATGATAGATGCAAAGGGAAGCGATAACAGTGGTATAGAGATATCTAATGGATGTTATATAGGCAGGAATAGCATTCTCTATTGTAAAAATGGTAATATAACATTAAGAGATAATGTAAATATTGGTTTAAATTGTATAATATTTTCATCGAACAGATTGGTTATCGGGAAAGAAGCTCTTATAGCTGCAGATTGTTATATTATGAGTGGTGGAGTGTATGACTACAGAAACAGAGAAGTTAAGATTATTGATCAGGAGGGGAATATTACTAAAGGTCCTCTTATTATCGGGAACAACTGTTGGTTAGGTGCAAAGGTTGTAGTTCTTGATGGAGCAAGTATAGGGAATAATTCTGTTATTGGTAGCTCTGCCTTAGTAACAGAACCTATTCCTTCTAATTCAGTAGCTGCTGGAATTCCTGCAAAAGTTATAAAAAGAATTGATGAAAAGTAGTGGGCTTAAAATAAAAAAGGGATTAATTATAAAATTTATAATAAGCTTTGTTCTAATGTCCTATCTCTTTTGGAAAGTAGATTTAAAAGAAATCAAGGCTCTCTTATCAAATGTAAATCTAAGACTGTTTATATTCTCTATATTTGTAATAACCGCCGATAGGATCTGGATGGCTTATAAGTGGAATATTCTCCTTAAGGCAAAGGGGTTGCGTACCTCTATTTTAAAAGTAATAAAATCTTACTATGAAGGAACATTCTTTGGTTTTTTTCTCCCTATAAGTGTTGGTGGAGAGGGAGTAAGGCTTTATAGTATATCAAAGGATTTAAAAGATGTAAAAGGTATTCTTGCTTCAATGTTCATAGAAAAATTTATTGGATTCATCGGCGTATCTATATTCTGCTGTTTTAGCCTTATAATACTTGCCGAGAGAAGTAAAGAATTATCTACATTTACATCATCTTTTATATTAATATTTTCCTTGTTTGTAATTATCTTTATTCTATCTTTATGGGGGAATTTCTTTGAGATTATAAATAGAACTCTTGGATCAATAAATATACCATTTCGTAAAAAGATTGAAGATTTTTATAATAGCTATATTGAGTATAGAAATTTAAAAAAGAGCCTTTTCATATTCTTTATATTGACCTTATTTGAACAGCTATTTCCTATATCTGTAAATTATTTTATTTCATTATCACTTAATCTTGAAATTCCTCTAATAAATTTCTTTATTTTTATACCAATAATATACCTTACTGCAAGGATCCCAATATCTGTGGATGCCATAGGAATTCAGGAAGGGCTCTATGTATTGTTTTTTAATATGGCAGGAATTTCATCAGATGATGCTCTTATGCTTGGAATTATAGGAAGGATAGCAACATATCTTTCTGTCATTCCTGGAGGAGCCTTCTACTTAATTGACAGAAAAAGCCTAAAAGGAAGATATTAATGCTAATACGTTTTCAAATTTTTATTCAAGTTACTCCGTACAAAATGGAGGAATCCTATAAATGACAATAGATTAGGATAGAAATAGGATTTCTTCTATGTGTTTAATTTATTCCTGAAGATTTAATTCCACATTTAGAAGATTGAGTATCTTTCTCTACACAGGCATGAGTATCATGAAACGATGGTATGTAGATTGCTTCATAAAATTATCTATCTAAATCCTACACAAAGGGATGGAATGATTTTAGTTACAATATCTTCATTACCATCTAATATCAATTTTCTTCTATATTCTCCAATATTTAAAATTTCTACTTTAAAGGCATTCACTGGTATTATATCTGGGAATTTATCAGCCCATTCTATAACTGTTACCCCAGTTCCATAAAAATATTCTCTATAATCAAGCTCCTCCAACTCATATATAGATGATATTCTATATAAATCAAAGTGATATAAAGGAATTCTTCCTTTATGTTCACTTATTATAACATAGGTAGGGCTTTTTACTTCCTCTTTAACCTCTAATCCCTTTGCTATTCCCTTTATAAAGTATGTTTTTCCGCTTCCAAGCTCTCCGATTAAAGCCACTATATCCTTTGGAACTAAAAGCTTTCCTAAGAATACTCCAATACTAATAGTCTCGTTTACTCCGTTTGAGATAATCTCTATTTCCATCCATAAGTTCCTTTATAGTTAGAGGAATATTATTAATTACATCTGTTGCAACTAATCCTAATTCTCCCTTTTCTTCAGCCACCCTATCCCCACTCATTCCATGAATAAATACTCCTAATATAGAAGAGTCTAAAATATTATACCCTTGAGATATAAATCCTCCTATCATTCCAGTTAAAACATCTCCCATACCACCACTTGCCATTCCAGGATTACCAGTAGGATTTATATATACATTACTTTGAGGATCAGCTATTATAGTTCTTGCTCCTTTTAATACAAGATAGACCCCATATTTTTTGCCAAACTCTTTTGCAATTCCTATCCTATCTCTCTGAACTGCTCTGGTATCCTTTTTTATTAATCTTGCCATTTCACCAGGATGTGGAGTCAGGACTATTTCATTCTTTTTTTTAAGAAGTATATCCGGATTCTCTGCAATTATATTTATACCATCAGCGTCTATAACTATTGGAAGGTCTATACTTTTTATTACTTCACCTACAATTCTCTTTGTATCACCATTAACTGAAAGCCCAGGGCCTATAATGACTATATCCTTATCATTAGTTAAGTCTATTATTCTATCAATAGATGAATAATTGAAGGTTCCATCATTATTATCAGGTAAGGGCTCTGTCATAACCTCTGTAAGCTTTGATTCTACAATATTATATGAACTTTTTGGTATGCATAGAGTAACCAGCCCTGCACCAACTCTCATTGCAGACTCTGATGCCATTACAGCAGCTCCTGTCTTTCCGGTAGAACCTGCAATAACTATAGTATGACCACAGTTGCCCTTATGAATGTTGGGAGCTCTTTTTTTTATTTTTTTCTTAATATCTTCATATGTTATAAGGTTTGTATCTATATATTCTTTTTCTATAATGTATTTTGGAATACTAATGTCTACAATTTCCAGCTTACCAACAAGTTCTGCTCCAGGATATATTAATTGCCCTATCTTGGGCAAACCAAAAGTTACTGTTAAATCCGCATGCATACTTATACCTAATGGATAACCGGTATTGGCATCCAATCCGGAAGGAATGTCAACTGAAACAACTGTCTTATTTAATGAATTAATAAAATCTATAACCTCTCTATAAAAGCCTTTAACTTCATAAGAGAGACCTGTTCCAAATATAGCATCTATAACAATAGATGATTTATTAATATTCTCTTTTTCCTTTAGAAGTTCATCTATATTCAATATAGAGATGACCGGTATACCCATCTTTTTAATTATATCTAAATTTATTTGGGCATCTCCTCTAATTTTCTCTATTTCTGATAATAAATAGACACTCGCCCTTACACCCCTATTGACCATATGTCGGGCGATAACAAAACCATCTCCACCATTATTCCCTTTACCTGCAATAACAGATATACTTTCTATATTTTGAAAATATCTAAAGATTGTATCTACTGCGCCTCTTCCAGCATTTTCCATAAGAACTATACCAGGAATTCCACAGGAATTAATTGTCTCTCTATCTATTTTCTGCATTATGTTGGATGTAACAGCCTTCATAACTCTCCTTTAATAAGTCTAATCATCTCTCTTACAGCATTATATAATCCTATAAACACAGCCCTTGAAATTATACTATGCCCTATATTAAACTCTTCAATCTCTTCTATCTCTCTGAGCCTTTTTATTTTCACGTAATTTATACCATGACCTGCACAAACTCCCATCTTTAGTTTTGAAGCTAATTTTACAGAATTTAATATTTTATCAAATTCGATATCTTCTTCCTTATTTTTGGCATCACAGAATTTACCGGTATGGATCTCTACACTATCTGCTCCTAATTTATGGGAAGCTTTAATCTGGTCTAAATCAGGATCTATAAATAGACTTACCCTTATCCCTGCATCCTTTAAGAGTCTTATATGGGATTTTAAATTATCATGATTTAGTATAACATTTAATCCACCTTCGGTGGTAACCTCTTCTCTTCTTTCCGGGACAATTGTAGCGATATCTGGTCTTATGTTAAGAGCTATAGAAAGTATTTCTTGAGTTGATGCCATCTCAAGATTTAGTCTTGTTTTTATAGTCTCTTTTAGCAGCTTTAAATCTCTATCCTTAATATGTCTTCTATCCTCTCTAAGATGAACAATTATAGAATCAGCACCAGCAAGCTCTGCAATAGCAGCAGCGGCTACAGGATCTGGTTCGTTTATTCTTCTTGCTTCTCTTAATGTAGCTACATGATCAACATTTACACCTAATCTTGTCATTCATCTACCCCTAAATATAATCTTACTTTATCTGCTATACTATATGCTATATCCTTAATTTTATCCTCATTTTCTCCTTCTACCATAATTCTTAAAACAGGTTCTGTACCAGAATATCTCACTAAAACCCTCCCTTGCTTATTTAGTTTCTTCTTTATATCTTTGATTGTAGAAGAAATCTCAGGAACATTTTCTATTTTAATCTTCTTTTTAACCTTAACATTTACAAGCGCCTGAGGGAACTCTTTTATAATGGATGTAAGTTCAGATAGCCTCTTTCCATTCTTTTTTATAATAGCAAGTAGTTGCAATGCAGATATTATCCCATCCCCAGTGGTTGTATAGTCAAAGAATATTATATGACCGGATTTCTCCCCTCCAAGATTATAATCTCCGTCAACCATCTTTTCAACCACATATCTATCTCCAACAGGAGTTCTTATAACCTTTCCTTTAAAGTTATTTAAAGCTATCTCGAGTCCCATATTGCTCATGACAGTAGCAACAACCGTATTTTTATTGAGTCTATCCTCTTTAATCATATCAATAGCACATATAGCCATTATCTTATCTCCATCTACTAAATTTCCATTTTCATCAACAAAGATAACTCTATCACCATCTCCATCAAAGGCTACCCCTAAGTCTGCACCATGACTTTTAACCACTCTGCTGACAAATTCGGGATGCATAGATCCACAATTAAGATTTATATTCTCTCCATTTGGTTTAACCCCCACTGCTATTACATCTGCTCCAAGCTCATCAAATACGGTTGGAGCTACTTTATAGGTAGCTCCATTTGCACAATCTACAACTATTTTTAAGCCATTTAGGGTAATATTCTTAGGAAAGGAATTTTTTATAAACACAATATATCTACCTATAGCATCTTCTACTCTGAAAGCTTTTCCTATTTCGTTATTTTTTGAAGTATAATTTAAAAGATCTTTAGAGAATACAAGCCTTTCTATCTCTAATTCTATTTCATCTGGGAGTTTGAATCCATTGTTTGAGAAAAATTTTATACCATTATCATAGAATGGATTATGTGAAGCAGAAATTATTATACCTGCGTCAGCATTCATATTACTTGTTAAAAATGCTATTCCTGGAGTTGGAAGTGGTCCTACAAGCAGAATATCGACTCCCATGGAAGATATACCAGCAGTAAGTGCATTTTCAAGCATATATCCAGATAATCTCGTATCTTTACCTATAACTATTCTATGTCTTCTGCTCTCATTTCTGAAAACATATGCAGATGCTCTACCAATCTGCATTGCCATTTCAACTGTCATGGGATAGATATTTGCTATCCCTCTTATACCATCTGTCCCAAATAATCTTTTCTTAGACATATCTCCTTATAGAATCTATAACCTTTGTTACCCTTCTGGTTTCATCTACATCATGGACCCTGACAATATTTGCTCCATTAATCACAGAGGCTGCAACCGCTGCCATACTACCTTCAAGCCTATCTTTCACTTCTAATCCCAATATTTCTCCTATAAACGATTTTCTGGATGGACCTATAAGTATAGGTTTCCCCAATCCCTTAAATATATTAAGATTATTTATTATTTTTAAATTTTCTTTTAAACCTTTCCCGAATCCTATACCAGGGTCTATTATCACATCCTTTATCCCAGCCTCATGAGCAAAAATTATTCTCTCTTTCAAATATAAATATATTTCAGACAATACATCTTTATATCTTATCCTCTTTTGCATGGTTTTAGGAATACCCTTTATATGCATAAGAACCACAGGAACTTTATAATGAGATGCAACTTTTACCATATCAGGATCAAACTTCATAGCGCTTATGTCATTTATAATTTCAGCCCCAGACTCAATTGCTTCCTTTGCCACAGATGCTTTATATGTATCTATAGAAATAGGAGTTTTTATTCTTTTTGAAAGCTCTTTAATTACGGGAATAACCCTTCTTATTTCTTCTTCTTCTGAAATTGGATCAGAATTAGGTCTTGTGGATTCACCACCTATATCTATCATATCTGCACCAGCTTCTATCATTTCATATGCACGTCTAATAGCTTTATCACAATCCATATAAAATCCGCCATCATAGAATGAATCCGGAGTTATATTGAGTATACCCATTATATATGTTCTACTTCTGAAATCAAGGGATTTATTTTTCAATTTTATAATATTATAGTTATCTAAATTGCTTATTATATTTTCAATCTCTTTACCCAAATTATTTAAATCGGATGATTTAGAAGATAATTTTTCAATAAATTTTTTAAAGTTTCCCAAGCTTCCTATTAATATAACATCGGTCTTTCCTTTATTAAGAGTTAATGCATCCTTTGCTATAGCAGCCTCTCCACCTATAGAGAGCATCTCCTCTTTTAAAAAGTTTGCTTTCTTTGAATCTAAATTTTTTAATTTTATATTTAAGTGAATCATTTTGGGAGACATGATATCTATTCCACATGAATCTACTCCTATGTCTGATAGTTCTTTTATTGCACATTCTCTGGAAAATACATTAACAGGTATGATATTATAATGCGTAGCTGCTCTGCTTCTCTTCTTCATTCTTTTTACCCTCTATGATATTTCTTATTTCGTCACCATCTAACACTTCTTTTTCAAGCAGCTTAAAGGCTAATCTATGGAGGGCATCAACATTTTTTATTAAAATATCTTTAGCTTTTTCATAACTATCTATCACTATTTTCTTTATTTCATTATCAATCTCTACAGCAGTTCTTTCACTGTATTCGGTATGTCGCTCAATCTCTCTCCCCAAGAATATATGTTCCTCTTTATGACCAAATGCCAGTGGTCCTAGTTTGTCACTCATTCCCCATTCACATACCATCTTCCTGGCAAGTTCAGTTGCCCTTTCAATATCATTACCAGCTCCTGTCGTTTTCTTATTTAAAATTATCTCCTCTGCTATTCTACCTCCCATAAGTATTGAAATGTCATTTAGCGCAGCTTCTTTTGAAAGGAAATATTTTTCATTTATAGGAAGTTGCTGGGTTATTCCAAGAGCCATTCCCCTCGGTATTATTGTAACCTTATGAACTGGATCCGTACCAGGAAGCATCACAGCAACTAATGCATGACCTGCTTCATGGTACGCAGTAAGTTTTTTATCTTCTTCACTTATCATCAAACTTTTCCTCTCAGCACCCATCATTACTTTATCCTTCGCATATTCAAAATCTGAAAGCTCTACTTTATCCTTCTTTCTCCTTGCTGCATATAAAGCTGCTTCATTAACCATATTCTCAAGATCTGCGCCGGCAAACCCTGGTGTCCCCCTCGCTAAAACCATAAGGTCTACATTTTCAGCTAAGGGAGTCCTTTTCGTATGAACCTTTAATATTTCATATCTTCCCCTAACATCAGGCTTAGGGACAACAACTTGACGATCAAACCTACCAGGGCGTAAAAGAGCAGGGTCCAATACATCCGGTCTATTAGTAGCAGCTATTAATATTACCCCCTCACTTGATTCAAACCCATCCATTTCTACAAGCAGTTGATTAAGAGTCTGTTCCCTTTCATCATGGCCACCACCAAGTCCAGCCCCTCTATGTCTTCCAACAGCATCTATCTCATCTATAAATACTATACATGGTGCATTTTTCTTCCCCTGGATAAACAGATCCCTAACCCTTGATGCACCAACTCCAACAAACATCTCTACAAAATCTGAACCACTTATACTAAAGAACGGAACCCCTGCTTCTCCAGCAATAGCCCTTGCTAAAAGTGTCTTGCCTGTTCCAGGGGGACCAACCAATAAAACTCCCTTTGGAATTCTTCCTCCTAACCTGCTAAATTTTTTGGGATCCTTAAGAAATTCAATTATTTCTTGTAATTCTTCCTTTGCTTCGTCAATTCCAGCAACATCCCTAAAAGTAACCTTTTCCTTTTGATTTTCAGACAGAAGCTTTGCTTTACTCTTTCCAAAAGACATAGCTTTCCCACCACCAACCTGCATCTGCCTCACAAAGAAAATCCATAGTCCAATAATAAGAAGCATGGGAACCCAGGAAGCTAAAAGATTCATGTACCATGGATTCTGTTCTTCAGGTTTTGCAGAAATCTTGACCCCTTTATTTCTTAATATTTTAACCAGCTCAGGGTCATTAGGAGCGTATGTTTTAAATTTATTACCATTTTTATAGATTCCATATATGTGATTACCCTGTATAGTAACCTTCTCTATATTACCATTCTCTACAGCAGAAATAAAATCACTGAATATTATTTTCTCCGGAGGTTTACTGGTAGGTTTAAATATATTGAATAACAAAATCATAAAAAGAAGAGTTATTATAAACCAAACTCCTATATTTTTATATAATGTATTCATCTATTTTAAATTATCATAAAATCTCTATTATTACAATAAAAAAGAGAATCTGTTTGGAAATAGTATTAAATTTGGTAATTCTATTTTACTTCTTTTACCCATATATTTTTATAATACCTTAAAAGGTCTTTAAAAAATATATTTAATATGGAGGTTAAAGGCACAGCTATTAATATCCCCCAGAATCCGAAGAGATTGCCCCATATTAAAATAGCCAATATTACAGTTACAGGATGAATACCTATCTTTTCGCGCATAATTTTTGGGGTAATTATTGTTGCTTCAAGTAGTTGGGCAATTGCAAAGGTTCCAATAACCCCAATAATATGCTCTAAGTCATGATACTCTAATATAGCAAGAAGTATGGCAGGAGTTATTCCTATTATAAACCCAAAATATGGAACGATATTTGCAATTCCTGCTATTATAGCTATTAAGAGAGCTATAGGTATATTAAAGATTGATAAGCCTATTATGTATATAATAGTTAATATGGATGAAACTATAAGCTGACCCCTTATAAATCCACTGAGGACATAATCTATCTCTTTTAATCTATTTATAATACTATCTCTATAGGAGCTTGGTATATAATTCTTAATCTCCTCCTTTATTGCGTTAAAATCCTTAAGCAAATAGAATCCTATAACTGGAATAATGATAAGATTTAATATACTCATAATAAAGCTTAGTAGACTTGAAAACATATTCTTTATGAATAATAGAAGATGCGGGATAATTTTAATTGATATATCCCTTGTGAACTTAGGATTTTTAGATATCTTATTTATAAGATCAGTAACATTCTCTGGAAGATCTATATTAAATTTAGATTCAATATATGGAATAAAGACATTTTTAATAAGCTCTAAGTAAGAGGGAATCTTCTTAATAAATATATTTATTTCTCTATTTATTATAGGAATTACTATAAGAAGAAGAATTATAAATAGGAGTGAGAAGATTAAAAATATTGATATACTTGTTATTATCCTTGGTATATTTAATTCCTCAAATCTATCTACAATAGGGTTAAAGATATATGCAATAAAAAATGCTATTAAAAAAGATATTACTATAGACTTTATAATATGCAGAATGAATATTAGGAAGACTATAATAAGAATTATAAGAATAGATTTAATCCATATTTTGTTAATTAGTGATTTAATATCTTCATCCCCTTATATAGATAGTGTAACCCCGATGCTATAGTAAAAGTAGCTGTCATGAAAAGTAAAGTTTCTTTAATATTAAAAGATATATCAAAAATATTATAACTTAAAAAGACGAATATAGTCACGAATTGGGAAAGAGTGGTTAATTTACTTATTATTGAAGGTTTTATATTAAGATCCTTTGAGGTAAGGAATATTATAGCAATTCCTAAAAGAATCATTACATCTCGGCTTATTACAATCACTGTTATCCAACTTGGGAAAATATTTAGAATTGAAAGGGTAACATACGAAGTTATTATAAGCATCTTATCAGCCAGTGGATCTAAATAGGCACCAAGTAGTGTTTTATTTTTTTGAACTCGGGCAACAAATCCATCTAAACCATCACTAATAACAGCTATAACAAATATTAATATGGCAAATTTAATATAGTCATAAATTAGAAGGTTTACAAAGATTGGAGTAATAATAATTCTTAAAAGCGTTATTGAGTTAGGTATATTCATGATGAAATTATATTAAATATTACTCTCCTTCCAACCTGATTTATTCTTATATCAAATTCATTAAATTTAAGATTCCTTAGCATTTCAATAAATTTTTCCGGATTTCCTATTATATCTACCTCTATTGTGGCACTCCCCTTTATAAAACTCTTATATCTGACCTCTTTTACCATTATCATCCCTTTAATGGTACTTAAAATTTCTGAGAAATATGAGTATTTGTACACATTATTTATCGTTATCTCCACTATTTCTATTTCTTTTTTAATTATACCTAAATTTATTAAATCATTATAAATACTCTTTTCTGATACATTAACCTCTATATCAAGATAATATATATTTTCTGATGAATATTCTCTTATAACCTTATATTCCTCTATATACTTAACCGGATTTGAGTATATCTTTTCTAAAATTATATTATCATTTACACTACCCTCAGGCATTATATCATTTATAACTTCTGAAATAGCTTTAGTAAAAGCATCATTGAGAGCATTATTCTTCGCAGATACTATATCATTATTTTCTATAACCACCACTCCTTGAGAGGAAATAGTTTTTGCTGAGGTAATAATTGGTAAACTAATATATGATATTATAATAAATAAAAATAATATTATATATCTTCTCATAAGGTTCAGTTAAAAGATCTTACAACAATCCAAATAGTTCCTACTTTGGCATTTCTTTCTCTATATATCTCTTAATAAAATTAATAAGCTCATTTAAAGAGATTGTCATGCTTAATTCATATCTACCATCATCTAAAAATCTTTCTGAATTAATTTCTGCCTTCTTAAAAAAATTTTCCATATCACTTAATGGAATTCCTATATCACCAATCTTCTTATCAGGTGACAACCTTACCTCTTTTATTATTGAAGCAAGATTCTTATTGCAATCTTTTATCGCCATTCTTTTGAGTTCTTCCTCTTTCATATTTTGGGAAGGAGTGGCATAACCTACTCCTGTTATTATACCTTTATCCCAATCTATTCCGCCAATATCTGTTTTATATAAAAGTATAGCTTCTATATTTATCTTATTTGAATTTTTCTTTAATGAAACTTCTTTAATAGAGAAATTTGTATAGCCTTCACTCGATATTATTTCTATATTATATTTACCATATGGAAGGTTTGATATTACAAATTTCCCATCTTCAGGAGAAGCCTTTACAGAAGCAACCTCCTTATCTTCTTTGTATATCTTTATTAAAGGCAATGCATCCTTGGGAATTACAACACCATATATAATACCCTTCTCAGAAATAGAAGGTATTGTTATTGTCTTTAATGAGTTTATTTCATTTTCCTTAACATTTATATTCCTAATATATAGAGGAGCATAAAGAGTTTGAGGTAATATCTTTATATCATATACTCCCCCTTTACTAAGTTTTATATGGAAGCTTCCATTTATGGGGTCTATAAAGGTCCTTTTTACCTCTTTACCATGTTCAAGAACAATAATTTCAGCTCCAGAGCTTGATGGAACAACAACGCCACTTAAGATAGTCTCACTTTTAGGCTTTACTCTTTCCTTACATGCAAATATTAATATAAAAATGAGTATAATTAATATTTTATGCTTCATGAAATATATCTATCTTCTTAGAAGGTATTATTATGGATATAGCATGTTTATATATTAATCTATCTATATCTCCATCTAATATAAGGCTAAAATTATCAAAGGCTTTAATTAATCCACTGAATTCCTCTCCAGTGATTAGTTTAACACAGACAGATATCTTATATCTCCTTAGAGTATTTAAGAATTGATCTTGAACATTTATTTGATTTTTGACCATAACAACCCTTCCTTTATGTTTTCTCTATAAAATATTTTATTTTATCATAAATATAATCTATATTAAAAGGATAATAAAACCAATTTATTTCTTTATCGGATCTAAACCATGTAAATTGCCTCTTTGCGTATCTCTTTGTTTTTTTCTTTAATGCTAATATAGATTCCTTCAAGGAAGATTTTCCAAGGAGATGCTCCATTATATCTTTATAACCTAAGGACTGCATAGATTTAAGCTTTTCGTCATAACCAAGCTTTAATAGATTTTTAACCTCATCTACTAAACCATCCTTTACCATTTTATCAACTCTATTCTCAATCTTTCTATACAATAGAGCTCTATCTATTGATAACCCTATCTTTAAAATCTCATATACTCTATCTTTAAAGTTATGATTCGTATGAATAGTTGATAATGGAATATTTATAGAGTCATATACCTCTAATGACCTGATTATTCTGTATTTATCATTTGGGTGAATTTTCAAAGCAGATACAGGGTCCACATTCTTCAGCCTTTTATATAAATAATCTATACCAAATTTTCTTTCATCATTGATTAACTTCTTCCTTATACTTATATCAACAGGTGGAATATATGCTAATCCTTCGGTTAAGCCTTTGATATAAAGTCCTGTTCCTCCAACAACTATAATATTTTTACCTCTTTTTGATATATTCTTAATTGCCTCTCTGGCCATTTCTATATATATTCCAGCATTAAAATCTTGATCAGGGTATACTACGTCAATAATATGATGAGGAATAAGTTTCCTTTTTTCTCTCGATGGTTTTGCTGTTCCTATATCCATATATTTATATACCTGCATTGAATCTGCACTTACAATTTCAGCATTTAGAATTTGGGCTAAATTCAGAGCGACATCAGATTTACCTACTCCTGTTGGACCTAATATCACCACCAGTTTTATCATCTATCTCCTTTTAAACATCTTCTCTATATCATTTTTAGACAATCTTATTTCAATAGGTCTACCATGAGGACAGAATAAAGATCCAAGCCCATCCATATCCTTCAAGAGAGACTTTATACTGGGATACTCTTCTTTGTAATGAGCCTTTATAGACTTATGGCAGGCTATTCTACTAATTATTTTATTCCTGATATCATCAAACTTTGATGCCCTATCAAAGGAGGATAATTCTTCTATTATATCAAGGATTATAACCTCCCAATCCCCATATTCCAATACATAGGGGACCGATTTTATAACAAAGCTATTTTTACCAAAACTTTCTACCTCCAGCCCAATATTTCTCAGATAATCTATAGACTCTTTCAATATTTCAGAATCCTTATGGTTTAATTCAAATGTTTTTGGTATAAGAAGAGGCTTCTTAACTATTCTTGAATCTTTTTTTAGTCTTTCAAATATTATTCTTTCATGGGCTGCATGCTGGTCTATTATCACCATACTATCATTAGACTCGCATATTATATAAGTATTCCATAACTGTCCAATAATATTTAATGATGAGAATCTTCCTTCTTTAAATAACGTACTACTTACCTTATATTTCTGACTTTCCCTTCTATATTCTAATTCCTGTTTTAAATCTCTGCCTCTATTAGCATTAGATATAGAATATCTTAACATAGCATCCATGACTCTATCTTCATAAGGATGAATTGGTCTATAATATGGTATGCTTATTCTTTCTTTTACCATTTTGTATATCAATTCATGGATAATATTTGCATCTTTAAATCTTACTTCTATCTTGGTAGGATGAACATTAACATCTATTATATCCGGCGGTATTTTTATAAATAGTATTGCAATTGGAAATCTATCTTTATCGATAATATTCTTATAGCCTTCTAATATTGCATGATTTATAACCCTATCCCTTACGTATCTACCATTTATATAGAGATATATATCCCTCTGGGTTGATCTATTAAAATCAGGCTTTGATATAAATCCTTTTATATCTATAGATGATTCACATCTACTAATATCATATAGATTTTCATATACATTTTTACCAAATAATTCTGCTATTCTGTCTATCGGATTTGAAACTCTTTCAAGACTTAATAATACGTCTTTATTATTTATGAGCTTAAATCTAATATTATGATTAGATAGAGAAAGCCTATTTATAACCCCTATTATTTGCTCAAGCTCTCTGCTTGAGGACTTAATAAAATTGAGCCTAACAGGGTAATTATAAAATATCTCCATAACCTCAACAGAGGTTCCGACTGGACTTCCTGTCTCTCTTGCTTCTAATAGATTACCACCCTCTAAATATATCACCCTACCAGAGATAGATTCCTTTGTCCTTGTTATTATTCTTAATTTAGATACTGAGGCAATGCTAAATAGAGCCTCTCCTCTAAATCCTAAGGTAGAAATAGAAAATAGGTCTTTCTCATCATATATTTTGCTTGTTGCATGCCTTTTTACCGAGAGCAGGAGATCGGATTCACTCATCCCTGAACCATTATCACTTACCCTTATTAATCTTCTACCACCATTTTTAACCTCAATCTCTATATCATCTGCACCTGCATCAATAGAATTCTCAACAAGTTCTTTAACCACAGATGCTGGTCGTTCTATAACCTCTCCAGCAGCAATCTTACTAACCACACTATCAGGAAGTATCCTTACACTCATAACCCGAGTTCTTTAAGCTTTTCATTGCTTGGTATGCCAGAGGTTAAGTCCCATCCTCTTTCATCATAATATTCATCAAATATTTTATCTATATCTTCCCTATCTAATTCCCTACTTTTATAATAATCCATCAATTTAAGCTCTTTATCTAATGGTTTAAAAAATATATCAGGGAATCTATCATCTTTTCTACTAAACCCCTCTTTTGTATTTATATATCTATATAAATTCCATATTCTCTCACCAACCTTACTCATATCCTTTATATCAATACCTGTAAGAGAGTAATATATCTCTTTAAGGTTATCTATATTATAACATTGAAGGACAGGTTGCCTTGCACATATACCCATAGAGCTTATTAATGAATACCAATCCTCTGCATATCTTGTGAGTCTTCCGATATTTATTCCCTCCTTCAGTATTCTATCTATAGCATTTGCTGGAACTCCAACATTTTTCAAATATCTTCTGAAGTCTTCAGGTTTTCTATTTTCAAGAAATGCTGGGCTATTTCCTCCAATAGCATATGCCCCCCTCGGGTTTATAGATTGGGATATTGCAAGTCCGCTAAAATGCCCTCTTGGATCTATCATTGGATCAAGTCCCTTTATATGATAAGCATACTTTTCTGCGTCCTTACCAAACTCTTCTATAATACCATAATATCCTTCTCCTAATATATGTCCAAATCCATCCCTTTTTAATATCTTATCCATAAGTTTCATATACAGATTATAATCTCTTTTAAGCTTGATCCCATCAGTATTATTTATATCTATTATCCCTTCTTCAAATAGATTTATTGCATAATCTATTATGGATAGAAGCATAAGGTCATCGATCCCCATTCTATTACACATATCATATGCTTTTAGTGCTTCCTCTATATTATTCGCCCCACCTTTAACCCCCCATCCTAATATTATATGCATTCCATAGGAGAGGGGGGTCTTTTTACAATCCAATTCTACTAAGGATTTATCGCCTAGGGGGCATGATGGACATGAGATTGTGGCCTTAAATACTTTGTCATAATCCTCTTTACCAAATATCCCTTTTTTTCTTCTTCTAAAATTATCCATACTAAATCCTATCTTTTCCCACATTTTCAGTCCTATCATTATCCCATACTTAAGCCATTCATCTCTGAATGGGAGACTCCTCATCTTATTTCTTATGGTTTCCGATATTTTTATAAACCTACCTTCATCAAAGACCTTTAATCCTTTAGTCCCTTTTGCTACAATAGCCTTTATTTTCTTAGCCCCCATGACAGCTCCAAGACCGCCTCTCCCCAACGTTCCCATCTTATCTACCATTGCCAGTGAATACCTTATAAGTTTTTCTCCGGCAGGACCAATGGAAATAACGCTACTACCATTACCATATCTTTTAAAAAGTTTATCAGTGGTTTCATGAATATCCTTCCCCCATAACTCATCAGCATCTATTACATCAACCTTGTCATCCGTAATAGATATGTAACCCGGCTTCTTCCTCTTTCCAGTTATAACTATATGGTCATACCCAGATAATTTCATTGCAAATCCAAAACCACCTCCAGAGAAGCAGGTACCAATAGCATTATTTATTGGAAGTTTTGTAGTAGCTGCAAGCTTTGGAGTCCCCGGGGCTATTGTCCCTGTTAAGGCTCCAGCTCCTATTATTATCGGATTATCTTCATGAAAGGGATCTATTCCACTCTTTATCAGGTTAGATGCCAATCTATTATTTATACCAATTCCTCCTATAAATCTATTTATAAGATCAGTATCTAATGGTTCGATCTTTATTTCATTATTTGATAGATCAATATATAATATATTTCCTCCGTATCCATTAACCATCTTTTAGTGCCTCTTCACCAGCCCTTATAATCCTTATTAACTCCATCATTCTATTTGCAGTAGTCTCAACTGTTTTAAGTCCAAACTCATCTCTAAGCACACCATGCTTATCCTTTGGGTCGAATCTCCCGGTACCATCAAAGCTTGACACTCCTGCTCCACCATGGAAAGAAGCCATGCCACCTCCCACAGGAATCATATTTAAAATAAGAAATGTATTTGTAAGGGTTTGAAGAGTAGTCTCTATACCACCATATCTGAACCATACTACTGCTAATGCAGCCCCCACTTTATTCCTCAATGCATCCTTATAGAGGTTACCATGAACAAATACCCTAAACCTGTCTAAAAGGGTAGCTAAATATCCGGATAATCTTGTAAGGTATACTGGGGTTGAAAGTATTATCCCGTCTGCTTCAAGGACATGTTTATATATATCAAGGAAGTCATCTTCTATTGAACAAGGCTTATTTTCATTTTGTTTTGAAACGCACCAATTACAATGTATACAATCTTTTATATTTCTTTTCGCCAGCCTTATAAGCTCTGTTTTTGCTCCCTTTTCTTCTGCAAACTTTAATGCTTCTTTTAAAAAGGCCTCTGCATTTCCATTTATTATTGGACTTCCACATATCCCCAATACCTTTATGCTCATATTTGCCTCCTATTCTACTGGTTTAAAGTAAAAGTCTGTCATCATTCCGTATCTTTCTTCTCTGAAGCATGCCTCGACCCTCATACCAGGCTTAACCTCAGATATATCTTGACTCTCAATGAACTGTAATATAAATGTATCTGCTCCATCAAGCTTTATATAACCACATAAATAGGGAAATTTCCCGATAAAACTTGATGTTCCATAATGAACAACCGTACATGCCTCAATTCTACCTTTACCACTCAAGGGAACCCATTCTGTGGGGGCATAGCACTTAGAACAACCTATTCTTGGAGGACAGTAAACAAATCCGCATTTTGAACATTTAGCTCCCATTATCCTTTTATTATCCTTTATCTCCCTGAAGAATCTTGAATGCCCTCCATAACTATATTTATAGGTCACATCCATTCTATCCGGAACTTCAAGTGGGTCATTAATTCCAAACTTTCCATCAATCTCATCCTTAAAAGCCTTTTCTAATAATTCCCTATCTATACCTGTTCTCTCATGGAAAAATTTAAGCCATTTCTCTTTATCCATATTAAACCTCCATTATAAATGAATATGTCCATGAACATCCAGGGCCTCCAATACTCTGAATTAACCCTCTTTTTGCATTCTTAACCTGTCTTCCCCCTGCCTTACCTCTAAGCTGTAAAACTATTTCATTCATCTGCATGATTCCGGTAGCACCAACAGCATGGCCACATCCAATAAGTCCCCCACTCTGGTTAACTGGAAGTTCCCCATCTGGACCAGTAACTCCCTCATCTATAAGTCTACCTCCTTCTCCTGGCTCACAGAAACCGCAATCTTCATAGGACATTATTTCAGTCCCGGTAAAAGCATCATGAAGCTCTGCAAGATCTATTTCCTTCAACGGATTCTTTATACCAGCCATTTTATAGGAAAGTTCAGCAGCTACCCTGGTAGATGGAAATTCTGTTAAGTCAGGTCTCACTCCTGGAAGCCCGGTATCTGTTGCTGCACCAACCCCGGTAATAAACACCGGATTATCACACAACTTCTTAGCCTTCTCTTCCGATGCTAATATCAGTGCCGCTGATCCTTCTGAATAAAGGCAATTATCATAAAATTTAAAGGGATATGTAATCATTCTTGAATTTAAAACATCTTCTACCGTAAGCTCTTTTGGACTTTGAGATATAGGGTTCTTCATGGCATTTCTATGATTCTTAACAGCTACCTTTGCCATCTGTTCTTCGGTGGGGGTTTTATACCTTTCTATATGGGCTACTACTGGAAGGACAAAGGAGGCTGCAGCTGTTATTCCAAGCGGGACCTCATAGGTCATATCAAAGGAATAGACCATTGCTTTCAAAAGTTCTGGCGTTGGATGCCCTATTTTATAATTATAACAATCTATTCCTTTTTCAACCCCAAGGACAAGAACTACATCGTGCATCCCAGATGCAACCTCTATAAATCCTGTTCTTATAGCACATCCCCCTGTTGCACCCCCTGCAGTTACCCTTGTAGAAGGCTTTAACCTAAGTCCTATATAATCATGAACATAAACATCAGGCATTACCTGCCTCTCAAATAGCTCATTGTATATTCCATAAACAGCGCTATCAACATCATCTATAGTAAGTTTTGCATCCTCTAAAGCCATCTTTGCAGCATCAAATGCTAATTCAAAATAGGTTTTATCTATCCATCTTGGTTTAAACTTTGTTGTTCCTATACCTATTACTGCAACTCTTCTCATACATCCTCCTTTTATCTTAAGATTCCTGAGGGATCTATTTCATTCCTGAGTATTTTAAGCTCTTCATCTGTAGGGGGCCCCGTTGTAGATATATTATCAGACATTATTAACTCAAATCCGGTATTTTCTCTTATATAATCAATAGATACTCCTGGATGTATTGATTTTAACCTTGCATGTTTTGTATTTTCATTAAAATCAAATATACATAGTTCTGTTATAATCTTACATGGTCCACCAGAAAGCCCTAAATTCCTCCTCTCATCATATCCACCAAGGAATCCTGCGCCGGATATAAAATCAACTCTTTCAACTAATGTTCTCTTTTTATGGGAAGGAATATATATATAAAATCTCTTTGATGAGTTTGTAAGACTTGCCAGACCAGCTGGCCCTGGACCCCTGAATAGAGGCTTTTTATGATCTCCTATACATGAAAGATTTACATTGCCACATTTATCCACCTGAATTGCACTGGCAAAGAAAAAGTCTACTCCCTTGGTTAACACGGATAATATTTTGTCCATATCTGCTCTATCTTCCATCCCTTTAAAATTCCGGTAATCTGTAGAAGAATGAAAAATAGGTCCTTTCATATTTAATCCTAATACACTATAGAAATTTAGATTTGGCGCATGTGTCTTCTTTGCTAAAAGCATTGCAGCCATGGGGATTTCAGAGTATGACCCTACAACTGAAAATTCATAATCTCTTATTTCTCTTGAAAGACAACATACTATCAATTCTTTAGTAGTATACATCACTTTTTAATTTTTCTAACCTTTCTCTTCCTATCAAGTCCAAATACTCTTCAAATGATGATATATTATAAACATATCTATTCAAATAATCTTCAAAATTCCTCTGATTCTTTGATGATCCTATATATTCCATAAGTGACTCTTCATCATAATTATAGAATCCATGACTTGAACATGGATGGCATCCATAGGGAGCCACTATAATATAATCTACAAGATTACACGGAATTGTTGTCAATCTCGGATCTAAATTACCATCTATTATTTTTTCTACCGATACAATAGTTAGTTTTGAAGCCCTTGCTAAAAGAGAGTCTAAGAATATAGCCCCAGGGTGTTGAACATTTCCATATTTATCAGCACATCCTCCATGAATCAATGCAACATCAGGTTCTATTGCTGGAACAGCAATAAACTTCTCACCTTTTATAGGGTCTACAAATTCCTTTAATAAAGGGTTCACTTTTACAATATCTGTCCCTATCCCAACCCTTGTGGGATAAAAGGGAACCCGCTCAAGAGCAGCTCTCAATGCTGCTATAACATGAAATTCATCACATTCGAGTATATTTATATCTCCATTTTCAGCTTTTCTTCTAAAATTATTTCCAACAGGAGTTAACCATTCCATCCCAATATATGATGAGAATATTGTATCTATTACATTCGATCCAGCCAGGAAGTCCCCTATCATTCCTCCTTGCATTGCTATAAGTTTGAGATTTTTTACTTTCCTTTTTGCTATCTCTCTGAGCATAATCATGGGAATATTATGAAGAATCCATCCTCCAACCCCTATAGTCATATCGTTCTTAACATTACTTATTGCAACTTCAAGCTCTACAATCTTTGAGCTTCTTTCTAATCTTCCTTCCATATATACTTATCTGTACCCCTATCCAAGTCTTTTATTTCTAACTCTAATTTTTCATATCCTCTTTTGCCCATAATCGCGGATGTAAATCTTTTACCTTCTTCGACTCCAGGTTGATCAAAAGGATTAATCTTAAACAATCCCCCAGCAAATGCTGTCTGAACCTGTAACATATATAGAAATTCTCCAATTGTAAAAGGATTTATTCTATCAAGTGTTATTGTATAATTACATCTTTTAGCCTTGATAAGAGAAAGTTCTGTCCCATATCTTTCTGCTTCTATCAATTCATTCATTGTACGATTTCTTAAGAAATTGAACTCATTATCTTCGGAGAGAATTTTAACTTCATTATTAAAATTATTAACCTTAATAAAGGTTATAACTTTATCATATGGACCCTCAAGATATAACTGAAGTTGAGAATGTTGATCTGTAACACCAATAGCCTTAATGGGGGTTGGTCCTATATTAACAATATTACCATTTAGTGAGTATTTCTTACCAAGACTTTCAGCCCATAACTGGCAGAACCAATCAGCTATTCCACTTAACGAATCAGAATAAGGAATAAAAATAGATATCCTTTTATTTTTTTTTATATATGATATAAATTGTAAAGCTGCAGAAAGGTATGCAGGATTTTCCCATATTATATCCGATGAACATAGCTTATCCATATGAACGGCTCCCTTTAGGAGTTCATCGATATTAATCCCGGATACATAAGCTGGTAATAAACCAACAGGAGTAAATACTGAAAACCTTCCTCCAACCCCTTCAGGGATTTGAAGGGATATAAAATTTTCTTCTTCTACAATTCTTCTCAACCATCCTTTATTTGGATCTGTGATGACTATTATATGATCTTTATATCTATTCCCAAGCTTTTCTTTGAGAATATCTTTAACCACAAGAAACTGGGTTATTGTCTCAATAGTTGCTCCTGACTTACTTACTACACTAAATGAGCTTCTTTTTATATCTATTAGATTAAGAAGGCTATGAAATTTATCAGGATCTATATTATCTACAAAAAACATCCTTGGAGTCTTTCTTTTATCCTCAGGTAATAGATTATAATATGGATGATTTAAAGCCCTATGAAGAGCTATACCCCCCAAGGCTGATCCGCCTATTCCAAGATGAACAAAATTATCAAAATTCTCTCTTAAATAGTTACCTACCTCTTTTATTCTCTCTGTGCTTCTATATGGAAGATTAAAAAACTCTAATTCTTTATTCCCTCTCCTTGATTTAAGATCCCTCGATATCTCAATCCCATCTTTAACAAATCTATCTATATCTTTATCCGAGATCCCATGCTCTTCTCCTATAACCTCCTCCATCATATTTTTATAATTTATTGATATCATTCAAAGGCTCCTATTCCGGTTATATCTCTCCCTATTATAAGTGTATGAATATCATAAGTCCCTTCATATGTATGGACAGATTCAAGATTACACATATGTCTTATAACAGGGTATTCATCGCTTACACCATATGCTCCCAGTATCTCTCTTGCGGTTCTTGCAATCTTTAATGCTTCCATTACATTGTTTCTCTTTGCCATGGATATCTGAGAATATATAGCTTTACCTTCATCCTTTAATCTTCCAAGCCTCAGAACCAGAAGTTGAGCCTTTGTTATCTCAGTTAACATATCAACAAGCTTTTTTTGAACCAGTTGAAAGGAAGCGATAGGTTTGTTGAATTGTATCCTTTCAATTGAGTATTTTAGAGCGGTTTCATAACATGCAATAGCAGAGCCAATAGCCCCCCAGGCTATGCCATATCTTGCTTGA
This sequence comes from uncultured Thermodesulfobacteriota bacterium, assembly GCA_964501575.1. Taxonomy (GTDB): domain Bacteria; phylum Desulfobacterota; class CAZCTP01; order CAZCTP01; family CAZCTP01; genus CAZCTP01. Next base: position 39,097 of record CAZCTP010000008.1, read on the forward strand.
TTAAGGCACATTAAAGGAGCTTTCAATCCTTTAGCATCTGGCAATATATTTTCTTTTGGTATTTTACAATCTTCAAATATCAATTCAGATGTAACACCAGCCCTCATAGAAAATTTCCCCTTTATATCTCGGGTTGAAAATCCATCTCTCCCTTTCTCAACAATGAAGCCTCTAACTCCTTCATCTGTTTTTGCCCACACAACCGCGAGATCAGCTATGGAACCATTTGTAATCCATATTTTACTTCCATTTATTATATATGAATCTCCATCTTTGATAGCTCTTGTTTCCATCCTGGCAATATCTGAACCATGATTAGGTTCTGTAAGTCCAAAACATCCTATAGCTTTACCTTTAGCTAACCTCGGAAGCCAATAATCTTTTTGTTCTTCGGATCCAAATGTATATATTGGATACATAACAAGGGAGCTTTGAACCGATGCAAAACTCCTTATACTTCCATCTCCTCTTTCTAACTCTTGCATTATCAATCCATAAGATACATTATTCATCCCTGCACATCCATATCCATGGAGATTTGCACCGAGCATGCCAAGTTCTCCTATTCTTGGTATCAGATGCATTGGGAATTTCCCCTCTCTATTATATTCTTCAATGATTGGGATAATATTGTCATCTACAAACTTGCTGACAGAATCTCGGGCTATTCTTTCTTCTTCTAACAGGAGGTCCTCAATATTATAATAATCAACCTTCATATTTACAAACCCATTTAATTTTGATATTATTTAAATAACATTTAAATATATAAAAATCAAGTAAAAATGGAGGTAGGTATGGAGGAAATATTAAATGAAGAAGAGAAAAGAGAACTCCTCCATATAGCAAGGAAGAGTATAGAAGAGTATGTTAGAAATGGTAGGATACCAACCTTCAATGTCAAGAATGAAGGTATTAAAAGGAAGGGTGGGGCATTTGTAACCATAAATAAGAATAATAATCTGAGAGGTTGTATCGGAAATTTTTATACTGATAAGCCATTATATAAAACCGTTATCGAGATGGCTATATCTGCTGCCACCAGGGATCCAAGATTTATGCCCTTATTAGAAGATGAGATTGATGATATAGAGATCGAAATATCTGTCCTATCTCCACTTAAGAAGATAGATGATCCAGATATAATTGAGGTTGGAAAACATGGGATATATATTGTTAAAGGAGTGTATAGAGGAGTTTTACTACCACAGGTAGCTACAGAGCATGGGTGGGATAGAAAAACATTTCTTGAGCATACATGTTTAAAAGCTGGACTTCCAAAGGATGCATGGAGAGAGAAGGATATTGATATATATATATTTAGTGCACAGGTATTTAGAGAGGGAAAAGAAGGCTGATGAGTGGCATAAGGGTTATATTTATTTCTAAATATTATTATTTGTCTTTTTAAATAATTATGCTAATTCTTTCTAAAATATGGAAATAATAAAATCATCTTTTAATATCTCAAACGAAGGTTTTTTTGGAAGAGAAGAAGAGATTGTAAAGATTTGTAGAATAGCTAAAGATAATCTTTCAAATAATATTATTATTAGAGGAAAGATTGGAACAGGTAAAAGTGAAATACTAAAAAGGGTGTATGAAAGATTATTTTTAGAGAATGGGGATATTATCCCCTTTTACTATAGCCTTAAAAGTCTCTATTCTAACCCATATAATTTTGCAAAAAGTTTTTTGTCTGAATTCTTAAAGCAGACAAGCGCTTTTTTACTTAAAGATTCTACCATACTAAATAACCTTAACCTTCCTTATAAAGAAATAGTGGATTTAGCCCTTGGTGTAGAAAATAGGTGGATTAAAGTAATTATAAATAATCATATAAGATATGAAGAGGAAAATAATATATCTGGAATCATATATAATGCGCTCAGTTCCCCACATCAGTTATCTATTGATGGTTCAAAGAAAGTTCTTGCTATGATAGACGATTTTAAAGAACTCCAGATAGATAATATGGATATTATTGAAATCTACAAACCTATTCTTGATTCAAAGTTTGCTAAGCATCTCATTGTATCAAATTCTATCAGGGTATTAAAGGAATTCCCATGTCCGGTTATGGATATAGGACCTCTTCCAGAGAATGATGCAATATTAATGTTTGAAGATCTATGTAATAGGTATAGAATTAAGTATAATGCAGATCTGTCAGGTAGCTTTGTATACCAGCTTGATAGGATGCCCTTATATATATATAGCATGATAAGAACGGGAAAAGAATTGGGGATAAGTATGGATGATATATATGGTTTCCTTGAAATCTATAGTTCCAATTTAATAGAAGGAGAGCTCTCTCGTTTTTTCTATAATTACTTATCTCCTATAATAGGTAATAAGATGGAAATTGAAAGGTTATATAATGCTCTTAATAAAAACAAAAGTTATAAAGACTCTTTAATAGGAAGGATAATAAATGGCTGTAAGAGTGATATGGATTTCATAATATCTATGTTTGGAACCAAAGGAAAGATTGATCCCCTGCTTATAGACTTTATCAGAGCAATTTATAAAATTTCAATTGAAGGAAGAGATGTAAATGAAGTTAAGTCAGAGCTTATAAAAGAAGGGGTAAAAAATATTAATGGATATAAAAGCATTAAATATAGAAATGAAATTATAAAAAATATTAAGAGAATCTTAAAGCTCTGGAATAACGAAGAGGTACCGGCTATACTATTTAATCTATATGAATTCCAGACTAAATATCTTAATAAGAATGAAGAGGATATTATTAAAGGTATTAAGGGAGAAAAGAATAAAATAAGACTTCCAAAAATTTTGGGTTTATCTGAAGATGGTACCGAACTTTGTCTACATGGATTGGAAGAAAAAGATATAGATAATGTTGTATGGCTTGTAAAGATATATTTAAAAGAAGATTCCCTCACTTTAGAAGATCTGGATAATATAAAATGGAATTCGAATTTAATCAGGAATAGGTTGTTTAAGAAATGGATTATAATAAAGGAAGGAATTGATAAGGAAGCAGGAGAAAGGCTTAACAGGCTTGGAATCCTTTCATCAAACCTAAAGGCATTAAATATATTATCTGAGCTTTTTGGAATAGAAGGCCATTTTGAAAGTACAAAAGATGAGTGGTTTGATTCAGACTTTGAGCTTAATATACCTATATCTAATGGGGCAGAGCTTGTTGCTACAGCAACCTTAGAAGAAATAGCTAATAGTATTGGATTTGGTACTGATTCCATTGAAAGAATGAAGAGTTCATTAGTGGAAGCATGCATAAATGCCTTTGAACACAGTAAGAGCATTACAGGTAAAATTACTATAAGATTTGTTACTCAGAAGAATAAACTTTTAATTATAGTAAGGGATTACGGAAAAGGATTCGATCCAGCATCAATAATCAGAAAAAGATTTAGTTCCATCAGGAATAGAGGATGGGGAATTATTATTATGAAGAGATTTATGAATAGTGTTACTTTTGATAGTAATAAAGAAGGTAGTCAGGTTAAAATGACAAAATATCTTTAGAGGTGATATATGAAAAACTTTTCATTTATGATAAAGGAGTTTGATAATTTTATAATATTCTATTTTGATGGCTATTTAAACAATAGATTTAGAGAATTAGAGATAGAAGATAAACTGGATATTCTACTTAAAAAGGGATATAATAAATTTATAATGAACTTTTATAAGATTAAGCTTATAAATAGTGTTGGTATATCAATATTAATAGGGATAGTGGATAAAATAATTAAAAATAAAGGAAAACTTGCTTTTTCCAATCTGTCTAAAACTACTCTTGAAATATTTGAAATAGTAGGGCTTACTAAAGATATAAAAATGTTTAAGAAAGAGAAAGAGGCTATAAGATATATATTGGAGTAAATAATGAAAACCCTAAGCATTAAAAAACTTTTATTTAATCTTTCATCTATATTGGAGTTAGGGGAGGAGATAACATCTGATATGGAATTCAAGGAAATAATCAAAGATTCCCTTTATATGATCCTTGGGTCCTTATCAATATTAAATGGGGCTATTCTATATTTAAAAGAAGGGGGAGAGAAATTCAGGGTATTAACTTCAAAAGGGATTATGAATAGTCCTGAGGATGTAGTTATACAACTTGATAGATCTTTATTCGAAAAGTTAAAAAGAGAAGTAATCCCTGTTAAATTTTCGAGGGTAAAAGCTCATATAAAAGGAGATATTTATCAATTAAATCCTTATATATTGGTACCATTAGTTGTAAGAGGTAAATTAATTGGCATATTAAGCTTAGGGAAAAAATTTGGAGGAAAGAGATATTCAAAAAGAGATATTTTACTGTCTCTTATAATGGCAAGACATCTCTCTATCTTTATATATAACAATAATATATTTAAAGAGCTTAATAAAAAGATAGAAGAAAATAAAATGCTCTATGTGGAGATGGAGAATATATATAATGATACTTTAAAAGCATTAGCAGCAGTGATAGATGCAAAGGACCCATATACAAGAGGACATTCTGAGAGGGTAGCGAAATATGCTTCCCTCATTGGAGAGGAATTGAAACTTACTCCTGAAGATATAAACTCCATAAGAATAGCAAGCTATCTTCATGATATAGGCAAAATCTCTATAGATAACACGGTTTTACTTAAACCTACAAAATTAACAGATGATGAAATAAAAATAATACGAAAACATCCTCAAACAAGTTATGAGATATTATCGAATGTTAAATTTCCCTATAAAGATATTCCCCTTTTAACCCTTCATCATCATGAAAGTATAGATGGCAGCGGTTATCCTTATGGTATAAAAGGAGATGATATGACAATGGGGATGAAAATAATTGCATTGGCAGATACATTTGATGCTATGACAAGTGATAGGCCTTATAGGAAGGCTTTGTCGCTTCAATCAGCAATTAAAGAAATAAAGGATTATATATATAAAAGATTTGATAAGAACGTTGTTGTTGCATTTTTAAATCTTTTAAGAAAAGATATTGATGGAGAACTACAAAATAATGGCATAAGGCCTTACTTACAAGTAGATATTAACAATTCTGTTATAAATTTCATTGATAATACAATAAATGACTTAATTTGATATCTCGGTAAGCTATATGCCCCGGGCTTATATATCTTATATATAATGCTATCCAATCTAATTTTTATTATATCTTTTATTGTCAGTTCATGAAGTCGTAGTAAAATTTAACATTTATCCTTGTTATTAAAATATCAATAAGTAATGTTTTTCATAAAAAAATCAAACAGTATCTTACATAACCTACCCTCCTCTCGTGGTAACATTTTACTTGACATCGATAAAATAAATAAATAAAATTAAAAAACATATTTTATTTAATAATTTAAAGTCCTGAAAATCAGGATGGGGAAAAGCTGAGAGAGGATTGGAATAAAGGAATCTCATCCGTATCATTTTGGGTTTGCTTTAATTACCTTCCTGCCTTTGCTATATAAATTATTAATTAAGAAGTAAAGAGCACCACTTACTGCAGAAGGTTTCAGGATGAGAAGCTGGCAGGCCCCTGCTTCTGATGGTTTTCCCTGGGGTCTGAGCCCCTGAATAAACCTCGTGTTCCGGATCGGAATCCCGAACCTGCTAAAAGAAAGTGGAATGAAGTAGTAAAATAATATACCATAGGAGGATGTAATTTATGATCAGGAAAGGTATGAGGAAAGGGATTCTGTGTTTGGCACTCATGGCTATACTGGCAGTGGCGCTTGTCGGTACTTCTGCCGAATCAGCCACCATCAATGTCACCACCAACGCGCCGGACGAGCTTGGGACAAACAGTTCATGCTCACTACGTGAGGCAATAACAAACATTAACAACGGTGCAGACACCTATGCCGACTGTGCGGCAACCGGCACTTACGGGACCGCTGACACCATCAACCTGCCGGCGGGGACATACACAAATGCCATCGCCGGTGCAGCAGAGGATCTGAATGCTTCGGGAGACCTCGATATCCTCGCTTCTGTTACGATCACCGGAGCAGGGGCGGCGAGCACAATAATTGATGGTGGTGGCCCCGGTATCGGCGACCGGGTTGTACATATAGTAACTGGTAGTATTACCGTTAGTATAATCGGTGTAACCGTTCAGAACGGGTATGCAACCGGTTCAGCCCCGGCGAAATACGGAGGGGGTATTTACAATAATGCAGCAAATCTTACAGTCACAAATTCTATACTATCTACCAACAGTTCCGTTACCTATGGAGCCGGCGGAGGTATCTATAACCTTGCCGGCTCCCTGAGTATCGACAACTCTACTATTACCGGCAATACGGCTACCCGAGGAACTTTTGCAGGTGGTAACGGCGGCGGTATCTATAACACAGGTGGAACGGTTACTGTTACGAATTCCACAATCAGCAATAATGAAGCTGGTGGTGGACAGAACGGTGGAGGTGGAGGTGTTTGGAATGATGGAACCGTTACGATCACCGGTACCACAGTCAGCAGTAACAACTCTCCTCCAAATAGTGGAGGTGGTGGCGGCGGCAGATCCGGCATCTGGAATTTTGGCACACTTGCCGTTAATGACTCCACTGTGTCGAATAACACGAATACTGGCATTGTCAATGAGGTAGGAGGAACGTTGACCATAAAAAACAGTGTTGTAAGCGGTAATTATGGAACTGCTTATTTGGGATGTGGAATTATTAATTCAGGAACAGCCGACATTTCCAACTCCACCATAAGTGGGAATTCTGCAGGGTATCATCAAGGGGGCGGTGGTATCTTAAACACAGGAAATCTAACCATTACAAACACGACAATAAGCACCAATAACGCAGGTACATGGCACGGCGGAGGTATTGGAAATTCGGGAACCGCAACAATCATCAATTCGACCATTACGAATAATACCGGTGGGTACGATGGTGGAGGCATCTGGAACGGCGGCAGCGCAACAGCATCAGTTACGCTCAAGAACACGATCGTCGCCAATCAGGCGTTGAAACAAGACTGTACCAATGCTTCTGGCACTATTACTGCACTACTGAATAACCTCGACAGTGATGGAACTTGTGGCGCTGGAATAACTGCCGATCCACTGTTAGGGCTCTTACAGGACAACGGTGGTCCGACCCAGACCCATGCCTTACAGGCCGGAAGCCCGGCTATTGATGCCGGCGACCCTGCCAGTACCCTGACTACTGACCAGCGCGGCTTTCCGCGCCCTGTAGATGGTAATAGTGATAGCACGGCAGTTATAGATATTGGTGCATATGAATATGAACCCTGCACACCTCCTCCATCCGGTATGGTCTCCTGGTGGGGAGGGGACAACAACGCCCTCGATATGGCCGGGACAAATGACGGCACATTGATGAACGGCGCCACCTATGCCACCGGCATGGTAGGTCAGGCGTTCAGCTTTGATGGAGTGGATGATTATGTCTCGGTGCCCTATGCCTCCTCACTCGATTTTACCGGAGGAGATTTCAGTATCGACGCATGGGTTTATCCCACAGGAATTGGTAGTTATGGAGAGGGTATTGCAGGGAGGTTAGCATCGGATAATAGTTCAGGATGGGGGCTGGCTATACAGGGAAGCATGTATGGAACTGCGGGCAAACTCAATTTTATGGGCAATAATAGTTGGGTGGGACAATCCGCTGACACCATATTACCCAATACCTGGACACATGTGGCAATTACCAGATCGGGCAACTCGGTGACCTATTACATCAACGGCAGCCCTTCCGGGTCTTTTACTTTCACAGGAAATCTCAATAACAGCCTCGCAATGGCTATCGGCGATATGTATCCCTCATGGCCGGGTAGTGTCTGGCGATTCAACGGTCACATCGATGAGGCTGAATTCTTCAACCGCGCCCTTTCCACCTCTGAGATCCAGAAAATCTACAATGCAGGTCCTGAGGGCAAGTGCAGGCCCTGCACCCCGCCTCCATCCGGTATGGTCTCCTGGTGGATGGCCGAAAACAACCCCAACGACAGCGTCGGGACAAATGACGGCACATTGATGAACGGCGCCACCTATGCCACCGGCATGGTAGGTCAGGCGTTCAGTTTTGATGGAGCGGATGATTATATTGATGCAGGGAACAACATTAATTTGGCCAACCAGTCGTTCAGTTTCAGTTTATGGGCCAAACGGGCTACCACAAACGCGGAGATTATCCTTGGACAGGGAATAGCCGCCGTACATCAAGGACTTCATGTTGGATTCAGAACGGCCAATACATTTACATTTGATTTCTATTCAGGCACTCTTGATGTAACTGATGCGACTTTCTCAGACTCAAACTGGCATCACTGGGCAGGAACGTATAACGCTTCAACACAAGTCAGGAAACTGTATCGGGACGGTGCGTTGATTGGCAATGATGTGATCGCGCATTATCAGGGCACCGGGGCATTCCTGATTGGCAAAACCACGGCAGCGGCCGGCTTTAGTACATTTGGCGGTCTTTTGGACGAGGTTCAGGTTTACAACAGTGCCCTCACGGCCGATGAAATTGCTGCAATCTATAATGCCCGATCATCGGGAATATGCGCACCGGACAGCACTCCTGATCCATTCTCATTCACTGACCAGACCGGTGTAAATATAAGCACAATCATCCAATCGGATACCATCACAGTAAGCGGCATAAACGTCCGTACAGACATATCTATAACATCCTGTACAGGTACTAACTGTGAGTACAGGATTAACAGTGGGAGCTGGACATCTACTGCCGGGAAGGTTAATAACGGGGATACCATCCAGGTAAGGCAGACATCCTCAGGGAGTTATTCAACTCAGACTGACCTGGTTCTTGATATAGGAGGAGTAACCGACACCTTCAGCGTAACCACAATATTGTCTCATACACTCAAGATAACCAAAACCGGCTCAGGTACAGGCAAGGTTACAAGCAGTCCGGCAGGAATAGACTGCGGAAGCACATGCTCTGATCAATTTGGAGAGGGAGAAGTTGTTGCCCTTACACCCACACCTGATATAAGTTCAACATTTGCCGGCTGGTCCGGAGATTCAGACTGTTCAGATGGACAGGTTACAATGAGTACAGATGTAAACTGCACAGCTACATTTGATCTTAAGAGCTATACAATTACTGCTACAGCAGGAACAGGTGGTAGTATTAATCCACCAGGTAATGTAGTAGTAACTTATGGTTCAGATCAGAATTTCACCATAACGCCTGATACTTGCTATCACATAGTAGATGTATCAGCTGATGGAATCTCAAAGGGGGCAATTACAAACTATAGCTTTACAAATGTAATGGATAGCCACACGATAAGTGCAAGCTTTGCAATAGACACATATACCATTACAGCCACCGCAGGCACGGGTGGAAGTATACTTCCATCAGGAGGTATCGTTGTCAACTGTGGAAATGATCAGTCCTTCACGATAACGCCATCTACGGGATATCACATCCTTAATGTATTGGTTGACGGGGTATCTAAGGGGGCGATAACGAATTACACTTTCACGAATGTTAAAGGAACTCATACAATAAGTGCAACCTTTGGAATAAATACTTATACCCTGAGAACTCAGAAAACAGGGACAGGCAATGGCACAGTGACGAGCAATCCAGCAGGTATAAATTGTGGCAGTGACTGCACAGATATATACAATTATGGAACAATAGTTACCCTCACCCCCACCCCTGATACCGGGTCTACCTTTACAGGGTGGTCAGGTAATGCAGACTGCTCAGACGGGCAGGTAACGATGGACTCTAATAAATCCTGTATTGCTACATTTACACTTAACCAGTATACAGTAACTGCAAATGCGCAGGGTAATGGGACAGGAATGGTTCAATCTAATGTAGGAGGAATAAACTATAGCTATCCTTCAAATAATACGGGCACAACTACATCCCTTGACCACGGAAGCTCTATAACAATAACAGCAAATGCAGGTACAGGAACAACCGCCTCATGGAAGGGAACATGTACAGCCACAGGAGGGACAGAAGCAGGGAATGATACAAATACTGCTACCTGCACATTTTCATCTCTTGATGGTAATAAAACTATAACTGTGACCTTTTCTAAAAGGATTATGGCTACTGCAGATATGAATGGTAATGGGAAGGACGAATTAATAATAGACTTTCCCGGACATAGCATATGGGTAAGGAAAGATAATAGAGAATGGGCAAAACTCAGTGACTTTGAATCTGAAGAGATAACAAAATGGGTTATGGACAGTAATGATAGAGATGATATTATAGTTGACTTCGGGTCTAAGGGAATATGGGTGAGAGCTAACAATAGCACCTGGTCACAGTTTAATCCTGTGAATCCTGATCAGATAGTAACCGGTAATATAGATGGGAAGGGTAAAGATGATGTTATAGTGGATTTTGGACCTGGTTACGGGATATGGG